>JAQGOF010000122.1 GCA_028293745.1 Gammaproteobacteria bacterium | reverse complement strand
AGCTTGATGTCTTCTGGATTTCGCAGAACTACCACGATCTCCATAACAAGTACTTTGGTCCGGTGGACATCGCCGCGTTCAACAAAGCCGTGTTAGATGCCTTGAAGCCTGGCGGGTCGTACGTCGTCCTCGACCACACAGCCGCACCCGGTGCCCCGGCTGATGTCACGGAGACTCTACACCGCATCGATCCCGCCACAGTACGTCGCGAAGTGGAAGCCGCGGGCTTTGTCTTCGACAGCGAAAGTGTGATCCTGGCGAATCCAGGTGATCCTCGCACCATTAAGGTATTTGACAAGTCCATCCAAGGCCACACGGATCAGTTCATCCTGAAGTTCCGTAAGCCACAGTAACCCGCAATGCCACAGCGGCTAATGTTACAGCGGCTTTGGATAAGCACGGCGACACTCATTGCCTAACGTTTTGGAGAAGCAAGTGAAACATTGGGCGCAGACTGCGGTAGTTCTGGGAGCCGTCGCAGGCATTGCTCTTTTCTATCCCCGCGTCGGAGCATCCCAGTCTCCGACTCCTCCCACCGCAATGCGCGATGGACAGCACGATTTTGATTTCAACATTGGCGTGTGGAAGACCCATATCAAGCGCTTTCTCGATCCGTTCGAGGGTGGCACGAAGTCGATAGATCTCAATGGAACGGTGACCGTGCGCAAGGTGTGGGATGGTCGGGCGCAACTGGAGGAGATCGAAGCGGACGGGCCGAAGGGACACTGGGAGGGGTTGACCCTGTTTCTGTACAACCCGCAGGCGCACCAGTGGAGTCAGTCGTTCGTGAACAGCAAGGTCGGGACACTGTCGTCGTCGCCGAATGTCGGTGAATTCAAGGACGGCCGCGGCGTGCTGGTTGGTCAGGACACCTTGAATGACAAGGCGATCCTGGTGAGGGCCGTGTGGTCCGACATCAAGCCGGATTCGCACCAATACGAGGAGTCGTATTCGAATGATGGTGGGACGACATGGGTACGGTCGTTTATCGCCAACTTGACGAGATTGAAACAGTGAGCACCGCCCTTCGCCTCTTGTGGCCTATCATTGCATCGACAGCAATGACGATTGGTGCCTCGGCATTCGCGGCACCTGGTCCAGGGGTGACGGACGGTGCGAAGTGTCACCGATCGGCAGAGGAACGGGCATCTCGAACTGAAGGCCGTGGCTATCCTGCAGGCATTTTTGCCTGTGGGAGGGCTGATGAGCCGAAGGAGATTCGAGATGTTCCCCAGGTCTGCATCATCTTTCGCCGTTCTCAACAGTCTGCTTGGACAGCGGGACAAGATCCGAGAATTGGATCTGGCGGAGGAGCCCAAAATCTCGGTGCGAGTCGGTCCGACATTTGAGTGGTTTCCCGTTCCCGATCGCGGTGTACCCACCTCCACGGAGGCCGCACACCCCTTGTGGAACGTTATCTCCACGAAGATTCCCGATGGACGCAGCGCCGGTATTCACTGCCGCCGACATCGGACGATCCGGCTTGGTGACAGGGAACGTATTGCTGCAGCTCGGAGTTTCCGAGGCCGCCGCTTGGCGAGCCGCTTCCCGCATCTGAAGCGCTGGTTCGAGACGATCGCAGCGAGACCGGCTACCCGCAAAGCCTACGCAGGCACCACGGATGTTTATGCGGGCGCGGCCGGTCTCGGAATGCGCGGCCCAGTTTCTGTCCGGAGGAATCGTGGCTGCCCGCTGAATCACGCGAGTCCGTCCACTTGCGATCTGGTCCTTCAGGACATCGCAGCCGACCCAGCCAGATTTGGTTGTGACGCCGCGGGCTTCGCCAAGGATCGTTTCAACTTGCCCGTGTCGTCTGCGATCGACGGCTTTCGATCTAATGAATGCTTCCGCCCGCGTCGCGACGATGCGGCCGCGTCTTCGTCAACGAAATCCGAGCGCGCTAACGGCGAAGTCCGAGCACGTAAGGGAGGAGTTTGTTCATGAATGAACGAAAATCACTGCTGCGCAGCCTTTCTCTCGTACCCGCCAGCGCGATCACCTTGTGCAGCGTGGTCCTTTTGGGCACCGGAGGCGCACTGGCGATGGCGGCAGATCAATCGGTGGACCAGCGAGACCATGGTCATGATAACGGCAAGACATCCTTCGCGACCCGATCAAGTCCGATCGCGATCACCCGCGATGACAAGTTCGTCTGGAGCGTCAACCCTGACACCGACTCGGTGTCGGTGTTCTTGGTCGCGAAGGACGCGAACAAAAAAGTTGCCGAAATTCCGGTCGGGAAGGAGCCGTGGTGTGTGTCCATCAAGTCAGAAAATGACGACGATGATCACGACCGCGGCAAGGGCAGGCATAATGACGATGATGACTCCAAGGTCTATGTGACCAACATGGTGAGTGGCACGGTCTCGGTCATCGACGCAGAGACAAGGAAGCTGATCAAGACGATCAAGGTCGGCACCGAGCCTTTCGGCTGCGCGCTCAGTCCCGACGGGCGCACGCTCTACGTCAGCAACCAGTCGTCGGATACCGTTTCAGTCATCGACACTCGGTGGGACTTCGTGATCAAGACGATCCGAAACGTCGGGCCCAAGCCGCATGGGATCGCGGTCACGGCCGATGGCGAGAAGGTATACGTGACTCAGTTGCTATCACAAAACCCAGCTCCGTACGAGGTCCGTCCGCTGACGCAAACCGAGGGAGCCGACGACGGCCGGGTCGGGCGCGTGACAGTGATCGACGCAGACTCGAAGAAAGTGATCAAGGAGATCGTCCTGAAGCCGATCGTCGTAGCGCCCTTCTTTCAGTCGGACGGCAACACGCTCGCACGTGAACCGCTGACCCAGATCTTCGACGACCGCACCACTGCCTTCCCGAACCTGCTCGAGGCGATCGAAATCAGGGGCGGGTTTGCCTATGTAACCGGGACCTGCTCCTCGCCGAACGGGCCGTTCCGTTTCAACGTGAATGTGCAGAGTTGCCTGTCGGTGATCGATACGCGAGTTGACACGGAGGCTGTGCCGTCGCTGAATATGAATGAGGGCGTCAACTTCGAGCCGGTTGGCGTGAAACTCTTCAATACCAACCCCTTCGCATTGGCGTTCAAGCGCAAATCGGCGGAAGGGTTCGTCGTCGTGGCGGCGACCAACCGCTTGCTGCGGGTCGAGGTGGACGCCCAGGGCGTTCCCAGCATCAATCCGCCGCGCAACGCGCAAGATCCTGGCCATATCGTGCGGATCGAGCTCAAGGATTTCCGGGAGATTGGTCAAGCCGACCCACAGGACGTCATCGGCGGCAAGAACCCGCGCGGTATCGTCCTGAACTCCGAGGACACCCGCGCCTATGTCATGGATTTCGTTTCGCGCGATGTCGCCGTGGTGGACATCTCGAAGAACGACCCTTCCAAGTACGCAACACTCGCGCGGATTCAATCGACGGCCTTGCCGGCGGCCGGTACCGTAGACGCGATCGTCCTGCGGGGCAAACAGCTCTTCAACACGGCAATTGGCCCGGAAGGGGGCGCCCCCAATTCACTGCGCCCGGCCGGGCGCATGTCGGACACCGGTTGGGGCTCGTGCTACAGCTGCCATGTGGATGGTCTGCACGACAGCGTCACCTGGATGTTTCCCGATGGACCCCGGCAGACGATCTCGATGGAAAATACCTTCACCCACGGTGACACGATCATCCGCAACGGTGCCCCCGTGCTTCCCGACTCGCATCAGCGAGCGCTTAACTGGTCAGCCGTCCGCGACGAAGTGCAGGACTTCGAACGGAACATCCGCGCGGTGTCCGGCGGCGGCGGCTTGATTGAAGGGATTCTCGAAGGCGCTGCAGGCCTTGCGCAGGTCCCCGATCTAGTCGGCGTGGCCAATACGGGCCGCGATGAGGACCTCGACGCCATTGCGACCTATATCGCCCTCGGTGTGCGCGCCCCGATCTCGCCGCTGAGCTACCGGAACGTCAGCCAGGGTCGGCGGCTCTTCGCTGCGGCTGGCTGTCAAAGCTGCCACGGCGGAGAAGACTGGACGAACAGCATTCTCGACTTCCGGCCGCCTGCGGCCGCCGCTGAAGTCGTAGATGCCCAGCTCACCGAGTTCCTGTGCCGAGTCGGAACTTTCGATCCTGCCCTGTTCGCAGACGGCCTCAGCAACGAGATCCGCGCGAACAACGTAGCCAACGTCCAGGCAAGAGGTGCCATTGGATTCAACGTTCCGTCACTGATCTCGGTGTTCGCAAGCGCACCGTATCTGCACAACGGCGCGGCGCCGACGCTCGACGCAGTCCTGCAGAACGTGACGCATCGGAGCGCCGGTACTGCCGGTATCGATACGCTGAGGAACCCTGAGGATCGGAAAGACCTCGTGCGCTTCCTGCAATCGATCGATAGAACGACGACACCTTTCCCAAGCGGCCGTCTGCCTTCAGGAGTCTGCGGTCCGTAGACAGACGCTCGATCAATGGAACGATCGCGGCATTGCAATGTATTCCCACGCACACCTCGTGTGTGCGTGGGACATTTCTCGCAGACCCATGAAATTGATCATCGCGAGTGACTTGGCCTCCGTCAGCTCACTCCAACAGTTTTTGTCGGGTTCGAGTGCCTACGGAAATCGCAGCCAACCTGAATATCGACTGCATATCCGGGGACACTCAGTCATGGCCATCGCCAACTCGTCTACCCGTTCGGCTTCTCCACCCACGGACAACCGGGCAAGTTCCACTGAACGACGTTTGCCCTCCTCGCTGGATTCCCGCCGGCATCTATATTGAGTTTATTGCCTTTACCAATATTCTTGATAAACCCATGCGCTAGCTATCCTGACCCGGCCTTGTCTTGGCCGCCTCCCGGCTATTCGGTCGGCCACGCCACCCTGCGGAGCCTGGTAAACCTCGGACCTCAGGGACAGCTGCTTGCGGATCGGCCGCGACTGCCAGCTCTGAACGAGAGCCGTGGGCACACATGGTAAACTTCCGCCCATGCATCCGGTGATCGAAACAAATCGCGACGCCATCGAGAGCCTATGCCGACTCCACGGCGTGCGCAGGCTGGAGGTGTTTGGCTCGATACTTTGCCATGATTTCGATAACGGCCGCAGTGATGTAGACGTGCTCGTTGAATTTGAGCCGAAAGCTGCAAACAGCTTCTCGAATTTCTTGGATCTGAAAGAATCACTGGAAGCAATATTCGGTCGCTCGGTCGATCTCCTCGAGCTGCGAGCGATTCGCAACAAACGGCTCCGGTATTACATCGAGAAAAGCAAGTCGCCCGTCTATTTCGCAGCGTGATCCTGGCGTCTACCTCGAAGCTCCAGGGACATCATCGGGTTTCGCAACATCCTCGCGCATGGTTATGCGGAGTTGGACCACAGCAAGGTCTATAACATTGCGATTGCTCATGCACCAGCATTGTTACGTGCCGTACAGGAAGCGCTACTGGCTTTTCCGGCTCCTTCAGCTTAGCCGACTCGACCCCGACAATTTTCCGCATGTCAGCCAGTAGGAACGTAGATGCTGGTGTCTGACCGCGGCGACCAATCGGCTGCGGGCTAGTGATCTGGGGTTTGCCGGCTGAGGGATTCGAACCCCGACCCCCTGATTACAAAGCTGAGACGCCGGCGAATGCATGAGTTGCCCGGACATTGAGCCTTCTGATTTTATTCAATTTTTCCAACCACCCGCCGCGCGACGCCCGTTGCATTTGTCGCGACTGAGCACAACAGCGCAGCGCTGATCCCCACAAATCCCGCACAAAAAGCAATGATGATCAGGCGCTTTACCCGGCCGGTTTCTCCACCCACGGACAACGGGACAGGTTCGATCGAGCGCCCTGGTCCGCGTATCTGGCGAATCTCGTGAAATAACCGTCTGATTTACACCAACCGCGTCATCATCCGATCCCAGTCGATGCTGACGCCGAGGACGGCGCTGAGGAGTGTTTGCCCTTTCAGCTCCTGATAGATCGGACGTCCATATCGACCGTCTTCGAGCCGGTAGATGGCCAACGTTCGATCCGTGGGGTGTATCAGCCAGACTTCGGGGACGCCGGCACGCTCGTAGAGAGGAATTTTGACGCTCTGATCGTAGCTGGCGGTGCTGGGTGAGAGGACCTCTGCGAGCCAGTCAGGGGCGCCTCGCACTCCGCGTTCGTCGGTCTTGCCACGGTCGCAGACGATGAAAACGTCGGGCTGAACCACCGTGTCGATCTTCTCGTCGGACTCGTCAGATCTTGGCAACCGGATATCAAACGGGGCGACGTACACGCGACAGGACATACCTTCCAGCGCACAGCGGATCTGGTAGGAAAGCTCGACGACCAGTTCCTGGTGGATTCGTGAAGGTGAGGGAGGTTCCCTGACATAGGCCACACCGTCGATTATTTCGTCGCCATAATCACGGGACCACTCGAGGTAGTCGCCGTAAGTATGACGCTGCGTATCGCGCTGGGTGACTGCCATGGGTCTACTTCCTATCCGGCCGTTAGCTGATTGCGACAAAAGCCCATTATTCCGCAGGTTCAGAAGCAATGACGAGCGACTCGAGTCAGTTGCCAACGTATCGGACTCAACTCCCGGAGTGAAGCCTCAATAATTGCCCAATGGGGGCAATTATTCCCGGGAGTTTTTCAGCTCACCTTCAACGCCGCGAACCAAGCTGAATCGTGCAAACAGAAGATGGTTGAGCGACTGATTGGAAAGCCGCCGTGCGTGCTATCCATTTGGCCCGAGAGACTGGCGTTCGACAGCAAAGTCTGTCGCGGTGGCTGCTGGAGGCGAGCACCGTTCGTGGCTCAATCCGTCCATCCGTTACCCATGTGCCCGGTAAGGACAGTTTTTATTTGGTGCCGGCTGGGCGGATTGTCCTGTACCGGCAGTGCCGGTGCCGGTGCGGGTCCGGGTGAAGTAGGTTGAACGGCGCCGGCTATGGTTACCGCCATGGCCAGCACCTGACCACGACACAAACCCCGTGAGGTTGCGCAATGATAGCCGCGAAGCGCGGACTGTTGTCCGCGACAGTGGGACGGCGGCACCGTACGCCGCTGTGTAACTTTGGCCGGCGCAGCTCATCCCCTTTCTCACGCCTGTCGTCCGGACCTGCCGCCCTTCGTCAGGTAGTCCGTGCTCCTGCCCCCAATCCGGTGAACACTCCTGGCCAGATCTAGGAGGACATACCCATGCGAACGTCTTTGATATCGATCTGTGGATTTCTGCTCTTGAGTAGCACCGTCGTTCTGGCAGGTTCCTGGACGCTGCCGCACGGCGTCATCGTGAAGGATGACGGCCGCCGCACCTACCGATGGACGGCTGAGTACTCAACCTCGAACACGACGGGCCAAGTGATTCGGCGGCAGCTCATTTCCGGAAACTACACACGCGGCCTTCCTGGAGGCGATGCTGTCTGGACAGATGTCTTCCAGATCGACTCCGATGGCCCAGGGGAACCTGCCGGTCCCGCACAGAAGCGGGAGTTCATGGAGGGGTTCCGATACCAAAAGAAGCCGGCCAGTGCCTCGCGAAGCCTGGCGCCGGACTTCTTCAGGGGGTTTCCGGCCACGGCCATGTTCGAACGCAATCTGGTTTGGGATACGGAGATGATTGAGCAATATGGACAGAGCCAGTTCGCGCATCTGAAATTGAACCAGCCTTATCACCTCACCTCCGATCAGATCGATATGCCCGGAGTGGGGGCGTTCCAGAACCGCGACGTGCAGCTGACGTGGATGGGACGTTCCGAACGTAACGGCCGTGACTGCGCCTTGATTGGTTACAGCGCCTATTTCAACCCGCTGCAGATCGCTAACGGCCCGGTGACGCTGCGAGGTCGCAGCCACTACTGGGGTCAAATCTGGGTCGCTTTGGCAACCAGGCAGATCGAATACGCTACACTTTACGAGGACATGCTGGGGGAAATGACTCTCACCGGCCAGGACAGGCCGCAAGTCGTGAGCGTATTTCGAAGCGGCATCTTCGAGCCCGTCGTCACGAAGTAATCGGGTACCACCGCGATGTCTGGAAGGGGGCGCGTATGGATCTTCTCGCTGCTGTGGACCAATCTGTCCGTGCTGCTCGTGGTACTGATCCAGACTGCAGGCAACGGCACCTGGGGCCCGCGGGATCTGCTGCGCATGGCGGCCTATTCGATGGTCTATGCGAACGTGACGGCGCTGCCGGCGATTCTGGTATTGCCGGGATGGCTCGGGAGATATTCAGGCCGCAAGCGCCGGCAGGTATTCGTAGTTGTTCTCGGTTCTCTGTCGTTTGCGGCCGTGGGATGCCTCACGGCCCAAACTCTTCTCATGTGGACTCGCGTCGCCATCCCGCAGCACTTCTGGACCGACTATCTGCATAGTTTGCAGACAGCGGTCCTGCTGGCTCTGGTGTTTGGTCTAGGGGCCTTCTTTTACGCTTCACTGCGGTACCGGCTGCAGGAAGCAGAAGGGAAGCTGCACGAAAAGGAAATCGCGGCAGAGCGCGCGCGGAAACTGGTTGCGGAGGCGCGGTTGCAGTCGCTCGAGTCACGCCTCCATCCCCACTTCCTGTTCAACACACTCAATTCGATCAGCTCGCTTATTCCCACGGATCCCGCCAAGGCGGAACAGACCGTGGTGCGGCTCGCCGGTCTGCTGCGCTCCTCGCTGGATAACACGACTCAACCGGTGATTCCGCTGGTCCGCGAGCTAGCCATAACCGAAAACTACGTCGAGATCGAAAGAGTTCGCTTCGGCGGCAAGTTGCGTGGGCGCGTGGAGGTGCCCGACGAGCTGCGCGATACGAAGGTGCCGCCCCTATCGATCCAGTCACTGGTGGAGAATGCAGTGAAACACGGCATCTCGCCGCGACGGGCTGGTGGGGAGTTCGCGATCACTGCATCACTCGCGAACGCGCGCTTGTGCATTGAAGTCTGTGACACGGGGCCTGGCTTTGACGTCGCAGCGATCCGTGCCGGACATGGACTCGACAATCTCGTCGGCCGCCTCGACGCCTTGTACGGCGACGCTGCCAGTCTCAATGTATTGCG
Source organism: Gammaproteobacteria bacterium (assembly GCA_028293745.1). Lineage (GTDB taxonomy): Bacteria > Pseudomonadota > Gammaproteobacteria > Steroidobacterales > Steroidobacteraceae > 13-2-20CM-66-19. Next base: position 3,238 of record JAQGOF010000122.1, on the reverse strand, counting down.
GCGCGATGGATGGTGCGTCGTGCAGATGATATTGCCATGCCCATGAAGCTGCGAGTCTATCTGGTCGATGACGAGGCATTGGCGCTGGAGCGCCTGACCCGACTGCTCGAAGCGAGCGGCCGCGTCGAGATCATCGGCAAGACCACCGAGCCTGAGGAGGCCGTCGCCGCCCTGACTTCCGACCTTCCCGATGTGTGCTTTCTCGATATACAGATGCCGCGCTCCAACGGCTTCGAAGTCTTGGCCAGCCTGCCCAGGCAACCGATCGTGGTATTTACCACGGCTTACGATCGATATGCGCTGGACGCCTTTGCCGTGAACTCGGTCGACTACCTGCTCAAGCCGATCGAACCGGAGCACCTGGACAGAGCGCTCACCAAGGTCGAGCAGCTGCGCGCATCAGCGGCCTCGTCACAACATCTCCAGGCGCTGCTCCGGAGTCTGACCGATTCGTTTCGCCAGAACCGCCCGGAGTATCCTGATCGCATTGCTTCGCGCCTGGGAGACCGATTGCGGTTTCTCGAGTTGGCGCGGGTCACGCATTTCTACGCCGAAGAGAAGATGACTTTCGCAGTATCGGAAGGCAAGGCGTATGGTGTCGATCACACCATCGCGCAGCTCGAACAGAGGCTGGATCCGAAAACATTTTTCCGCATCCATCGCGGGACACTGGTGAATATAACGTGGATCAAGGAGTTATCCCCGCTTCCCGGCGGGGGTCTCAACGCGCGGCTCAAGGACGTGCAGGGGACCGACTTGACCGTCGCTCGTGACCGCACCCGAGAGTTCAGAGCACGACTGAATCTGTGAGACGTGGGCTGAAGTTTGGCAGCGCCAGCTCACAGGTCCCGCCGGCCGAGGCATCCGCGGCGTGGCAAGAATAGAGGCTCAGATGGTGAACCAGACATGAGTCCAGACTGCGCCAACGATGAGTGAGCAGTCCGTTGACTGCTGCTGCAGATTCTCCGGCAAAAACGATACGGAGGCCGTCACTGCACACCGCAGTGACGGCCGGAAAAACTGCAGCAGCCATACGGCTTTGCGTGCAGACGGCGGGGTGACGACTGCGTGATGATGGGTAGTCGGACCTCGGCTCGGTGGATCTTCGCGCCCGCAAGCCTGCTTGTATCGCTGCGGGCTGAATGCCGATGCGAGAGTCATCTTTTGCAGATATCCGAGCTGGGATCAGCCCATGAGCGTTCGACGGTCGAAGCAGTTATGCCACTGGCATAGCTTGGCCGTAGCGAGCGCGCGGTCGGGCTGCAACAATGCGGGTGGCCGCAGCGACGCGTTGATCGGAACTTGCGCAATCACGCTCGGTCATACTGCCGTTGCCATAGGTCGCGGTGTTTGTACGCATCGCTGACGCCGTACCCACTCGGACATCCAACGCGCCTCGGTTCCCTCGCGCGCGTGACCCGGTAACGGGGTGGAACCTGAGTTGTTCATCGACAGACTCCATTCTGTCACGCCATCCCATCTGACGCTTCCCGCGTCACGCGTCACGCTCGTCATTGCAGCCCCAGCGGCCCCTGGCCGCTGCCTGTCGTTTTCCTATCCCACTTTCGAAAGGAGGTATTCATTCCTAGGCCATAAAGCCCTCGTCGTCTTTTGCATAACCCCCGCCCGATCTTCCAACAGGAAGTACGGCGGGGCGCCTCATTCGAGGCAACAGGTGACTCCTGAACACCTGGCCTTCGCCCTTCCATCGGTAACGGCGGTGTATCTGGGGAGGTAAGACAGCGAGCGAGTAGGTGAGCTTTCCGCCGCATCTGCTGGATGAGCTCGCGCGTGCGTTTGCGCGCGCCGCCATCGACCGCCTCCTGGAGGAGCGGTCGGCGCGGGAGCCGCGCCAGGATGGCAGCGACACCGGCAGCGATTCGGGGCGCGGAACACGACGGCCGGAGGACCCCGATGTTGATGAGGGCGATGCCGAAGCCGAGCGATCAGCGCAAGGCCGCACATGCCCTCAAAACCCGTCAACGTGAAGCCGGTGTTGGTGTATCTGACGCACGCTCAGCACGCAGACCTTCTGAAGCTCAAGGCAAGACTGGGCGTTCCGGTGAGCGAACAGATTCGCGGCGCGATTGACCGCTACCTGAAGCAAATGGAGTCGCGAAAATGACCTCCCCGAAACGGCTGCGCGCCGTGGCCTACGCACGCTATTCGAGCGAGCAGCAGCGCGCCGCCAGCATCGACGATCAACTGCGTAACTGCCGGCGACGCGCGGATGACGAAGGCTGGGAAGTCATCCGCGAATATGCCGACCGAGCCATCACCGGCGCCGACCGTTCCCGGCCGCAATATCAGGAAATGCTCGGCGCGGCCAAACGCAGTGAGTTCGACATTCTCCTGGTGGATGACCTGAGCCGGCTCGCGCGGGATCAGGTGGAAAGCGAGCGCGTCATCCGTTACCTCGAGTTCCGCAGCATCCGCATTTATTGAAGTAATTTTTCGTCAAAGAGTGAGTTCCGCGTGCCACCCGTTGCATTTGTCACGACTGAGCACTACGAAGTGGGACCGGCTCCCACAAAATCCCCACAAGCACCTGATTGTTTTTTGCGCAGCATTACGCAGCGCACACAGATACGGGTAGCAACTCGGCCGAGGCGTCGGACCGTCAGCGCGACCACGGCGCTTCATCGTCAAACCGCTCCCCAAGGATTTGCGCGTGCCAGCGCCCCATGCGTATTTGCGCCGAATCGTCGGCTGCCGGGAACGGATTGTTCCTGGCCCTGGCGCAGCGGACGAAAGGATACCGAAGACGAGGATCCCGCGACACGTCTCGGTAAGCTGGGGCGGCGACTTGAGCGCGTTTTTTGTGATCGAGACTTGAGAGAGTTGTGGCGAGATGCTCAAGATCGTAGCGGCTATCGAAGGACCTGAGGCGATTGCGAAGATTCTGGAGCATCTGGGGTTGCTGTTGCCCCTGAAAGCACCTTAAAGGGCAGGCCGTTCGAGGGCCAGTGTTTGGCCGCGGAACGCGACTTTCGCGGGTTTGACTCTGCTCAGAGCTCGTGCGTAGACTCAACTCGGAAGAGGCGCTTTCGCATGTTTCGTCATGCTTCTGTCGTCATCCTCGCATCGAACGACTATCCGCTCGGGTGGCATTCCATAGTTATCTAACACCGAAAGGTATCGCTGGGCTTGCTGCGGAGTCTTGCGGCTCCGGGCGTACAAGGCCTCTGGAGCCAACTATGAAGCATCTCAAGTTCGCTGCCTCGGTCGTCAGTCTAGC
>JAQGOF010000110.1 GCA_028293745.1 Gammaproteobacteria bacterium | reverse complement strand
GGGATCTGCCTGGGAGCCATCGCCAAACGGATTGAAAGCTGTCTGACGCGGGGCGATCAGTGCGGCCTTGAGCGCAGCGAAGTCTACTAATCCGTCAATTGTCTGCTTCTGGGTCTCAACGCCGTATCCCAATGATCCATTGAGATGCCAGCCGCGGAAGCTCTGGGCGTCGAACTCCAAAGCCGAGTCGCACGTCGTGACCTTCGCTCGTTCCATTTTCGCGCCGAGCTCTCGGCCGAATCTGTACAAAATGTTGATCGGCTCCGTTCCTCCGGTTGGATTGACGTAGAACGGACTCTTCGGGTCGGCGGTGATGGCGGCCGTATAGGTACCAGCGTTGGCAGTGACTTGGCGATGAGAGCATAGCGAGGTCAGCGATCCGGTCGTGCCGTTGCCGAAATCCCGGTCCAGGTCGACGTATGCGTTCCAGCGCCGCTGCCTGGGAAATACATCGCTGCCTTCCAGCTGATCTGTCAGGTTGCCGGTGTTCGCGGTGAAACTGGACGGTGTCAGGTTTGTTCCGTCCTGGTTGGGTGGAATCCGGTATGTCTGAGATCCGGCCAGGATCGTTCCAGGTTGGCTGTAAGGCGTGCGGAAATCGTTTCCGCCGAAACGGGTCAGATCATTCGTGTACTGACTTCGCTTGTCTGCCGACAGTGCGTTCTGTTGCCGCAGCTCCATTGCGAACTCGAAATGCGTGTCGCCCCATTTCCAGCCTTGCATGTGGCCCAGTCTGTATTCGCGCCGGCCATTGGCGTCCAGGCCGTTACTCTGGAAGTCGCTGGACCGACCGGTGAATTGCCTGTCCATCACGATGTTGACGGCGCCACCGATCGCGTCTCCTCCGTATTTCAGCGGTGGGCCGTCCATGAGCAGCTCGACGCCCTGCAGTCCTTCGATCGGGAACATGTCCGACTCGGTATACATTGCGTCGGTGCCGCCCTTCACCGTTCTGTGTCCGTTGAGCAGGATCAGGGTGGCTGCCGGGCCGAGTCCGCGAATATTGATACCGGTGGCGTGATTCCCGTTCGTAGCAGCCTCTCGCCCACTACGGATATTTCCTTCCGTTACGCCCCCCGTCAGTACCTGTGTCAGGGTGCCTAAGGCGCCCGGTAGGGTCAGCGCACCGTTCTGGTCAATTTGCCGTTTGGTGACAACGATCTTCTGCATTGACGGTTGGGGTGCATAGTCTTCGACAGGCGTACGGACGCCGTTGACATCAACTTGCTCGTCGGAAATCTCCTTGTGCGCTGCGATTCCGTGTGACGGGCCGTCGGCTTCGCGGCTGCGGTTGTTCTCGTTGTCCGAACCGATGGAATCGCTGGCTCCGCAACGAAACTCTGCACAGTTCCAGATCGTGACCGTGTGATCGTCGGCCATTGCGAATGTGAGGGGCGTGCCGGCGATGATTTGCGTTACCGCGTCCGCCGCAGTGAAAGACCCATGGAGGGCATTCGTCATGACATCATCGGCGAGCTGACCGCTCAGCAGGATGTTCAGGTTGGTCTGCTGGGCGAGCGCCCTGACCGAATCGATGGCCCGGCCGGCCGGAATTGCAATCTCTACGTGTTGAGCGATAGTGCCCGCTCGCGCCACACAGCTTCCCGTCAGAGCCAGTATCAGCAAAGGGACGACCCGCTTCGGCTGTCGATAACGCGGATGACGGGCCGTCATCAAGGCTCCAGGGACGTTGCAATGCGATTGTGTAGATAGGACGAGGGAGGCCGCGTTTCCCCCTACCGTCGGAAGCCGTGGAAACGAAGAAAAAAAGGTCGCACGGGATGTCTACTTTTGTCCGGAATCCCTCTCTCTTATGAAGACAACGGAAAGTTTGTTCAGGGGCCTGCCCAGGCGGCGCCCACAGGCCGAGCCGCGAGGGAGAACGTGAGAAGAATTCCAACGAGAGAGTTGTTGCTGGAGAACACGCGGATCGGTGATGTGTGCAGAAAGCTCCTGCGGATGTGCCGGGGTGAGAATCCTGAAGATGCCAGGGACCTTGTGCAGGAGACGTGGCTCAAATTCATCGAAAAGAGGCGGCAGGTGGCCAACGAAGAGGCGTACCTCAAAAAGATGATCAAAAATCTTCTGGCTCGCCTCTGGAGGGAGAGACACGAACGCGAGGCTGCCCTGGTGGCTCTCGAAGAGATCCTCGAGCGGACGGCCGAAGCCTCACGGAACAACCTGCCCTTTGCATTGGCGGCCGAAGAGCCGGAAGAGTTGCTGCCGAAGGCTATCGCGCGCTTACCGCCTCGTTTACGGCAGGCGATCGAGTTGGATACGCAGGGCCTGTCGGACGAGCAGATTGCCGTACAACTTCGAATCGAGATCACCACCGTAAAGAAGCATCTCTCGCGAGCCAGGGCTCGCTTGGCATCAATCATGTTGCAGGAGGCGGAACATGCAGACGAGTAACCGGGACGCGCCCGAAATCGCCGCACAGGCGGCGGAATTCGTGCTCAGATTGGAAGGCGCAGAACAGGGTGTTCAACGGGAGCTTGCGGACTGGCTTGCGCGTTCGCCACGGCATCTGCAGGAATTCATGCTGAGCATCGCGATCCATCAGCAGATCCGAAGGATGGGCGCTGAATTTCAGGCGAAGACCCGGCAGGCCCGGGCGAAGTCCGATTCGGGCGGGGTCGAGACGCCGGGATTCTCCATCGGTCCGCTTGTCGCGTCTCTCGCTGCGGCGGTTGTTGTCCTTATCGCCGGTGTGCTGTTTGCCGTGTACGAGTACTACCAACCGCTACTCGTGTTCTGGGGCGACCCGCGCAGCTACAGGTTGAGTGATGGGTCGCTGGTCCAGCTCAAAGGAGGATCCGCGGCTTACACGGATTTTCATGGGAACGGGCGAAATTTCGGACTGTTGCATGGAGAGGCATTTTTTGACGTCGAGCACGACGTCATCCATCCGTTTACAGTGAGCGCCGGTAGCGCGATTGTGCGAGCGGTAGGCACGGCATTCGATGTTCACCTGGTGTCATCCAATACCACTGTGACCGTCCAAACAGGGCGCGTTGAGCTGGAGCGCCATTGTGAATCGCCGCCGGACGCGGCGGCCGGCTTTACGGGAACTGCTGACGAGACTGTGACGCTGGAGGCAGGGGAACAGGTGAGTGTGTCCCATGATGGATGTGTCCGTGCGCGGCCCAGGCTGGACCCGGCGGAGCTCGATCGGCAGCTTGCGTGGTCACATGAGAAATTCGACTTCATACGCGAGTCCCTGAGCAGTGCCGTCAATCAGTTGAATCGCTACAACCGCAGGCAACTGTTGATTCGCGATCCGGCTATCCGGAATGTCCCGTTTTCCGGCGGTTTTGATTCCCGGGATATCGACAGCTTCATCAAGGCATTGCAGCCTTTGGGCATAAAAGCCGTTCCGCAACGCTCCGGCAGACAGCCAGGTGACCTCGTCCTGATCGGGCCTCACTGCCAGTGGAACGGTGTGCGCTGCAACAACAGATAGTCGGCGCCCTGTTTGTACAGGGTGCGAAATGCGATCTGCCTGGATGTTTCTTTCACTTGACGCACGACATCGTGGAGCGCAACTTGGGGGCTCCGATCCATGACGGGTTGAGACTGACAAGGAGCGTGTCGTTTATGTCAATACGATGACAAGGAGTCAGTCATGTCGAATAAAAACTGTTCCGAGTTGCTCGACTGTGGTCGCGTATCCACGCGAACGCGCGGACTGCCGTACCAACTGCTGTTCGAGGCAGTCAGTCCGCCGTTCAACCGGATATTCCTAACCTGGCCCTGAAGCTCCTGCGCGTGCAGAAGCCGCCGCCGTTCGCATCCTGCGGGCGGCGGCGTGATGTTGGAAGTCATGAATCCGTCACGTTCAAAATAACTGCCAGGGAACGCGAAAAATAGCTAACGGAAAAGCGGTAATCGCACGACTCTCTTTGAAGAGGTCCCGCAAGACAGGTGTTGTTATATGAGCAGGCAGAAGTCCATGCGGCAGAAATGCCTGAGGCGCAAGGGAATCAGACGACTCGAAATCCTCGTTCTGATGGTTATATCCATCCTGCGAGTTGATTCTGCCCAGTGGGTGCCACATCCAAGTCCTGTATGGACGCTCTACGCAACCAACATGGGTGGCATGCAGCGAGTCATCCTGCAGGATGGCACTCAAGTGGATCTCAACACGGGCAGTGAGATCAAAGTGCTCATTACAGGCGGGCAGCGTGAGGTCGTGCTAACTCACGGTGAGGCCCTCTTCACGGTCGTGCACCGCCCGAGCTGGCCTTTCTCGGTCAGAGCCGGTGGCGCAACGATCCGTGCCGTCGGTACGAAATTCTCCGTCCGATTGCGCGACGACGAGGAAACCGAGGTGCTCGTCATCGAGGGGCGCATCGCCATTGAAGGGGGAAGAGGGGCCAGGGTTGCGCATGTGCAGCGCTCGGAAGGGATACCCCGGCCAGGGGCAACCCCGTATGTCTTGACTGTGTCGGCTGGCGAATCAATTGGCATAAATTCCACCACCGTGATGTCACGCGCGAAACTATCTCCCGCGGCCCTGAAGCGCCGAACAGCCTGGACGGATGGCTGGATCTGGTTCTCCAAAGACCCCCTTCCCGAGGCGGTGGCCGAGTTCAACCGGTACCACCGCGAGCAGCTCGTGTTGGTGGACCCGGCCCGGGCCAGACTCGAGATCGGCGGCCGTTTTCGCAGCACCGACATGGACAGCTTCATTGCCACCCTCGAGCACTCTTTCGATGTCCGGGTGGTGTCCTCGGCTGTCCGCGAGACAGGAGCCGCTACGATCTACCTGGCCGCAAGGTGTCGGCGAGCACAGCAGCAATGCAATTGGCCCATGGTCCAATAGACGGAACTGGATCATTCCGTCCCGCCTGCGGCGGTCGTGATGCAGGCGCCGGATTTTGTGTTGACACCACTTGACGGGCGATTGACTTAGGCGCAGCGTTCGCTGGCCAACCGATCAATGGCACCCGTCGAACCTAACCTGACAAGGAGCGTGAAGTGGGCGCAAGCCGCGTTGATGGACCGACGTACAAGCGATCGGATTGCTTTCGTCAGGTTCGACATCACGACTGGAGAGGACTCATGAGCACGCTGGAAATTGAAAGGAAAATCAAGAACACAGTGCAGGGCACGGAGGCGGTCGAGATAGTCGACTGCGGTCGCGCATCGGAACGCACCCAGGGCGTTTCATTCATGTTCTTGTTCGAGTTGGGCACCCCGCCCCACGACAAGCTGTTCCTCTTTTGAGGCGGAATAGCTCGATCCCATAAGAACAATGCGCTTGCCTCGTTCCGGTGCGGATCAAACCGCGCCGGGCGGGGCAAGGCTTCGGGGAGGAGAGTCCAATGGCGCGTTATGCGCTGGCTGGTCATGTCTTCATATGCCTGAATGGCGAGCACCTGGTGTTACTGGATCTGAAGGAAGATCGTTACTGGGCCCTCGAAGCCGCACAAACGGCGGGTTTGAGCGCGCTGGTCGATGGATGGCCGGTCAAGGCGTCTGGCGGGGCGCCAGGCGCGGATTCGCCCTCGCCCGAGACGACCGCGGCAATCGATGTCCTCCTGGGTCGTGGTCTGCTGACGGAGGGCATCCCGCCCGGGAAGGAAGCGACGCCGGTAACCGCTATCGTTCCGATGAGGGAATTGGTATCCGGGACCGACACATCTGCCGGACCTCGGTCAGGAAGCTGGCTGAAGTTTTTCACGGCCTCGGCGCTGGCCAAAATTGCACTACGTGCGTGGCCTTTCGAGCGTGTGATCCGGCGAGTCAGAAGGCGCAAGGATCTCCTGGGACCGAATGCGAGCGCGCTCGATGCAGAGCGTGCACGCAGGCTGGTGGAGGCATTCGCGCGCTACCGGGTCTTCCTGTTCTCTTCCAAAGACGAATGCCTCTACGACTCGCTGGCACTGCTCGAATTTCTGGCCCGATACGGGATCTACCCGGATTGGGTGTTCGGAGTTCAGACTCGGCCCTTTGCGG
>JAQGOF010000106.1 GCA_028293745.1 Gammaproteobacteria bacterium | reverse complement strand
GGGCGAGCCCGCGAAAATGCGCGCGAGCTCTTCGTGAGCCTGCATACGAAGCTGCTAACACTTCCCGACGATCTCGAAATCTATCCCGGGCACTTCGCAGGCTCGAGCTGCGGCGCCGGGATGAGTGGCAAGCCTTCTAGCACCATCGCGTTCGAGAAGCGCTGGAACCCCCTCCTTCGCGTGTCGGTTGAGGAGTTCGTCGAGACACTCTCGAACGTGCCGGCGAAGCCCGCCGAGATGCAGGACATTCTGCGCGAGAATCGCACCGGCCTTCCGGCATAGCCGTGGAGGCGACGAGTGTCCGGCTGGGCTTGCGCGAGAACTGGGCGCAGTTCTCGCTCCTCGTGCTCGTCAACGCATTTGTCGGAGGCATGGTCGGGCTCGATCGCAGCATTCTTCCAGCGATCGCCGAAGAGGAGCTCGGCATTGCGGCCCGCGCGGCGATTCTCTCGTTCATCGTTGCATTTGGTGTAACCAAGGCCGCGACCAACTACCTCGCCGGACGCCTTGCGGATCGGTTCGGACGCAAGCAGGTGCTTGTGGCCGGCTGGCTGGTTGCGTCGTGTTTGTTGTGCTTGGCCTCACGCTCTCCGTGTTCGCTGTGCGCGAAACACACCACCACGTCGCGCACGAGGCGGCAATGCGAGAGAGTTCCGAGGGATTGCCTTCGCAACGAGAAGTGTTCTGGCGAACCACGCTCACGGATCGCAATCTGTCGAGTGTGTCGCAAGCGGGGCTTGTCAACAATCTCAACGACGGCATGGCGTGGGGGCTGTTCCCGTTGTTGTTTGCGGCCAGACAGATGAGCTTGGAGCAGATCGGTATTCTGGCCGCCATCTACCCGGCGACTTGGGGGATTGCGCAGGTGGGTACCGGCGCATGGTCCGACCGCATCGGACGCAAGTGGCTCATTGCTTCGGGAATGTGGGTGCAGGCCGCGGGTATTGCGCTGGTGATCATCTCGAATGGCATGGCTCGATTCGCAACTGGTGCTGTGCTGCTCGGAATCGGTACTGCCATGGTGTATCCCACACTGCTTGCTGCGATCGCAGACGTAACACATCCGGCCTGGCGCGCCTCCGCCGTGGGCGTGTACCGGCTATGGCGCGATCTCGGATATGCATTCGGTGCGCTGCTCGCCGGTCTCATCGCCGATGCGCTGGGCCTGTCCGCCGCGATTGCGGCCGTCGCCGCGCTAACATTTGCATCCGGCGTAGTGGTCGCCGTTCGCATGAACGGGACATTGCCGCGCGCAACTAGCCAAACAGTTTCGCAGCTGCGTGAGTTAAAGGCTGTGAAGTGACTCGGACAATGGGACGGATCGATTCTCCCGCACGACCACTGCCGACGAGATCACGGAGGTGGTCGAGCGAGTGTCGGATTCTCTGCTCGCGCAATGTCGCGACGCAACACGTCGCTGGAACAAAGGCAAAGCGGGGCAACAGAGCCGAGTGCTGGCGCGTTTCGTCCCGTGGTATAAGAATGCCGAGCGCAGGGGTTAGTTATGGAATACCTTGTCGGCGTGGTTCTGGCATTGGGAATCTCCTTTCTCGCGACTTACGATCCTGTTGTCGCCGCAATCGATAGACTGAATAGGCCGAAGATAGGAGAAGAACGATGATCAAAGTCAGCGTGATGTACCCCAATACGCCCGGGGCGCGATTCGACCATGAGTACTACCGTAACAAACACATGCCGCTTGTAAAGAGCCGCATGGGCGATAGCTGCAAGTACTACACGATCGACAGGGGACTCACGGGGGGTGGTCCAGGCGTACCAGCCACCTACGTTGGCATGTGTCACATCTTTTGCGAGTCCGCGGAGGCCTTCCAAGCGGGCTTTGGTCCGCACGCGCAAGAGATCATGGCTGATATTCCTAACTATACCGACCAGGCTCCGGTAATTCAGGTAAGCGAGGTCGTCGTAGGGTGAAGCGGAGCCGGCATCGGCTACGTCCTTCGTGCGGGCTTCTTCCTTCCGCCGCTCATGTTCACCGAAGATGAGCTCGAAGCGCCTTCTCGGCGCCCGGTGGGTCGAGCGGCAGAGCGATACGGGCCTGGCGCGAGCAGCCGGGACCGCGCTCGCCAAGATTGCAACCGCTTCGCCGCGGGACCTCCGCGATTGCCTCGCCGACACGGGGTTATCCGTTCTCGACGAACGCGCGTCGCGCGGTCATGACCGCATTTGAGCTCAACGCTCCAGTAGAACTGGTGTTGGTGGACCTCGTAAAGCGTGGGCAGCAGCAACCGGCCTTCCTCGCCAGAAACCCGGCTGGCCGCGTACCGGTTCTTGAAGATGGCGGCTTCGTGCTGACCCTCGCGGACATCTCGCTCGCCACACCGCTCATGACAATCGCGACGGCAAAAGCGCCGGTGACGCAGTTCAAGCACCTGCACAGCTGGTTTGCGCGCATCCAGGCTCGGGAGTCCTGGCAGAGGACAGCCTCTCCTGCTCCTGGCTTGGCAGCCGCCTGAGTCCAGAAGCGATCGGCTCGGCACAGACCGTGCGAGCCCGTACCAAAATCCATTAACGTCGCGCGACACTCGATGTCGGCTCCTGGGAAGCTGCCAGAGCCGGTGCGTCCCCCCATCCTCCACCAAGGGCTCTGATGAGGTTCACCGTGGAAACAGCCTGAGTCCCGGCCAGTTGCGCCGCCACACGCTGCGCCTGCAACACCGTGCGATCAGCATCAATGACGTCAAGAAAATTGACGGCGCCTTCGGTGTATTGCGAGCGCGATATCTGCGCTGCGCGCGTTGATGCTTTTACTGCATCCGCTTGGGTCGGGGTCTGGCCCTCGAGAATCCGCAGGTCGGACAAGCTGTCCTCCACTTCCCGGAAGGCGACTAGCACTTGCTGACGATAGTTTGCGACGCTTTCCTCGTAGACAGCGCGTGCGTTGGCGAGATTGCCTTTGCGGCGGCCGCCATCAAATAGCGGTACGGTGAGCGCTGTCCCGACAAGCGGTCCTGCCAAGAACGCACGACTCGACCAATGGAATAAGTCGCTGAGCGCAGCGGACTCAACGCCGCCCGTCCCAGTGAGACTCAAGGACGGGAAATAGGCAGCCTTAGCCACGCCGATTCGCGCGTTGGCAGCGGCCATCGAACGTTCCGCGGCTGCGATATCTGGGCGGCGCTCCAGCATCGATGAAGGCATACCGGCCGGGATGTGGATTCCCACCGCCCGGAGAGGATTTGCCGCAAGCGTAAACTCAGCAACTGCCTTGCCGAGGAGCACAGCGAGACTGTGTTCGGAGGCCGCACGTAAGCGCTGTGCGGTCATTGCATCGGAACGCGCTGTCGACAGCTCTGCAGATGCGCGAGCGACATCGAGTTCGCTGATTTGACCTTCTTCGAAGCGTCGCTGTACGAGCTCGAGCGCCTGTTCGCGCAGCGTAACCGAGCGCGTGTAGACTTCGAGCTCCGCATCGAGCTCGCGCAAGTTGAAATAGTTCTGCGCAACGTCCGCTTGCAATGCGAGTCGCGTCGACCTGAACAACGCCTCCATTTGTTCCGTCTCCGCAGTCGCAGCTTTCACCGAGTCCGACACGCGGCCAAACAGGTCCGCCTCGTAGGCAACGCCCGCCTGCGCGCGCCAAACCGTTTGCGTCGGGATATCAACACCATCCGGCTTCAGTTGCGATGCGGCCGAAAGTTTCTCTCGCGTTGGTCCGAAGCCTGCATCAACGGTGGGAAATAATGACGCCCGAGTGCTCTCCCGCATCGCGCGCGCTTCTTTTACTCGTGCGACCGCCGCTTTGAGGCTTGGGTTGCCATCGAGCGCTCGAGCTTCGAGATCGTTGAGCGTCGCGTCCTCGAAGATTGTCCACCATTCGCCGCGAGCGGCTTGCTCTGAGGGTTGCGCGGGCTTCCACTCTCCATACTCTGGAGGCATGCTCGCCCCCTGCGGCGCTGTGGTGATCGACTCTTCCTTGAATTGATTTACCGGGTCCAAGTCAGGCTTTCTATAATGAGGCGCAAGCGAGCACCCGCACACGAGAACCAGGAACGCCATCAATCCCGACAGAAGCGGGGAGTACCGAGTCACGCAGGTCTTCATATGCAATCTCGAGTTTCGATGGCGCCCGCAACGACGCGGATCTGAGGTGCGTGTCCGTGTTTCTCGACAAGTTTCTCGCTGCCCGCAAGCATCCTCAACAGGACATAGAACACGGGCGTGAGAACAAGGCCGAACGCAGTCACGCCCAGCATGCCGAAAAACACCGCGATCCCGATTGCATTTCTCATCTCGGAACCGGCGCCGGACGACAGTACCAACGGTACTACGCCCATGATGAAGGCTAAAGAGGTCATCAGGATCGGGCGAAGACGCAACCGACTTGCCTCAATGGCAGCGGTGATCATAGAGTGGCCTTGCATTTCCAGTTCGCGGGCGAACTCGACTATCAATATGGCATTCTTCGCTGACAGACCCACCAACACCATCAATCCAATCTGCGTAAAGATATTGTTGTCACCATCGGTGAGCCAAACACCGAAGAGAGCTGAGAACATGCTGAGCGGCACTACCATGATGACGGCCAGCGGAAGAGCGAGGCTTTCGTACAGCGCCGCAAGAACCAAAAACACCATGACGATACTGATCGGGAAAACAACCAGCGCGGCGTTGCCGGCGAGTTTCTGCTGGTACGTCAGGTCAGTCCATTCAAACTTGATGCCGTGCGGCAAAACCTCTCTGGCGATTCGCTCCGCGGCCGCTTGGGCTTGCCCTTCTGAATATCCGGGAGCGGGACCGCTGTTGACGTCGGCGGCGGTATAGCCGTTATAGCGCACCACCATTTCCGGGCCGAAGGTCGGGGTCACTGTCACCAGGGAGGACAGTGGTACCATTTCACCGCTCTCATTCCGCGTTTTTAGTGAACCGATGTCGTTGCCCGAGGCGCGAAACGGCGCGTCCGCCTGGACTCGCACCTGGTATACACGTCCAAACCGGTTGAAGTCGTTTACATAAAGGGAACCCAAATATATCTGCATCGTACTGAACACGTCTTCCACAGACACCCCGAGCTGCTTTGCTTTCACTCGGTCCAAGTCGACATTCAGCTGCGGGTTATTGATCTGGTAGCTGGAGAAAGTAGGACCTAGTTCAGGCGTCCGCGCAGCACGCTTGATGTAGGCCTGCACCGCGTCGTTGAGCGCTGTGTAACCCAACGCTCCGCGATCCTCGAGCTGCATTTTGAAACCGCCCAGTGTGCCCAGCCCTAAAACGGGCGGCGGCGGGAATACCTCAATATACGAGCTCTTGATGATAGAGAATTTCTGTCGCAGGGAATCGGCAATGGCCTTGGCCGACAGGTCTCTACTGCGCCGGTCCGCAGAGGGATGTAATATAATGAACAGGATGTCCGCACTCGATGAGTTCGTGAACCCGTTGATTGATAGACCTGGGAATCCGACCGAGGCTTTCACGCCGGGTTGCTTTTTGGCAATCTCCACCATTTGCCGCAGCACGTCCTCCGAGCGATCGAGCGTTGCGCCATTCGGCAACTGAGCGAAGCTCACGAGATAGTCCTTGTCGAGCTGTGGCATGAAGCCCGGCGGCACGATCATTCCGATCAAGACGGCACCCGCGATCAACACCGCATATAGACCCATCATCAAGCCCTTGTGGCCGATCATGCCGGCAACCCCATGGCTATATGACTTGGAGCCGCGAGAAAAGACTTTGTTGAAGCTGCGGAAGAATCCTCCGAATACCTGATCCATTGCGCGGGTAAGCCAGTCCTTGGGTGCATCCCCGCCCTTCAAGAGCAATGCTGCCAAGGCCGGCGAGAGAGTTAGGGAATTGAACGCGGAAATCACCGTTGAAATCGCAATCGTCATTGCGAATTGCTTGTAGAACTGACCGGTCACGCCCGACATGAAGGCGAGCGGAACGAACACCGCGACCAGCGTCAATGCAATCGCTATGATGGGTCCGCTCACCTCGCTCATGGCACGGTAAGTCGCTTCCCGCGGGTTGAGTCCCGACGCGATATTACGTTCCACATTCTCGACGACCACAATCGCATCATCGACCACGATTCCAATCGCAAGAACCAACCCAAAGAGAGAAAGCGCGTTGACAGAGAATCCGAAAGCGAGCAGCACCGAAAAGGTCCCGACAATGGATACGGGTACGGCGAGAAGCGGAATCAGCGACGCACGCCACGTCTGCAGGAAAATAATCACCACGACAACCACCAACGCAATCGCCTCCAGCAGCGTGTGAATGACCGCATCGATACTCAAACGCACGAATTGTGTTGTATCGTAGTCGATGACGTACTCGACTCCTGCAGGCATATCCGGTTTGATCTCGGCCATCGCCTTGTGAACAGAGTCCGAGATCTGTAAGGAGTTGGCGCCGGGTTGCTGGAACACCCACAGACCGACTGCTTGCTTATCCTCTATCAGGGAACGAAGGCCGTATTCAGAGGCACCCAGCTCGATTCGTGCTACGTCACGAAGATACGTGACGCTTCCGCTCGGTGACGCTTTCAGGACGATGGCGCCAAACTCGCCTTCGGACCGAAGGCGCCCTTGCGCGTTCACGTTCAATTGCACTGGGACGCTCGCCGAAGACGGCGACGATCCTATGATGCCCGCGGCAACCTGGGTATTCTGCTGACGAATTGCGTTGACAACGTCGGCCGCCGTCATATTGCGTTGCGCGACTTTGCCGGGATCGAGCCACACCCGCATCGAATAGTCGCCGGCTCCCATCAATTGTGCGTAGCCGACGCCCTGTATCCGCTCCAAGCGGGTCTTTACATTGATCAGAGCGTAGTTGCGCAGATACTTTGTATCGTATTTGCCGTTTGGCGAGAACAGATGAACGGTTAGAATCATGACTGGCGACGCCTTGACTGTCGTCACGCCCAGGCGCTGGACGTCCTCAGGCAGTCTTGTGAGCGCTTGCGATACCCTGTTTTGAACAAGTTGCTGAGCAAGGTCTGGGCTCATTCCCAGTTTGAACGTGACTGTCAGGACCAGATTGCCGTCGCTATTTGCCTGCGACTGCATGTACAACATGTCCTCGACGCCATTGATGGCCTCCTCGAGGGGCGCCGCTACCGTCTCCGCGATAACCTTGGGGTTTGCACCGGGAAATTGGGCGCGCACGATAACCGAGGTCGGGATGATCTCAGGGTATTCCGAGACGGGTAATTTGAAGAGCGAAATGATGCCGCCGAGCAGAATGAGGGTCGATAGGACGCCAGCGAAGATGGGCCGATCTATAAAGAATTTGGAGAGATTCATGTTGAGACTCTCTTTTCTTTCGTGAAGCTCAAGACTCGCTCTCGAGCGCATTTAGCGCAGCCATCATCTCCACGGCGTGTGGCCGGACGATGTCGTTGGAACGTACGCGCTGGAGACCGTTCACCACAATGGTCTCGCCCGGCTTGAGACCAGCCGAGATAACCGTCATGCCATCGCGTTCAGCGCCGAGTGCGACTTCTCGGTAACGAACGCGATGGTCGCTGTCCATCACCATCACGTAGTTCTTGTCCTGGTCCGTGCCTATGGCTGCCGAAATCACTAACACCGCAGCGTGCGGTGCGCCACCGCCGACTTTGATACGCGCGTACAGACCGGGAACGAGGCTCCTGTCCTTGTTCTCGAACAGCGCGCGAACGCGGATCGTTCCGGACCCCGTATCTAGTTGGTTGTCTATCGAGCTCACTTTCCCCTCGCGCGAATAGCCACTCTCGTTAGCAAGCCCAAGAAACACGGGAACTTCCACGCGAGAGTCGCCGCTCAAATAGCGAAGGTAGGTTTGCTCATCCACATCGAACGACGCATAGATTGGCGAGATCGACACGACCGTAGTCAAAATGGGAGCGCTCGCGCCCGTGGACACAACATTGCCCAACGTCCACTCCGCTCGAGATGCCCGGCCCGCGACCGGCGCAATGATTCGCGTGTAACTGAGATTGACGTTCGCTACTTCGAGCACCGCTTGCGCGGACAGCACGTTCGCCAATGCCTCCCGGGCCGCGTTTTGAGCTTGGTCATATTCGCGTCTGGCGATCGCGTTATCAGCGAGCAATCGCTCCGCGCGCGACGCGTCCGTCGAGGCGTACCCGTTGCGGGCACGCGCAGCCGCGAGTTCTCCAGAGGCACGATCCACCGCCGCCTTGTACGGGCGCTGATCGATGGTGAAGAGAAGGTCACCTGTATTCACGAGAGCACCGTCACTAAAATGTACACCGACGATGGTCCCGGGAACGAGCGGGCGAATCTCGACTCTATTGATGGCTTCAGTTCGGCCGAAATAGCTTTGGTAGTCAGTGATTATCCTCGATGTTACTTGCGCAACATCGACTTCGATCGCCTGGTCACTGCCGGCGCCCGTTACGGCGATGACGGCGTGGCTGCGGCTTGTGATGAACACCCCCAGGCCAGCAGCCGCCAAAGCAACAATGGCTGCACAAACCACATATTTCCGGTGCGAGATCATTTCGTTCAGCTCCGTGCTAGCGTCCTACGGGTTCAAAAAACCCTATACACCTGTCCCGTTTGCCCGCCCTCGACGCTGCGTGTATACGCGACCGCCACTCGCCGGGCTGATACCGGTTCGAATCCATCGAAAAGGGGAGCGTATTTATCCTTCGTCTCGGCGACGATTCCAGCACTTACGGCGTTGATGCGGATACCTCGGGGCATATCCACCGAGGCGCCAAGAACGAAGCCTTCAATCGCCGCGTTGACCAGCGCAGCGCTGGCGCCGCCCGCGACAGGCTGTTCGCCGATAATCCCGCTGACCAAAGTGACGGAACCGCCGTCAGCTATATATTTAGCAGCCAGGCGCGCTAAGTTCACCTGACCAAGCAACTTGGAATTGATGCTGAAAGCCAGCTGAGCACTCGTCATATCCATCAGCGGTCCAAAATGTAGTTCGCCGGCTGCGGCCACGACAGCATCGAGGCTGAGCGTTTGCTCGAACACGCGCGAGATGCTCGCTTCATCCGTGATGTCGATACGAACATCGCCGCTGCTTCGTCCGGCTCGTATGATTTCGTGCTTCTGGCCGAGTGCAGCTTCGACCGCGCTGCCGATAGCGCCGGCAGCTCCCACCAGTAAAATCCTCATGGTCCTTTTCTCCCAGTTGGTACGACGGGCGCCGGTGTCGGCGACCGTGATGAGAATTTAAGGGGTGATCAGTCGCAGCGCTATTGCGACACGTGTAACAGCAGTTATTCCTGGGAGTCCGAAAACGCTGCCCTTGCCTCTTACTTACAGATCGAGCGCGCTCAGCTTCTCAACCATGAAATCGATGAACAGGCGTCCGCGGATGGGCAATTGGCGGCCAAAAGCATGCAACACATAGGCTGGAAGGGTCGGCATCGCGAGATGGGGAAGCACCTCCACCAGGCGCCCTTCAGCCAGAAGGTCGGTTACCGTCATCCGAAGTTGGTAAGCGATGCCTGCAGAGCCGACGGCGGCTTGGCGGATCGAGCCGCTATCGTCCGTATCGAACGGTCCGTCCGGGATGACGCTCTCGCCACCCGCAAACGCGAAGGGCCAAGGGCGGCCGGATGTCAAATAGCGTAGGCAGGCATGTGACCTCAGGTCCTCGACGGTCTGCGGCCGCCCGCGTCGCTCGATATACGCGGGTGAGGCCACCAGGATCCAGCGAAGATCCGCCAATTTGCGGCTGATCAATTCGGTGTCCCGCAAAACCCCCATTCGGACTGCCAGGTCATAGCCTTCGCGTATGATGTCGACGTTTCGATCTGTGATGTTCAGCTCGAGTTTCACACGGGGATGGCGTGCCAAAAACTCCGGAGCCCACCCCGCGATGAGCATCCTTCCAAATTCCTGAGGTGCGGACACTCGAAGCAGTCCCTTGGCTTCTGAGGCCACCTGGACGGCGTCTTCTGCCTCCTCAATGCTGCGAAGCAGCGGCGCTACGCGCTCGTAATAGGCCTGTCCCTCTGCAGTAATACTGAGCGTGCGCGTTGACCGTTGGATGAGTCGCACACCGAGGCGCCGTTCCAAGCGCGCGACGCTTTTCGAGACTGCGGACTGGCTTGACCCGATAAGCCTGCTCGCAGCGCTGAAGGAGCCTGCGTCGACGGTACGGACGAACGCCACCAGACCCGTCGTCTTCTCCAGAATCGAAGTCATCTAACACCCATTGGATGGCGCCTACTCCGAGGCGGCACCTCGAGCGCGGTCACGCGCCGCCGCGCAACGCTAAAGCAGGCGAATGGCTGGTGCCGATACCGGCGACTTATCTGATCAGCACAGACGGCATGATCGTTCTGGGCGCCGTCGATGTTGACTACCGCAATCGCTGGGTCGCCATCCCCGCTCCGCCCGCGGGCCTGTTCCCGCCAAGATCAGTCGGCGAAACCATCACCAAACATTGGACGACCGCTCTTCGACTCCGCACGACTCGCCTCATCCTGGAGGACGTCCCAGTGCTCGGCCAGCACTCCGTCAGCGATGCGCACGACGTCGGCGGCGATCCAGTTTCTCGGGCGGCCCATGCCGGAGAATCGCCCGTGGACGATCACGAAGTCGCCTTCGGCCACGATCACGCCCGGCTCATACCTGAGGGACGCCGGTGCGCCCTTGATGAAATTGAAGAGACCTTCGCGGCCAGGCTCGATATGAGCGCTGTGCTGAATGTAGTTGGATGACCAGAAGCGTTCGGCTGCCGCGTAGTCCCGCTTGTTGAACAAGGTGTCGAATGCCCTGAGCACGAGCTCCTTGTTCTTTGATTCCGATGACTGACTCATTGCGTTCTCCTGACAATGCCTGCTGGCGACACGCCGCATAGCGGGAATTGACCGCATGCCGTGGTCGCCGCAGATTTTGATTATTTACGCCGCGCGCGTCCACCCTTGGTTCCTCCTGCTTCCTATTTCAATGCCACCCCGGCCGAGGTCGCATTTGGATGGAGCTAAGTTATCTATTCCACCGCGCCGGCAGAAGGCGCAAAACGGGATAGGGCTTATTCCAACGGAGCCTCAAATGAGCAGGCGCGCCGCGTTGCAAATCCTGTGCGCACCTCGTCGGCAGTCGAGCGGTCGTCGCGCCCAGGGCTGACCGTCTGTGCCGATGCGGCTGTATTTACGCTCGTCTCTGAGGATCCCCCGGCGCTGTAGCACCCGCCTCTGTTCGGCTCACGGCCCTGCGAGCTAAGCTTCTTTGACTTGCAAGCCTAGATCCAACAGGGATTGCCGGGCATCCCCGAATAGCATTGATGTCTTGGGGTCCACGAAAAGGTCGTTCTCCACACCGGAGAAGCCCCTGCCTTTGCCACGCTTGAGCACGAGAACGCTCTTCGCGTCATCTACCTTCAAAATCGGCATCCCAAAAATCGGCGACGCCGGATTGATGCGAGCAGCAGGATTGACCACGTCATTCGCCCCAACGACGACGGCGACGTCAGCTTCGACAAACCGTTCATTGATCTCGTCCATGTCGATGAGCTTGTCGTACGGAACCCCGGCCTCGGCTAGCAAGACGTTCATGTGTCCCGGCATCCGCCCCGCGACTGGGTGGATCGCGTATCGGACATCTCCCCCGCGATTCTCGATTAAATCTCCCAGCTCGCGCATCTGATGCTGTGCCTGCGATACAGCCAGGCCGTATCCTGGAACCATGATGACACGCTCGGCGTAAGCGAGCCGCAATGCGGCGTCCTCGACGGTCGTGGCAGACATTTCTCCCCCGGAGGCAGTCGCAACGGCCGTGTCAGTTCCAGTCGCACCGAACGCCCCGAAAAGCACGTTCGCGAAGGACCGATTCATCGCCTTGCTCATGGCGAGCGCAAGGATGAAGCCGCTCAGACCGTCCAGCGCACCGACAATGATCAGGATGTTGTTATCTATGGCGAACCCGGTTGCGACGGCGGCTAGTCCAGCATACGAGTTCAGCAGCGACACTATGACCGGCATGTCCGCCCCGCCAATCGGCAGCACGAAAAGGATGCCCAAAAGGATGGCGATGGCCACCATGGCGCTAAAGACTAATACCTGGGCAGGAAAAGCGATCAGCCAAATCAGACAGCAGCAGCCGGCCGCGAGCAGCAGGACATTGATGGCGTTCTGGCCTTGGAAAATCAAAGGACGGCCTGGCAGGATTCCCTGTAGCTTGCCGAACGCGATCAGACTGCCGGTGACCGTCACACCGCCGAAAAGGACCTCCAGGCCGAGCGCCATCACGGTCGGTCGAACAAGCGTGCCACCGGAGAAGCCGTTGGTGTATTCGCCGATGCCCACTAGTGTTGCCGCAAGCGCGCCGAACGCATGGCTGAGTGCAATGCGCTGTGGCATCGCGGTCATCGGAACCCACATTCCAAGAGGATATCCGGCTATCGCACCAACAGCCGCCCCGACGACGATCCACTCATAGGAGACGATGCGAGCCTGAAAGAGGGTCGCGATGACAGCGACGGCCATGCCAAACGTGGCCAACTGCATGCCACGCCTGGCACTGTCAGGGCGACCCAGGGCGCGAAGAGCGGTAATAAACAAGAACGCTGCGAACAGATACGCGAGCTGGATAAGTATCTCCGTCATGACTTTACAGCGCTCGAAGCATCGTCTTCTGCTTTGTCCACTACAGCGGTTTTGGTACGTTTGAACATCGATAGCATCCGATCGGTTATGAGAAAGCCGCCGACGATATTCGCCATGGCGCACCCAACCGCCGTCGCGCCGAGGGTTGTTGCGAGAACGCCGTCGCCGCTGCCGGCCAGCACCAACGACGCGACCAGCGAAATGCCGGAAATGGCATTTGTCGCCGCCATCAGCGGCGTGTGAAGTAGCGGTGGTATCCGGTTAATGGTTTGGACGCCGACAAAGCCGGCGAGCATAAAGACGAATAGCTGGATGATAGTCGTTGTCGGCATTGTCGATATCCTTAGGCCGCGGCAAGGGAGGTGCGCGCCGTACTTTGACCGGCAAGCATCGGACCACTGATTGGATCTGAAGCGTCAAATTGCAGTCGGCTCGATCCTTCCAGTAGATAGGCTAGCAGTGAGCGGATGTTGCCGCTGAACAAGCGGCTGGCGTCGCTCGCCACAATGCTTGGAAGGTTTGTCGGCCCCATGATGCGTACGCCATTCACCGTGACCGTTTCGTCAGGCCGCGTAACCTCGCAGTTTCCTCCCGTCTCTGCCGCAAGATCGACAATGACTGAGCCCGGTTTCATCAGGCCCAGCGTCTCGCGATCAATCAGCAAAGGGGCAGCGTGGCCAGGGATCAGGGCAGTCGTTATGACGAGTTGCATCGTCGCCAGATGAGGGGAGAGAGCCCGGCGAAGCTGAGCTTGCTGGTCGCTCGATTGCTCACGCGCATAGCCGCCGGCACCCTCACCTGCGCCGATGTTGGCGTCCACCGAAACAAATTTGGCGCCGAGACTTTCTACCTGCTCGCGAGCGGCTGCGCGAACATCGAAACCGTGGACCACAGCGCCGAGCCGACGCGCTGTGGCGATCGCCTGCAAGCCGGCGACGCCTGCGCCGAGCGCAATCATTTTGGCGGGTTTGATGGTACCGGCCGCCGCGATCAACATAGGTAGCAGGATGCCCAGGGCGCGTGCCCCCTCGAGCACAGACGCATAGCCTGCGATGGACGCCTGTGAGGATAGGACGTCCATTGCCTGAGCGCGGGTTGTCCTCGGGATCCGTTCCAGAGCGAGGTGGATAACCGAGCGCTTCCTCAAAAATTCACCAAGGTTGGGGTCGTGGCCGCCGAGCGACACGAGAATGCGGCCAGCAGGCGGCATTTCATCAACGCCGGGCGGCCTTACCTTGACGACAACATCGCAGCTTCCGAGAATTTCCCGAAGATTTGCGATTCGAGCACCCGCGTCCACGTAAGTGTTGTCGTCAAAGCCGGCCTCGCGGCCAGCGCCGCTCTCGATAACGAACGTGACTTTCGAGGTCAGCTTCTTGATATCAGCCGGGATCAACGCGACGCGGCGCTCCCCGCTCGCCCGCTCTACAAGAACGCCGACGTTGATACGATCGGAGCTACCGATGGGCATGACTTACTCCTGATGGCGTCTGGCCCCGCAATCTTCATCGAAGGCCGCCCCTTTACCGGGCGCGGAGCAAAGCTCAGCGCCCTGGCAGGATCAGTGACTCTTACCGCCGTCGACGTTGAGGATATGTCCGGTGATGAATGAAGCTTCGTCCGACGCGATGAAGACGATCGCGTTGGCCTGCTCCTCCGAGAGGCCGAGGCGACCCATCGGAACGGTTGTCACAAGAGCCGCCTTGTTCTCCGGCGTCCCCGTAAAGCGGGTCAACATGCCAGTGTCCACAGGGCCAGGCGCCACGGCGTTCACACGGATTCCCGACTCGACGATCTCGAGCGCCACCGACTTGGTGATGCCTTCGACAGCGTGCTTGCTACCGACATAGACGGAGGCGCCGGCCGCACCCTCGTGCCCGTAGGTCGAGGAGATGTTTATAATGTTACCGCTGCGCTGTTTTTGCATGACGCGCACTTCGTGCTTCATGCACAGGATCACGCCGAGCACATTCGTGTCGAACGTCGCGGCATAGCTTTCCGCGGTTTGGTCCGTGATCGGGCCAACCTGGCCTTCAGTGGCGGCATTGTTCACCGCGACATCCAGACGGCCAAACCGTGCGACGGTCTTGTCGACCAGAGCACGGATGTCATCGTCCTTGCGGACGTCAGCGTTGATGAACTCCGCCTCCGTACCGAAAGAGCGCAACTCCTTAACGAGGATCTTGCCGGCCTCATCACGCCGACCGCCAACGACCACCTTCGCGCCTTTCTTCGCGAAGGCGATGGCGGCGGCGCGACCGATGCCTGTGAGTCCGCCGGTGATCAAAACAACTTGTGTGCTCATTCTACGATCCTCTGTTGGGCCGTCGGAAACCCGGACGGCGATTCGTTGGAGGTAAGCTATCTATTCCAACGCGCCAGCAGAAGGCGCAGAACGGGATATGGGTTATTCCAGCGGAGCCTCAAATGGACAGGCATCGAACCATCTGTTGATGGCGGCAGAGCGCAGATTTAAGTTGCGGGTTTCCACTGCACGTCATCGAGGATGAACGCCGTGTATAGGCCGCCCGGAATGCCCCGCCCCAGGTACTTGCCGGGCGTTGTGCCCAGCTTGGAGCGCCGTGTAATGGAAAATCACTGCTTGATGGCATCTCACGATGCATTGGGATTGGAGGGAGATGGACTAGCGACGCGGACGGTGCTCCTGCCACGCATGTCTCCGCTCCAACTCTTTCGGCTCGACGCTGCCCTCTCACCGGAGGGATTGACGGCTCGCATCGTTTGCGGATACTCGCTGCTCAGGCAGTAAATGCTGGAGCATCCAAGTGCCCAGGCGACACTACCGCGTATCGACGTACCGGGCGCAGAACAGCATCGGTTACCTCATGAAGCGTGCCCATTCGCTGATGTTGGATGTCCTGGAGCCCGTGCTCGAGAAGCATGGGTTCACCTTCGTCCAATACGTCATCTTGTCCTGGCTACGGGATGGCATCGCGCTGAACCCCAAGGACATCTGTTTCCAGTTTCGCCACAACAGCGGTGCACTCACGCGCGTCATCGATCAATTGGCGGAGCGTGGCCTGTTGGAGCGCATACGGCGCGATCGCGATCGGCGCAAAGTGGATTTGCAGCTGACCGCGGGGGGCCGCGAAACGATCCAGAGTCTCATCCCGCTGGTCGTGGAGAAACTCAACCTGGCGCTTGCCGACTTCAGCAGCGCGGAGGTACAGGACTTCCTGCGCTTGCTGATCAAACTCAATACCACGCTGCAATCGACCGTCGCGCCGGGAATGGTGGCGGCTGGCGAATGACAGCCGCCGCAGAGCGCGTTGACTTGAACTGGGAGCTCATATGGACACTCTGCTTAGCATGAAGGTTTTCCGACAGGTCGTCGAATCAGGCAGTTTTGTGGGGGCTGCCGAGCGCTTGAGTCTCTCCACTGCGATGACCAGCAAGCGCCTCATGCTCCTCGAGAAGCATCTGGGAACCCGCCTGCTCAATCGCAGCACCCACAGCCTGAGCCTTACCGAGTCCGGCAAGCTTTTCTTCGAGCGATGCAAGGTTATTCTCGAGGAAATTGATGAAGCGGAGTCGGCGGTCGGGGCTGTGAGCGGCGTGCCACGCGGTACGCTGCGGGTGACCGCTCCGTCCTGGGCCGCGACCCGGCAGGTGGTGGATCTGGTCGCTGCCTACCGGCAGCGCTATCCGGAGGTCATAGTGGACCTTTCGTTCGAAGATCGGTTCGTGGACCTCATCGAGGAGGGCTACGATCTCGCGATACGCGCCACCTCAGACCCGCCCCCGGCCGGGCTGATTGCCCGTCCCTTGCGACCGGTGCCGTTCGTGATCGCGGCCTCCGAGGAATATCTGCAGCGTTGCGGTATTCCCCAATCCCCCGAAGATCTCGCCCAGCACGACAGCGTAATGGTCGGCA
>JAQGOF010000104.1 GCA_028293745.1 Gammaproteobacteria bacterium | reverse complement strand
GCCGGTCAGCGTAATGCCGACCATCTGCCGCATCGCCGCCGAGTCATCTACCGCCAAAATTTTCGCCATAGCCGGTCTCCTGTGGCCTATGGATTAGAATTCACGCCATTCGGAATCGCTCTTCGCGTCTGCGGCCGGGCCGGCCGGAGCGTTGGTCGACCCGAGCGTGCCGTTACCGCGCGAGACTTTGCGCGCCGCCGTCAGATCCGCAGCACCTGTACTGGCCTTGGGCCTGTCGGCCCACGGGCGGTGACCTGCACGGCGCTCGGCTCGCGCAGCAGCCTGCCCACGCGCGGGTGCAACAGCGGCCACGGGCGCCGCGTAGCTCCTTGCGCTCTCGATCATGTCGTTGACGCGATAACGGTCGAGCATCTGATTCAGGCCGCGTACCTGCTCGGCCATGGTCTGCGAGGCAGCCGTGGCCTCTTCGACGAGCGCAGCGTTCTGTTGTGTCAGCTCGTCCATCTGCATGACTGCGCGGTTGACCTGCTCGATGCCGGATGACTGCTCGCGCGAGGCGGCGGCGATCTCGGCCACAATGTCGGAGACCTTCTTTACCGATGCGACGATCTTCTCCAGCGTCTGGCCCGACTGGGTAACGAGCACCGAGCCGTCCTCGACCTTGCGCACCGAGTCCTGGATCAGCTCTTTGATCTCTTTGGCCGCCGTAGCGGAGCGGCCTGCGAGACTGCGCACTTCGCTCGCCACGACTGCAAAACCCCGGCCCTGCTCGCCGGCGCGAGCGGCCTCGACCGCGGCGTTCAGCGCCAGGAGGTTGGTCTGGAACGCGATGTCGTCGATGACGCCGATGATGTCGGCAATCTTCTTCGACGCATCATTGATATCCGACATGGCCTTGACGGCCTGGTTGACGACCGAGCCGCCTTTCTCCGCCTGGTCGCGGGCCGCCATGGCCAGCTGGTTCGCCTGGCCGGCGTTGTCCGCGTTCTGCTTGACCGTCGTGGTCATCTCTTCCATGGAGGAAGCGGTTTCCTCGAGCGAGGAGGATTGCTCCTCCGTGCGCTGCGACAGGTTGGCATTGCCGGTTGAAATCTCGTCGGCGCCGCGATGGACCTCGGCGGCCACGCCTTTCACTTTCGACACCACCTCCGCCATGTTGTCGGCGAGCTGGTTGACGCCGCGGCTCATCGCCTCGAAGAAGCCGGCCTTGCCGGACAGCTCGATGCGCTTGCCGAGGTCGCCACCGATGACGGCGGTGAGCATGGTCTGCATCTCTTTCTCGACGGCCACTTCGGGTGTGCGGTCCGTCCACTCGACAACCGTGCCAATGCGCTCGCCCTTTTCGCTCACGACCGGATTGCTGATGGTGCGGAAGG
Organism: Gammaproteobacteria bacterium; assembly: GCA_028293745.1. GTDB lineage: Bacteria > Pseudomonadota > Gammaproteobacteria > Steroidobacterales > Steroidobacteraceae > 13-2-20CM-66-19. The sequence goes on along the minus strand of JAQGOF010000104.1, from coordinate 12,745 downwards.
TGCACGCGCCGAGCAGACGCTCCTGGCTGTCAGATCCGGAGAGCGTGTCGAGCATCCGCCGCTGTTGCGCCGGATCTGTGGTCAGCGAATCCAGGCTCGAGCCGCGCAGCCGGTGGGCATCGAAGCCCGGCAGGGACTTGCGGATCTCGTGCTGATTGCGCGCGAAAGTGGTCTGCGCGGTCTCGTTCAAATAGATGATCTGGTGGTGGCCATCGGCGAGCACCACGCTCGTGGAAACCTTGTCCAGCGCTTGGCGGATGCGGGTGTTTTCCGCCGCCACCGCGCGCTCGTTCTCGATCTGCGTCCGCAGCTTGCCCTGCATCTCGCCCAGTGCGCTCAACACCTGGGCCGCTTCGTCATTGCCGTACTGGCGGATCTCGTTGTCGTACTTGCCGGAGGAGATGTTGCCGAACACCTCAATGGCATGCGACAGCGGCTTGCCAAGCGAGCGGGTGATCAACCACGACAGGGCCAGCGCGAAGCCGAGGGCCAGGGCCGTGATGGTGGTAGTGAGATTGCGCCAGGTCGTGACCTGCGACAGGCGCTGTTGGACTGCGGCATTCATCGCCGCGTAGCTGACATCCGACAGCTCCTTGAGCGAGGAGCTCACGTCGCGCGAGGCGGAGTAGACATCGGCGGTCGTGATCTCCATCTTCTGCGCATCGAGGATCTTCTCCTTTACGACTCCGTAGAAGGAGGTGAAGGCGCTGCGAGCGGCCTCGACCTTCGGGCGCACATGGCTCTTGGCATCCTCGGAAGCCCGCTCAAGGTCCCGGGCCGCGGAGTCAAAGTGATCGACGAACGCTTCGTGATACAACTGGATCGCCATGCGGTCATCGCCACCCAGATAGCCTTTGATGCTGGCGCGAGCCGCGTACCAGCGCACGTCGCCCGAGGCGATCAAAGCGCCCGGGACGTTGCGCGTGGCAATCTGGATCAGCACCGCCGTCTCCGGCGACGGATCGACTGTCATTCCCGAGCGGGCCGCAACCGTTTCACCGAGCTTCTGAATGTGAGCGAGCAGGGCGTTGTGGCGGGCCACGGCCTCATCGGGGCTGAGCTTGGCGCCTTCGCTCTTCAGCCGCTCCCAATCCGACTTGATGGAAGACCAGCTTTCGGCAACCTTGAAGCGGCTGCCGACCTGGCTGTCGCTCGCATCGACTTCCTCGATGTGCCGTTGCATTTCGGATTCCGAGGCGCTCACCTGGTCACGCCCGGTGGAATCGCCGGTCAACACGGCAAACAGCCGGCTGCGGTGATTGGCCATCTCGGCCAACACGCCGCCGACGGCCTGTACGTAGCGGGCGCCCTCGATCTCGTCCTTGGCGAGCGCGACCTGTGAATTGGCTCCGCCCAGGTAGAAGATGCCGAGCAGCGCGCTCGGGACGGCCATCGCCACCACCAGCACTGCAAGCTTCTGCCAAAGCTTCAAGCGACTGAGAAAGTTCATGTCCGTAAATCCTTGTCCAATGACTCGTTGAGTTCAGAATTCCTGCCACTCGCTGTCGCCATCGGCGGCGGCCGCGGCGACCTGTGCATTGCCAGAGGCGCGGCTGCGAGGGACTGAGCCACGGCGCTCGTTTTGTGGCGCCGACTGTTCATTCGTGCTGTCGGCCGCGGCGGTTACCGCAGGCCCCGTCCAGGCCCGCGTCACACTGGCGGTGTGATTCGCCTGGGGCCGGGCCAGATCGCCGAGCCGGTAGGCTCCCATCATCTCGTGCAGGGCATGGGCTTCGTGAGCCATGGCCTGCGAGGCGGAAGTTGCCTGCTCGACGAGCGCTGCATTCTGTTGAGTCAGCTCGTCCATCTGCAACACGGCCTGGTTGACCTGTCCGATGCCAGCTGACTGCTCACGGGATGCTGCCGCAATTTCGGCCACGATGTCCGAGACCTTCTTCACCGAAGCAACAATCTGTTCAAGTGTCTGACCCGAACGGGTGACATACACCGAGCCGTCTTCAACCTTCTTGACACTGTCCTTGATGAGATCCTTGATTTCCTTCGCTGCGGTTGCCGAGCGGCCCGCCAGTGTCCGCACCTCGGTCGCCACCACTGCGAAACCGCGTCCCTGCTCGCCCGCCCGGGCGGCTTCGACGGCCGCGTTCAGCGCCAGCAGGTTGGTCTGGAAAGCAATTTCGTCGATCACGCCAATGATGTCCGCGATCTTTCGGGCTGACTCGTTGATCTGCGACATCGCATGCACTGCCTTGTTGACTACGCTGCCACCTTGTTCGGCCTGGTCGCGAGCGGCGATCGCGAGTTGATTCGCCTCACCCGCGTTATCCGCGTTCTGGCGTACCGTCGTGGTCATCTGTTCCATTGACGATGCAGTCTCCTCCAGCGACGCTGACTGCTCCTCGGTACGCTGCTGCAGGTTGGTGTTGCCGTTCGCGATCTCCTTCGAGCCGCGGTAGACCTCTCCGGCGGCGTCTTTGACGAGCGCGACAATCTCTGCCATGTTGTCGGCGAGTTGGTTGATCCCGCGGCTCGCGGCTTCAAAGAAGCCCGATTTGCTGTCCAGCGCGATCCGGCTGGCGAGATCTCCGTCAATGACGGCGGAGAGCATCGTCTGCATTTCCTTCTCGACGCCAACTTCCTGCGTGCGGTCGGTCCACTCCATGACAGTGCCGATGCGCTCGCCTTGGTCGCCGACGACCGGACTGGTCACGATGCGGAAGGTCGCAGATCCCAGAGTCCGCTCGTGCACCTCGGAGCCGCTCAACGCATCGAGCGCGCGGCGCTCACCGGCCGGATCTGAAGAAAGGGCATCCAGGGTGGACCCGCGCAACCCCTGCGCATCGAAGCCCGGTAGTGTTTTGCGGATTTCGCCGTGGGCGCGCGCAAAGGTCACCTGCGCCGTGTCGTTGACATAGATAATCCGCTGCTGGCCGTCCGCCAACACCACGCTGGTCGAGGCTTTGTCGAGCGCATGGCGGATGCGTGAGTTTTCAGCAGCAACAGCCCGCTCGGTCTCAATCTGTGTCCGCAGCGTGCCCTGCATCCTGTCGAGAGCACCCAAGACCTGGCTGGCCTCGTCCGTGCCGCTCACCGTAATTTCATTGTCGTAGCTGCCGGCCGAGATTCGCCCAAATACCGATACTGCATGGTGCAGCGGCCTCGAGAGCGAGCGAGTGACCAGCAGCGACAGCCCGAGTGCCAGGCAGAGGGCGAGGGCCGTGGCGGTAGCGGTGATCAGGCGCTGTTGATTGGTTCGGGCCAGGCGTTGCTCGACCGCCTTGGTGAGAGCGTCGTAGCTGGCAAGCGAGACCTTCTTCAACGCCCGGTTCGTGGCAACGCCGGCGTCATAGATGGCGCTTCCGGAGATTTCCATGTTGGCGGCGTTCAGGATCTTCGCCTGCACGGTGCCGTAGAACTCATCGGCAGTCGCCTGCGCGGCGGTGACTGATTCCTGAATCGTGGCGCGTACGTCCGGGGATACCTGCTCGAGCGCGCTCTTCAGGCTGTCGAGCTCGGCCTGCTGGCGGTCGCGGAAAATCCGGATGCCCATGCGATCATCGCCGCCGAGATAGCCTTTCGAGGCGGCCCGAACTGCATGCCGGCGCATGTTGGACGAATAGATCATCAGGTCCGGAGCATGGTTGGACGCAATTCGAAGCAGGGCTCGCGTCGAGACATCCGGGTCAACGGAGGTCAGGGAGCGGTCGCTGATCTCGTCCGCAATGTGATCCAGATGACTGGCAAGCGCTGCGTGCGCCGCATCGCTGTCTTCCGGGGACCCTTGCATCCCGTTGGATTCGAGCGTCGCCCACTGTGATTTCGCGCTCTGCCAGTCCCGCGAGACACGGAATTTCTCGCCCAACCCGGCATCGATCTGGTCGGCGGCGGCGACCTGCTTGTCTACCTCGGCTGCCTGCGCGATGACATCCGGACGCCGTGCCTTGTCACCATTCAGGAATGAATACTCGCGGCCGCGATGCGTGAGCAGCTCGCCAGCCACGCTGGCGAGCGCCTTCATATAGCGAGTGCCGTCGAGCTCACCACGCGCCTGGCGAGCGGCGGCGGCGGTCTGCTGAAAGTAGAAGCAACCGAGCAGAACGGCCGGCACGGCCGTCGCCGCAACGAGCAGGGCGAGCTTCTGCCACAGCAGCAGGCGGCCCAGTAACCCGGCGTTTTGTTCGGTTGATGCAGCCATGGGTACGTACGGCCTAAGCGGCCGATGCCGTCTCGTCGGCGCTGTTGGAGAAGGAGGTCAGGTCGCTGCCGATCAGACGGTCGATGTCCAGCAACACGACCATGCGCTCCGAAACCGGGACGAGCCCGCGGATATAGTCGGTTGCGCCCTTGGCCCCCAGCTCGGGTGCAGCCTTTACTTCTGCGGTGTTCACATCGACGACGTCGGAGACTCCATCGACCACTACTCCGAAGTCACGGCGGCCCGCGGCCGAGATCACCGACACCACGATGATCACGGTGACCGTCGTGTATTCGGCGCGATCGAGGGAAAAGCGCATGCGCAGGTCCACGATCGGAACGATCGAGCCGCGCAGGTTGAGCACGCCCAGCACGTGAGGCGGCGCGTGTGGAATCTTCGTCACGGCGGACCAGCCGCGGATTTCCTGTACACGCAGAATGTCCACGCCGTAGGTTTCGTTGCCCAGAACGAACGTCAGGACCTGGTGCGATTCTTCACCGGGACCCTTGCCGTTCTTTACAGGCGCATTGGACGACATCGTTGTATTTCCTAGTTGGTCAGTAACGGTCAGGCCGCCGCCCGCATGGACATGGCGCGAATGAGACCCGGGATGTCCAAAATGAGAGCCACGGACCCATCACCGAGAATGGTTGCTCCGGAGACGCCCTCGACATGTCCGTAATTCGCCTCGAGTGACTTGATGACGACCTGTTGCTGGCCGAGCAGGTCATCGACAAACAATCCAATGCGCTGGTGGCCTTCGCCCTCGGCGACCACGACGAGACCCTCGTCCAGCACCTTGGTATGCGGCTCGACTCCGAAGATCTCGTAGAGGCGCACGATCGGCAGGTAGAAGCCGCGGAAGGAGAAGACCTCGCCGCGCCCGGACAGGCGGCTGACGTCTGCCGCTTTCAGCTGCATCGATTCGACTATGGAGATGAGCGGCACGATGTAGGTCTCGCTGCCGACGGACACCGACTGACCGTCGACGATGGCGAGGGTGAGCGGCAGCGTGATGATGGTCTTCGATCCCTTGCCGTAGTCGCTGCGCAGCTCGATCTTGCCGCCCAGCTCCTTGATATTCCGGCGAACGACATCCATGCCCACGCCACGGCCCGACACGTCGGTCGTTTTCTCGGCGGTCGAGAAGCCCGGCAGGAAGATGAGGTCGTAGACCTGTTCGTCCGTCAGCACATCGTTCGGGCCAATGAGGCCACGGTCGCGCGCCTTGGCGAGAATGCGGTCCTTGTCGAGGCCGCCGCCGTCGTCACTGACTTCGACAGCAATGTTGCCGCCACGGTGGCAGGCATCGAGGTGCACCGTGCCTGAGGCCGGTTTGCCCGCGGCAGCGCGTTTGTCCGGAGATTCGATGCCGTGATCGATACTGTTTCTGACGAGGTGCACGAGGGGATCGCCGATCTTCTCGAGCACGGTCTTGTCGAGCTCGGTCTGCTCGCCCGTGAGCTTCAACTCGACGTGTTTGCCCAGGCGCTGCGCAAGATCGCGCACCATGCGCGGGAAGCGGCTGAACACCACGTTGATGGGCAACATGCGCACGCGCATGACGCTCTCCTGCAGCTCGCGCATGTTTCGTTCGAGCTGTGCCAGGCCGCCGCGGAGCTTTTCCGCAGTCGGACCTTCGAGCTTGGAGCCGAGCTGGCTCAGCATCGCCTGCGTGATCACCAGCTCGCCGACGGTGTTCATCAGCTCGTCGATCTTTTCGACGCTGACGCGAATGGAGCCGGAGTCGGCGACCGTTGCGACGGCGTCTGCTTTCTGCGGGGCAACCGCCACCGGCGGCGCAGCAGGACCTGGGGCGACAGGTGCCGCCACCACAGGGGGCGCTGGTACCGAAGCCACCGCAGCGGGGGCCGTTGCAGCGGGTTCTTCTGCGATCGGGGAACCTACCGCGCTTGCGGAAGTTACCGCGACCGCCTCCGAGGTTGAGTCCTCGATCGTTGCGGGGCTCGCAGCCTGTGGCCCGCCATCCGCGAGCTCGATCTGCAGATCGCAATCGCCCTCTGCCCATTCGAACACTTGCCGGATCGCGCTCTCCGCCACGTCCCCGGTCAACACCAGGTTCCAGGCGAGATAGCAGGACTGCGGCTCGAGGTCTGCGAACGCCGGCAACGCGCTCACGTCTGCATTCGATTCGAGCTCGCCCAGCCCGGCCAACTCCCGCATCATGCGCAGCGGATCGTTGCCGCGGGCAAACAATTCAGGGTAGGGACGAAACAGAATCTCCCAGCGCCTGGATACCATGGCCACCGGTGCTTGCACGGCCGCGGGCGCCGCAGCTACCGGTCCGGGCGCTGCCGGTGGCGGCACCGATGCCGCGGCAGGCGCCGAATTCTTCTGGGCAATCATCAGCTCGAGGTCGAACTGCAGGTCCGACACGCGCTGCGAATTGATCGGTTGTTTCTGCTGTACCGCACGCAACATCGCGCGCATCACGTCTACCGACTTCAACAGCAGGTCCGACATGGCGAGCGTCACTTGCATGCCGCCGCTGCGCAGCTCATCGAGCATCGTCTCGAGGCTGTGGGTGAAGGAGGCGATATCGGAGAAGCCGAAGGTCGCACTGCCGCCCTTGATGGAGTGGGCAACACGGAAGATGGTGTTGATCAGCTCCTTGTCCGGTGCCCCGATGTCGAGCTTGAGGAGCGCGGTCTCCATCGAGTCCAGAGCCTCGAAGCTCTCCTCGAAGAAGGCATCATGAAACTGGGTCAGATCTATTGTCATGCTGGCAGCTTGAGCAGGGATGTCAGACCTAGAAGCCGCGCGGCGGTCGCCAGGACTGGAGCCGTGCCTTGCCATTCGACCGGCCGGCCATGTCCGGCGCGCTCGCGGACGAATGCGGTGATCACCTGCAACCCGGCGGTGTCGATCCGCTGGAGGGCAGTGACATCGAGCGTTACGGCCTGCGGTTCCTGGAGGAGACCAGCGAGACGCTCTTTGAGGGAGCCCGCATCCGACACGGTGCACTCGGCCGCCAGGGCGTGTGTGTTCGACGCAGCTTCCTTCCGGGCTGCCGTCTTGCGGCTGCCCGAGTCCGAGCCTTTGGCGCTATTTGACTTTGTGCCACTGGTGGCGCTATGCGCTGCATGGGGCGCAGCAGCCCTTGGAGGGCCAAGCAGGTGGCTGCCACGCGCGCTACGCGATGCGGAGGAAGACGCTTTCTTGCGCTTGTTCATTTAGTTGGCGGGGTGAAGGCCAGTTGTGCACGTGCACGATGGCTATCGGCCCGGTGCCTGTGTGCTTGAATTCGCATTTAGGAAAATTGAACCAGTTCCGATTGTTCGATTGCCGCGCGACTTGGGCGTGCTAGGCCGCCTGCGGACGGCCCGGATGCGGCTTGCGGGCGGAGGATCTGGCCTGCGGGGCGTGCAGGCGATGGACCAGTTCAGCCTCATTGATCGACAGGCCACACCCGGAAATCAGCTCGTCGCGCGACGCACCACCCTTGGCGAGGCGTATGGCGATCTGATATCCCGGCGCGGCGGCAGCCGGCGCAGACGTCAACTGTTGTGGGCGCTCGATCCGCTCACCCAACTGAGAAACAGCGACATTCGTCGCACTAACGCGGGCTTCGAGGTCGGCGAGCCGCCGCAATACAACCTCGTGGTTGGCTTGCAGCTGTGCGGTATGAGCCTGGGCCGTGAGTCGCCAGCGGATAAAGGCCACCGCGGCGAGGACGAATGAGAAAAGTAAGAACACCGCCCGTCCGGCGATGAGCAACATCTCGACTGAAGGCACGGTCATGGGCGCGGGTCTCCGTGAACGAGTTCACACTTGCTGCGCCGCTGTGCCGAAAACGTCGGCATTCCGGCGCTGCGCAGCAGGGCCTCAGTTCAGGGTGCAGGTTCCGTGCCAGTGTTAGGTTGGACGTCGTTCCGGGCGGTTTGCGCCGCCGCCGGTTGAGTTGCCGGTACCGGGGTGACCTGGGGAGTCGCGGCAGGCGCATCGCGCGGTTCGGCGCCCGAGGGGTCAGGTGCGGAGATGCTTGTCGGATCGGTCTGCCGCATCAGTTCCGTCGAGAGGATCACGACCACGACGCGGCGGTTGGCATTGCGGCCGTCGGGGGTGTCGTTGGTTTGCAGCGGGCGCTGCTCTCCGTAGCCAATCACCGCGAGCCGCCCGGGAGACACGCCATGGGTCGACAGAACCCGGACGACGCTTCCTGCACGGGCTGCCGACAGCTCCCAGTTCGAATAGAACACGGCCGTCTTGATCGGCTTGTTGTCGGTATATCCCTCGACTCGAATCGGGTTGGGGAAGGGCGCGAGCACGCCACCGAGGCGCTCGATTATGTCCGCCGCGTTGTCCGCAAGGCGTGCGCTGCCGCTGGGGAAGAGGATGTCGGTGCGCATCTCGACTTCGATCCAGAAGTCGCTCCGGCGGACCGTTACCATGTCTTTCCTGACGAGTTGATCCATTGCCCGTGCAACTTCGTCTGCGACGCGGGTCAGCGCTGCGGCGGCAGCCGCTGCCTGCGGGGGCAGCGTGCCCGCGATCGGCGAACTGCCGCTCGCAGCACCTGACCTGGCCATCCCAACCGCAAGGGGCACAGGAGCCAGTCGCGACTGCGCCTTGCCGTCCACCATGGCCTGTTGGACGAAGGTTGTGTTCAGGTCCGCGCCGGTGCCCACCTGCTTCTCACCGACCTGAATGGGCTGCATGCTGCGCGGGGCGCCGCGGAAAGCGGCAAACAGCGAATCCGACAGCACACGGTACTTGCCTGCGTTGACGGACGAGATGGCGTACATCACGACGAAGAACGCCAACAGCAGGGTCATCAGGTCGCCGTAAGGAATGGCCCATGCCTCATGGTTGCCATGCTCTTCGGGCTTCTTGCGCCGGCGACCCGTTGAATGCCGTACGCGACTCAATGGAGGTAACCTTGTAGTTTGGCTTCGATTGCGCGGGGATTCTCACCCTGCGCGATGCAGAGCATTCCGTCGACGACCATTTCGCGGAACTGGCTCTGGCGCGCGACGATGACTTTGAGCTTCGCGGCGACGGGCAGAAAAAAGAGGTTTGCAAGACCAATGCCGTACACCGTCGCGGTGAAGGCCGCGGCGATGCCATGGCCGAGCTTGCTCGGGTCGGCGAGGTTCTGCAGAACGGCCATCAGACCGAGCACTGCGCCAATGATGCCGAGCGTCGGTGAGTAGATGCCCATGCCCTCGAACACCTTCGCGGCCGTCGTATCCGCGTGCTCGCGCATGTTCAGATCGACATACATGACGCTGCTGATGCTGTCCGGCTCGTTTCCATCAACGACGAGCTGCAGCGCCTTCTGGACGAAATCGTCCGGCTCCCGTTCGATCATCATCTCGAGCCCGAGGAGCCCCTGCTTGCGGGCAATGTTGCTCCATTCGACGATCTTTGCGATCAGCAGGCGCCCGTCGCGGACCGGTGGCCGCAAGACCCACGGGAAGATCTTCAACGCGCGCTGCATGACCTCCAGCGGTGTCTGGATGAAGATGGCCGCGCACGTGCCGACCACGACAATCATGAACGCAGCCGCGGACACGAGCGCCATGAGGCCGGCGCCTTTGAGCACTGCCCCGACCAGGATGGCGTTCAGTGCGAGCACCAATCCGATGATGCTCAGGATGTCCAACAGGTCACCTTACATCCCGAGACCCGACAGCAACGCATCCACGTCTGTCTGGCCCGAGGCTAGGTCGCCCTTGGTTACACCCGGTACGGCAGGTCCCTGTCCCGCACTCACGTTGTCGCCCATCGTCGCATGTTCGACGACATCGCCTGACAGGCGTGCGAGGTTGGCGAGGGCGGACTCGAGCTCTGAGACGAGCTTCATGACGCTGCGGATGATCTGGCCGGTGAGATCCTGGTAGCCCTGCGCGAGCAACACGTCGGCCAGGTTTCTGCGGATCAGCTCCGAGTTGGCACGGGCCGAGGGCAGGAATCTGTCCACCGCCTTCACCAGCGGCGCGAGGCCATCGAGGGACTGGATGACGGCATCGAACCCCTGGGCGCCGTTGGCGCGACCCTTGAATTTTTCGAAGGATTCGATCAGCGCCGAGGCTTCCTGCGCGGTGCGCTCGGCGAGCGGGCAGGACTGCTCGACGAGATCCAGCGTGCGGTGGGCCGCCTCGTCGGTCATGTTGATCACGTGAGTGAGGCGTGCGCGGGCATCGGGGATCTCGTTTTCCGCAATATCCTGCAGCCGCGACTCGACGCTGAAGCGCTCGAGGGCTTTCTGCAGATCGCCGGTGAGCTGGCGCAGCTCCTTGAACATTCCCGGCTCGCGCATGTGCACGATGTGATCGACGGCGGCGAAGAATCCCGTCTCGTCCTCCGTGCGCAGCGCATCCGAGAGCGCTTCGACGCAGGCGCTGTATTCCAGCTTCAGTACCTGAAAACTCGACATATCGACCTCACTTACTTCGAGCCCAGGATCTTGTCGAGCTTCTCTTTGAGAGTCTCGGCCGTGAACGGCTTGATCACGTAGCCGTTCACGCCTGCCTGCGCGGCCTCGATGATCTGCTCGCGCTTGGCTTCTGCAGTCAGCATCAGCACGGGCATTTTGGCGAGCTTCGCGTCCGAGCGGACCGCCTTGATGAGATCGAGGCCGGACATGCCGGGCATGTTCCAGTCGGAGATCAGGAAGTCGAAGCCGCCGGCCTGCAGCATCGGCAGGGCGGTTTTGCCGTCGTCCGCTTCCGTCACGTTGGGATAGCCCAGATCGTGCAGCAGGTTCTTGATGATCCGACGCATGGTCGAGAAATCATCGACGACCAGGAACTTCATATCTTTGCTCACAGCTTCCATCTCCCGTGGTCCGAGTACACCCACTGGACCAACACTTCATGCCCGCTCATCAACACTTCCATCACGCCAGTCAGCCAGCCGTGCCTTCAATCTCACGAGCGCCTGCCCATGGACCTGGCAGACGCGCGATTCGGTAACCTTCAACACCGCGCCGATCTCCTTGAGGTTGAGCCCGTCGCTGTAGTACAGCGACATGACCAGCCGTTCGCGCTCCGGCAGCCCCTCGATCGCGCGGCTCAGAGCAGCCCGGAACCTCTCGTCCGCCGCTTCGCTGAACGGGTCTGCAGGTCCTGCAGCAGTCGCGGCAGTCGCATCATCCAGGCTTGCCAGGCGGCAGCTCGCAGCGTCCTGCACGATCGAGTGGTATTCATCCAGCCCTACTCCCATGCCCTCCGCAATCTCGACATCACGCGCGTCGCGCCCGGTGCGCCGCTCGATTTCCTGCACCACAGCAGCAACCGCGCGCGCCTTTCGATGCACCGAGCGGGGTGCCCAATCGAGCTTCCGCAGTGCATCAATCATTGCGCCCCGAATCCGAATCCCCGCGTACGTCTCAAAGCTCGCACCGCGGTTGGCAGCGTAGTTGGACGCCGCCTCGAGCAAACCCAGCATGCCGGCCTGGATCAGATCATCGACCTCCACCGAGGGCGGCAACCTGCCTGCCAGGTGATACGCAATCCGCTTCACCAGCTCGGCGTGCTGCAGCACCAGCCGGTCCGCCTCACCCGTCGCACGACCTGCGCTATAGGCGCTGGCCGCGTTCATTGCACCGCTTCCAATCGGGCGACGTTCTTGCGAACGAGCCGCTCCACGAAGAACTCGATGTTTCCGCGCGGACCGGGTGGCACCGGCCATGTATCGGCGCGCGCCGCCAATTTCTTGAATGCGCGCGCGGCAGGACACGAAGGATAAGCGTCAAAAACAGGTCGTTGCTCCCGTACCGAGCGACGAAGGTACTCGTCTTCCGGGATTTCGCCTGCGAACTCCAGCACTACATCGAGGAAACGTGCCGTAACGAGCTCGAAGCGGCGAAACAATTCCGCGCCGGCGCCTTGCATGCGCACCTGGTTGGCCAGCACGCGGAATCGACTCACACCGTGATTGCGACTCAGCACCTTGACGAGCGCGTAAGCGTCAGTTAGCGAGGCCGGCTCGTCGCAGATTACGACAACTACATGTTGGGATGCTTGTGAGAACTGCAGCACACTATGGGCGATTCCCGCAGCCGTATCGACGATCAGGACATCCACCCGGGCGGCGAGTGTGCTGAAGGCCTGAACGAGCCCGAGATGCTCGGTCTCGCCCATGTTTGCCATGTCAGCCGCGCCGGAGGCGGCGGGGACGACCAGAAAGCCCTGTGGTGCCGGAATGACGACCTCATCGAGCGTTCGTTCACCGGATAACACATGGGCGAGCGTGTAGCGCGGCGAGAGGCCCAGGAACACATCAGCGTTGGCCAATCCCAGGTCGCCATCGAGCAGGACGACGCGCTTGCCGGCGGCCGCCATGGCTGTAGCCAGGTTGACCGACACGCTCGTCTTGCCCACGCCGCCCTTGCCTCCGGTGACAGCAATTACCTGCACGGGGTGCGAGAGTCCCTCGAGTTTCGCGTTGTTGATCAAGTTGAGCTCAGGAGATGCCATGGGCGTTTTTTCCGAATCGTCGTCGCAGGAGATCTTCATCGGCCACCGCACCGCGCACCTTCGCAAGCCGCACTGCAGCCGACACCAGCTCGAGCGCACGCGCCGGACGCAAATCCTCCGGTACACGCTGTCCTTCGCTCATGTAGGA
>JAQGOF010000235.1 GCA_028293745.1 Gammaproteobacteria bacterium | reverse complement strand
TCACCGCGCGCCTCGACAAGGCGGGGCAGGGGGCCTTGGTCGCACACCTGCCTGGGGAGGACATTGCAATGACGGACGATCCGAACATTCGGGAAATGGGCTGTGATCCCCGGGGCCTCAATATTTTTGTCACCGATGCGACAACGGCTGTCGGAGAGTCCCTCGTACGCGGATTCATCGCGACGGGCGCAAAGCAGGTCTGGGCGGGTGTCCCCCCGGGAAAGGAGCTCAGTGGCTCGGCGGCGATTCTGGCCACGCCAATTGACGTGAGGAGCAGTGACTCGGTCAAGCGCGCTGCGGACGCGTTCGGCTCGAGCATCGATATTCTGGTAAACAACTCTCGGCATGATACCGGCACTTCGGCAGGCGCAGAAGTCTCCGACCAGACCGCGCGCGAGGAAATGGAGGTCAACTACTTTGGACTGCTGCACCTGTCTCAGTCCTTTGCCCCTTTGATGCAACCGCGGGCAGCCTCTGGGAGCGCCGCCTGGGTCAACCTGCTGTCGGTGTACGCATTGTGCAACTTGCCATCGCAACCCACTTCCTCGGCATCCATGGCCGCAGCGTTATCGCTCTCCCAGGCGCTGCGCGCCCGGATGCGGCCTGCCGGGATGCGAGTGGTGAATGTCTTTGCGGGTCCCATTGCGCCGGATGGCCTGGCGCGGTCAGTGGTTGCAGCTCTGCGTGCGGGCGTGGAGGATTCATATCCGGGCGACGTCGCGCAGGATGTTTTGGCGCGTTGGCTGGAAAGCCCTAAAGTTCTCGAGCGGGAGCTTGCGGCGAGTATCTGAGGAATATCGGTGACCGAATCGTTCGTCTTGCTGACGGGGGGAAGCTCTGGCATTGGCGCCGCAACGTGTCAGGCGCTACTGGCTGCCGGCTATCACGTCATTTCGCTCGACCGCAAGCCTGGCGGTGTCAATTTGCCGCACCTGCATGAAGTGCAGGTTGATTTAACCGATGTGGAAGCGACGCGCGGTGTCGCGTTAGACGTTGCCCGGCGCTTCCCGGTGACCACGGTGATTCATAATGCGGGCGCCGTGAGGCAGCAACCCCTCGAGCAGGTGACTGACGATGATCTGCAGGCGTTGACGAACCTGCATGTCGCTGCGCCGATCACCTTGGTGCAGGCCAATCTGGCGACCATGAAGGCGCAACAGTTCGGGCGCATCGTTCTCGTGTCCACGCGCGCCGTTCTGGGCCTCTCCCAGCGCACGGCCTATTCGGCGACCAAGGCTGCCATGATCGGCCTCGCGCGGACGTGGGCGCTCGAGCTTGGGCCGCAGGGAATCACCGCGAATGTGGTGGCCCCCGGCCCCATTGAAGCAACCGAGGTCTTCCACGACATCATTCCGAAGGACAGCCCGAAGATTCCGAAGATCATTGAGTCAATACCGGTCAAGCGCCTTGGAAGGCCGGCGGATGTCGCACGCGCGGTGATGTTCTTCGCGGACCCCACGGCGGGCTTCGTGACGGGGCAGACGCTCTTTGTCTGTGGAGGAACGTCGGTGGGCAGTATCGCGTTTTAGCCGCGCGGCAGCAGGAGCACGGCCTTACATCGCGCGCAGGTAGTCTTCTGCTGCCGCGACTGCGAATTCGATCAACTGCGGCACCATCTCCTGCGCCGCGGGCTCATCGCGGCGGGTATGTACCCATCCCAGATAGGTGCTGCCGCGCGCCGCCAGGAACATTGGCAGCCGTGCAAGGTGCGCCTCCGGCAGCGGGCGAACCTGTCGATAGCCCTCGATCAGGGCATCGCGGGCTTCCTGGTACACGGGCTCTCGGCGGATGAAATACAGCGACGTCGCCAGCTCAAACAAGTGCCATCCGAAGCCGGCGTCGTCAAAGTCGATCACCTGCAGGTGGGTGCCGTCGACCAGGATGTTTTCAGGAACGAGGTCGGCATGGATGAGACTGTAGCGGTCGGCGGTCGTGCCAAACTCGTTCAGGTCGCGCCAGAGCGTCTGCTTCAGGCGCATGAACAAGGCTCGCTGCGCGCCTGAGAGTGCGGCGAGCTCCCAAAAGCATCCCCACAACGGATTGTCGCCGGCGAGTCCGGCGACATCCCACGCATGTCGTTTGAAGTTGGCAGGCGCAGCCCACGTGCAAGAGTGATTGTGAACCCGGCCCGCAAGCCGGCCAACCTCCCGGTAGATATCGCCAATGCTGCGTGCCGAGGTATCGACTCCGCCTTCCACCGACCCCAGCTGCTGCCCCTGAATCCAGTGGAATACGTCAACCTGGCGCTCCCCCTCGAATCCTTCGATGTGAACCGATTCGAACGAGTTGCCGGTGTTGGACAACACATGCCGCGGCACATCGATCCCGAAGTCAGCCAATGCTCGCATCCACGTACACTCGGAATGTAGAGCCGCATCGCTGTGGTATCCGCGTCGGTGGACGCGCATGACGACCTTTGCACCATCCCGCAGATGTACGGCAAAAACCGCGTTCTCGCGAACCTTGATGGGCTGAATCGAAGCGGGTTCCAGGGGCCAGCGCGCCGCGACGAGGGCGGCCAGCTCCTGGAACAAATTTGTTTGATCCACTGCCTGCCTGGAGCCCACGACGTCAGCTCTCAGTGCTCAAAACGGTATCGAGGGTTGCCAGGAGCAGATCCGCGTTCTGCGTAGAAAACGACATGGGCGGGCGGATCTTCAGGATGTTGTCGTGGGGTCCGATCCGGCTGATGAGGACACCTCGCTGGCGCATTGCGTTCACGACAGCTTTGGTCCGTGCTCCAGCGGGCTCCCGGGTCTCTCGGTCAGTGACCATTTCGACTGCAAAGAACATTCCTTTGCCGCGCACATCTGCGATGAGCGGATGTCTTTTCTGCAGCGCGCGCATCCCTGAGAGCACATAGGTACCCACGCTTTGTGCATTTTCCAGGAGCCGCTCGTCCCGCAGAACATCCAGGACCGCGAGTCCCACGGCTGAAGAGACTTCATTGCCGCCGAAGGTGTTGAAATACATGTTTTCGCTCGTGAAGCGCTCCATGAGATCCTCTGTCGTGACGACGCCCGCCAATGGATGGCCGTTGCCCATGGGTTTCCCCATCGTCACGATATCGGGAACCATGCCCTGCAGCGCATGACCCCACATGTGCGACCCGAAGCGGCCAAAGCCGGCTTGCACTTCATCTGCGATGACGAGTCCGCCAGCAGCATGCACCGCTGCGGCAACCTTGGGGAGGTAGCCGCGTGGCAGCTCTGGAAGGCCCTCGCTGGAAAAGGCAGTGCAGAACAGTACAGCGGCCAGCTTGACGCCGTCTCGCTCGAAGTCAGCAATCGCGTGCTGCAGGTCTTGCACATAAGTATCGGCAAGCTCTTCGTCACTGCGGCCGTTGCGCTCTCTATACGGATCTATCACCGGCACATTCCGAACGAATGGGCCCCGCTTGGACGGCGGCGTGAACACGGAACTGATCTGCGCGACCGCGGCCGTGTTGCCGTGGTAGGCATAGGCGGTGGAGATGACGCCCATGTTGCCCGTGCACTCGCGCGCGATCCGCATCGCCAGCTCGTTCGATTCACTGCCCGTGCAGGTGAAAAACACGCGGTTCAGCGAAGCATCGAAGGTTGAGAGCAGCCGCTCTGCGTAATTGACAACGGTCTCGTCCAGGTAACGAGTGTGGCTGTTCAGCGTACGAGCTTGGTTGCATAGGGCTTCGACTACCCGGGGATGGCAGTGCCCCACGTGAGGCACATTGTTGTATGCATCGAGGTAGCGTTTTCCATGGGCATCATAGACCCAGACCCCATCGCCACGAACGAGATGCAATGGCTCGTCATAAAAGAGGGGCGAGTTGCGGCCCAGGACTCGAAATCGGCGTTGCAGAAGTGAGTCGGTGGTCATTTTTTGGCGCTGTAGTATGCGTCGAGCACGACAGGGCTTTCAGGCAGGGTGGAGCCGCCGTCCACGACAATTGTCTGCCCGGTAATGTAAGCCGCTTCGTCGGATGCGAGGAATAACATCGCGTTGGCGATATCGATCGGGTTGCCGAGCTTTCCAAGGGGAATGCACTTGGCCATTTCCGCAATCTCCGCCTCGCTTCCCAGCGCCTCCATGGCTGGTGTGCGTATGTAACCCGGCTCCACGCCGTTCACGGTGATGTTCTCGCGGGCGAATTCCAGGGCAGCGGTGCGAATCAGCCCGTTCATCCCACTCTTGGACGCCGCATAATGTGCGGTGCCCGGCATAGCCACGTTCGGGCCCGTTACCGAGGACGTAAAGAGAAAGCGGCCGCCACCTTGCTTGCGCAGATGCGGCAGGGCCGCCTGGATCAGCCAGAACCCGGCCTTGAGATTGACGTCCAGGGTGGTGTCGAGGTCAGCGTCGCTCAATTCTTCGATGGACCGTACGGGATAGACTCCTGCGTTGTGGACGACGATGTCTAGCCTGCCATACAGTGAAACTGTGTGCTCCACTGCGCGCTTCACCTGGTCATGCTGACCAACATCGGTCTGCAGCAGACTCGCGACACCGCCATTCCTGACGATCGAATCGGCAACCGCCTGGCCGTTCTTCGACGTGCGGGTGGCGATCAACACTTTGGCACCGGCGGCGGCGAACCGACGGGCAATGCCTTCGCCAATGCCCTGACCCGCACCCGTGACGAGCGCGACCTTGTCTTTGAGATCACCGATCATGGGGTCTTCTCCTATAGCTTAGGTCCATGCCGGCCGGGTGGCCTGGGCGCGGCGCTGTTGAGACAGCACGGGGGGCAGGATGCACACCCAACTGACCATGAAGAAAGCGATTGCCAGCCAGTTGACCCGGTCGTAGTGCGATGGCGAGATGACGGTAGCCGCCAGGGCCGGCCCGATCGCGAGTCCCAGCATTTGCATTGCCACCGCATAGACTACTACCCGGCCGCGGCGGTCAAAGCTCGCCATGGAGCCGAGCAGAAAAGGGTGGGTCATGTTCCAGAAGAAGTTGTAGACGCAGACCCAAAGTGTGAAGGGCAGGTACTCGAAGCGCCCGATCAGGAACGCCAGCGCCAGCGCACCGCCGGCAATGCCGACCGACAGCGGGCGCCAGCGCCCGAATCGCGATCCGATCATTGCGGGCAGTAGCGCGCCTGCTACGCCTGCAAACTGCGAGAGTGTCAGCGCCGTCGCTACATGCTGCTCTGACAGTCCACCGGCGGTTCCAATCAGGAACAGGTACGCCCACGCAACCCCTTGCGCGACGAAATAAGCAAGCATCGCTGCGAGCGCCAGCAACTTGAGTGTTGCAGGCAGATTGACCGCGTCGGCTTCGATGGCAGAGACGGTATCCGCATTGCCAGGAAAGGCACTGACCAAAGGCAGGGCGGTCAGCGGAAATGCAGCGAAGAACAGCAATGGCCCGGTCATGCCGCTGACCGCGTACGCTGCCGGCATGAGATACAAGACGACCGCTCCGTACAGGAGTACCCACATGATGAGGTACCCGAAGTTCCTGTCGGGATTGGAAGTGAGTCCTACTGTCGTGAAGCTGAGGCAGATCAGGCTGCCGGCACCGGCTCCTGCCAGGAAGCGCAGTAGAACGAAAATCACCTTATCGTGCACACCTATGCACAGGAGGTTGCTGACGGCTACCAGGAGCAGCGAGGCGGTTATCACCTTGCGCCAGTTGAACCGGTGTGCGAAGAAAGTCATCAGCAGCGTGGTCGCCGTGATCCCCCAGACCTCGATGGAGGCAGCGTAGCCTGCGCTGCGCTCATCGAAACCGAGGCTCTCCACCAACCCCTGCACGAAGCCGGGTTGGACAATGAAGACCTCGGGCCCGATGACGCCGACCAGGATCGCGGCAACCAGCCCCCGCCGATCGACGGCGGGAGCGCTGGTGACGGGTGCATTCATAGTTCAGAGCGCAACGTTGACGACCTGGACTGTCGTGTACTCCTTGAGGCCATCGACGTTGAATTCGACGCCGATGCCCGAACACTTTACGCCACCAAAGGGCGCCATGGGGTGCAACGTGCCGTGCTGATTCACCCACGCCGTTCCGCATTCCAATTGGCTTGCGTACCGAGCCGCCTCTTTTGGATCGTCACCCCACACCGATCCGCCTAGACCGACCTCGAGAGAATTGGCGCGTTCGACAGCTTCCTCGACGGTCTTGTATTTTACCACCGGGATCACGGGCCCGAACTGCTCTTCCTTCACCACCCGCATGTCGTCCCCGGCATTTGCAATGACCGTCAACGGATAGAAGTACCCGCGCTGCGGGAGTGGATTACCCCCAACAACGATCGTCGCGCCCTGCGTGCGCGCATCCTCGACGAATGCCGATACCTTGTCGAACTGCATCCGGTTGGATACGGGACCGATCAGGTTGTTGGGATCCAGTCCGTCGCCGACCGGTATCTTTGCGACATAGGCTGCGAACTTCTGCACGACTTCATCGTACTGGTCTTCGTGTACGTACAGGCGCTTCAAGGCCGCGCAGGTCTGCCCCGCGTTGAGGAAGCATCCCCAGAAGAGTTTCTCCAGCAGAGGATCGATGTTCGTGCCGGGCAGTATGATGCCCGCGTCATTGCCGCCCAGCTCGAGCGTAAGGCGCTTGAGTGTCTGCGCAGCGCCTCCCATCACTTTCTTGCCGGTTGCGACCGATCCGGTAAACACCACCTTATTCACATCGGGATGGTTCACCAGGCGGCTGCCGACTTCAGCGCCGCCGGTAACAACATTCACCACCCCGGCAGGCAGGACCTGGTTGATGAGCTCAACCAGCCGCAGTGTGGAGAGCGGAGTGAACGGTGAAGGCTTGATCACAACCGTGCAGCCGACGCGTACGGCGGGCATGATGTGCCACACCGCAATCAACATCGGCCAGTTCCAGGGAGT
>JAQGOF010000086.1 GCA_028293745.1 Gammaproteobacteria bacterium | reverse complement strand
TGCCAAAACGCGCGTCTCTCCGGAGCCACCCACCTTCGGATCGGTAGCGGGCGTCGACTCCGACGCCGGCTCGTCTTTCTTGATTGCACTCATGGTTTGTTACTTTGCGTGTCGCTGTCAGACTCGTCAGCCGCAGACCGCGTAAATCACATCCGTGACGCGGAGCGTGTGAGCCAGCTTTCGAATCGCGTCGCGCCGATTCGAGGGGCACTGCTTCCGGGCACCAGGGACTGATCGTTCAGCTCCGTACCGAAATAGCGAGCGTGAACATCGGTGGTGACCTCACGTGCGTCGTTGTTGTTACCCAGGACGCGACGGATAAGCTCGTCAAATCGAAGTTTCTCGGGACCGGCTACCTCAAGCGTGTCATTGGCTGGCGCGCCGAGCACGAGATCGGCCAGGGCGGCGACGACGTCGTCCGAAAAGATCGGCTGTACCAGGGCCGGCGGGACGCGAATCGTCTTTCCGTCACTGAAAGAATCGGCGACGCGGCCCATGAACTCGAAGAATTGCGTGGAGCGCAGAATCGTGTACGGAATCCCGGAAGCCTTAATCAGGTTTTCCTGGGCCATTTTTGCGCGAAGGTAGCCGCTATCTGGCAACCTGTCCGTGCCGACGACAGAGAGTGCCAGGTGATGGCTCACACCAGCAGCCGCTTCGGCGGCAAGCAGATTGCGACCCGCAGTCTCGAAGAACTTCATGACAGCCGTGTCTTCGAACGAGGGCGAGTTCGCGAGGTCCACGACGACCCGAGCCCCGGACAGCGCTTCGGGCAGCCCTTCGCCCGTCAGCGTGTTGACGCCTGAATCAGGGGATGCCGCCAACACTTCCTGGCCGCGCTGGCGAAGAACCGCCACGAGCTTGGATCCGATGAGTCCGGTGCCACCTATCACTACAATCTTCATGTGCTCTCTCCTGAGTTCTGTCGAAAGATATATTCGGGTGTTCGTCCGCCTGGACCCTTGTCACGGTTGCGTCAAAGGGGCCGCTTACGGTGATGTCATCGTGATCGATCTCTGAACGCGTTTCTTGATGCGACCAGCGGAGACTTGAAGGAGCTAGCGGTTGCGTCTCGCAGCGACGTGCACACCGGACGGCGCCCGTCCAGGCCGTGACGGCCGCTGCCCACGACGACTACGTGTAGCAGCCCTCCCGCAATCGCAAGATTCTTTAGCAAGTGCTCAATCTGGCTCGGGTCAGCGAAATTCGCGTGAAAAGCAAACGCCGCGGCAATGCTGAAACCGACAGGGTCGCTGCCGCCCAGCGCACGGCAGCCCGTAAGCAACGCAGGGCATCCCAGAAGATCGATGCATACGGCAACCGCAAGTGCGCTCTATCGGAATGGCAATCCCGCAGATTCGATAGATGCCAGTAGCCATCACATCCCTGCGCTTCGCTGCCGTCCTCGGGGATGCGCCGGATTCTTTCGTTCCAGCACCGCAGCCAGTTGGAGCAATCCCTTGCGAATCGCCGTCTCATCAAAGGCAGCAAACCCCAGGAGTACTCCTCTTGGATCGGGGCGCTTGAACGTATAGCGATCCAGCGCGATGACTTCCACGCCGCGTGTTGCTGCCTCCCTCTCGGCTTGCCAGGAGTCCATGCCATTCTCCAGGAATCCCACGGTGTACAGCCCGGCCCTGACGTCGGAGATCTTGAGGAGGCCCCGGAGGTACCTGTGTCCTCCATCAAGGAGCGCCTCCAGACGACGGGAGTAAAGGTTGCGCATCCGGCGCAGATGTCTTCCCAGGTGTCCATCTGCGATGAAATCGCAGAGCACCGCCTGATCGAGGCTTAGATTGCGCAAGTCAGTGCGGTAGCGAAAGGCCCGAAAATAATCGACCAGAGAAGCAGGCAAAACCAAGTAGCCAATGCGCAGCGACGGAAACAGAAGCTTGCTGAACGACCCGACCAGGATCACGTTCGAATTCTCATCCAGACCTTGCAGAGCAGGCACGGGACGTCCTTCGAACCGGTACTCGCTGTCGTAATCATCCTCAATGACGAATGCACCGGCACGCGATGCCCAATCGAGAAGCGCCATTCGCCGCTCCAGAGACATTGTCATTCCCAGCGGAAACTGGTGGGCTGGTGTCACGTATGCTCCTTTGGCACGCCGGCACATCTTGATTCCAGCTCCAACATCCAGGCCCTGTTCGTCAACGGGCACAGGGACGATTCTTGCTCCAACAGTACTGAACGCGACGCTAGCGGCGTGGCAGTCCTTGGCTCAGTTATGTTTGAACGTGGGTCAGGCGCGCCAAATCGGGACGTTCGAGACAACATCGAGCAGGGGAACGACCGGAATGCAGATCTCGCAATCGAACACGCCGGAATGATGCTCGCGACTTCGGTTGCGTCCACGCTCTCCTCCGGGGTGCCGCAATCTCTCAGCCAAAGTAGCCCGGCGAAACGAAGCAAGTCGTCTCTTCACTCAGCCCGACGAGGCGAGGCGCTTCGTCCGCGATAGCGTCCGCGCCGAGACTGAGCAGGTACAGATTCGCCAGGTTCCAGGCGGTCCCTTCCCAGGGTTGGTCATACAAGATCTGCTCTGCAATCGGGGCCGACGCACTGCTGATGTCCAACGTTCTCATTGGCGGAATACCCCAAATCACGGCTCACCTACCGGCAGAGCATACGAGAGTGCGAGGAAGAGAAGGGAGTCGCGAGCCGAAAGCAGCCGACACGCCGCGCGACGATTCGCTCATCGGCTCCTGTGGGTGCCAGACGCCCACACGACGTCGAATCGGATAAAATGATATTCGCTTCGCCGCCAAGGCCAGCGCGAAGAGGCACAAATGAATCGGGATACACAGCACTACTACGGAGTTCGTCGCAGCCGCTCCCTGCGAGGCAAGCCAACACGCCTGCCCGGACCTCGGAGCCGCGTGTTATGAACGCACAGATTCCGGTTAGTGGGCCTCTCTCGGAGGCCGAGCTCGATCAGTTGAGCGATTTCCTCGCCGGCCTCAAGAACCCGGATGCGCTGACGCTGGAGGGCATGGACGGGTTATTCAGCGCGCTCATTGCGGGACCTCAGACCGTGTTACCCAGCGAGTACCTGCCGGTGATCTGGGGAGGCGAACTGCCCGATGAAAACGCGTTCTCGAGCGTCGAGGCGGCCAATGCGACGTTGTCGCTGATCATGAGGCACTGGAATTCGATCATCTCGGAACTCCAGGCTGACGGTATACATGTACCCCTTGTTCTTGAGGTCGAAACGGGAGCCGTGCCGGGGCGGGAATGGGCGCGCGGATTCATGCGCGGCGTAGACTTTGCACGATCGGGGTGGAACGAGCTCTTCCAGAGCAACGATGAAGGTCAGCTCATCACCATTCCGATAGTGGCCGGCGAAATCGACCCGGAATGGCCCCATGAGCCCGTGACGGCCGAGAAAAGCACAGAGTTGATCGGGTGGATGGCAGCGGGACTGGCGCGAAGCTATCGCCATTTCGCGCACCAGAGGCGCGCGCACACGCAATCCGCCGGGAGGCCCTCCGAATCACCGCGCCGGGCAGCACCGAAGGTTGGTCGCAACGAGCCCTGTCCCTGTGGCAGCGGAAAGAAATTCAAGCGCTGTTGCGGCAACCCGCCGCCAGCGACACACTGATTCGCGTCATTTCATTTCGGCGCCTCGGCGAGAGCCAATCGCTCGGAAGCGCCCGCTTGCGCATTTCTGACCACCCCGATCTGCCCGGGCAGATCCAACAGGCCACTCATGAATCTGACGTAATGCGACCAGGGTAGCGGGAAGCGCATGAAGGTCTGACCCACGGACCCCAGCTGCTCCTGTTTGACGATCCGGCGCGCGATGAGCCAATACGTGGTCGTCATAGCCGCATTGACCGCGAGTGCGGTGGCCGTCTCAATGTCCGCTTATCCCCTCTGCCAACCCTGGCGACACGCAAGCTTGAATGATCGCTTCGGGTCGGTTTGCGCCCCACGGACTCTGGTCCAACTCGGCTGAGGATCGATGCCCGGATGGGTCCGAAGTTGACGGTCTCTGACCGGCCAAATCCCACCATTGGTGGAGTACCCGACTTCGTAGAGAGAGCGGACCGAGCCGGGTGAAAACGAGCGGAACGCGTGTATAACGGCCGAACCCACCGGTGCCATAATTCATCACAATTGCTTCACAGGTACAGCATCCAGGTCGACAAAAGTGGTTGCCCTGAGATGAACCGCCTAGGGGCCTGGAGTATGGGGAGGCCGCGTGAACTGCTGGCCCTCGCGTCGCCGTGCACATACGGGCCCTGGTTGGAAATCGTCGCGTCGTAAAAAGGATGCAACAATGCTGGTACGTGCCAAGACGGCAAGTATTCGTACGAGAGCAATCGGTCTGACTGCAGTGATCCTGGGGATATTGAGTTCGGCTGAAAGTGTGGCATCGGCAGTCGAGCCGGATCCACCTGTCGCCTGCACGTTATGTGAGGCATGGAATATGCCTCATGAGCCGTTTCGAGTGTATGGCAACACTTATTATGTTGGTGTAGCGGGGCTATCGGTGATTTTGATTGCGTCGAACAAGGGACTAATCCTTCTGGATGGCGCCTTGCCGCAATCTGCACCGATCATTGCCGCCAGTATCGCGAAGCTTGGCTTCCGCGTGGAAGACATCAGGCTGATAGTAAATACGCACGCGCATTTCGACCATGCTGGCGGTATCGCCGCTCTCCAACGCGCGAGCAGCGCGTCAGTAGCTGCAAGTCCCTCGGGAGCGCGTGCACTCGAGGCTGGCGGACCTACAGACGATGATCCGCAATTCGGATTTCGAAACAATGGGTTTCCGCCGGTGCAGGGCGTTCGGTCCGTTTCCGACAATGAGACTCTGCGCGTGGGAGAACTGGCAATCACTGCGCACCTCACGCCCGGACATACGCCGGGAAGTACGACTTGGACATGGCGTTCGTGTGAGGTCGATCGCTGCCTCAACATCGTTTATGCCGATAGCTTGAGCGCCGTGGCCGCTCCCGGATTCAGGTTTACTGGAGATGCAACAAGACCAAGCAGGGTCGATGGCTTCATGCATAGCATTGCAAGGGTAGAGAGTTTGCCATGCGATGTGCTGCTTACCCCGCATCCCGAGTTGTTTGACATGGATGCGAAGCTGCAACGTTGGCGCGAGCAGCCGAACGTCAATCCGTTCATCCAATCGGAGTCCTGTAAGCATTATGCGGTGCAGGCAAGGCGCAATCTGCAGCACCGCCTCGATGAGGAGCGTGTTGCGTCGGGGAAGAAGCAGGCCAGACGCCTCGCTCTCAGGGACCATGGACCCCGAAGAAACGTTTCATAACGTGCGAGCCGGAGGCTCAGTGTGAAGCACAGGGCAATTATAACGTCGCGTTTGAACTTCATCAGGAGACACTCTCCGCGAGATATCTCATCGATAAAGGAATGTTGGATAAGCCCGAAGAGAGGGCCATTGATGCCCTCGCCTCTGCGATAACTAACGTGCCAGAAGCGGCACTTACGTTTGCCAGTGGACACCGTCCCAATGTCCGGAACATGCAGCACCACGCTTGGGGGCCAATACGCGCGCAGGCAGCGTCGGCGGCCCGATGCACGTTCGGCGCTAGACCGCCAACAGCGGACGCTAGCGGCGACCAACACGGCCTTGGACGGGTCCGGATCAGGTCTTATTCAGCAGGGAGGGAAGCCTGGTGCGAGCGGCCGATCACGCTCGCCGAGGTGCGCGCTCTGCTCGCGAGCGCCCGCTCCCGGTGCCAACCTGGTGGATGACGCCGCGCGCAACTACTTTCCCAGGCGGCCCGATGCCTCGGGGGCAGGACGCCATTCTCGCCGGGCGCATCCGCCAGGACGTGAACGATCGTTCGGGCCGCTCTGTCGGCTCGTCGGCGATGCGATCAACTCCTGAAGGGTGCGGCGCACAACGCGGTGCAGATCGCCGAGGCCCTGCGGTCGGGATGAGGGGGCGCCGGCCCAGGCGGCGCAAGGTTGCGCGCTTGCCTCCGGTCGTCCCCTCGATTAACTCGCGACGCCGTCCGGCCTCTCACGGCACAGTGAACCGTGTCGCATGGACGGTGCCGCTCTGATCCTGTCCCTGGAGGTGATTTCCCGACAGGTCGAAGTTTTGGATTGCGAACGTACCGTTGTAGGTCTTGCCGTCGGCGCTCACGGTATCGGCCTGGATCTCCGTGAAATAACCGACCAGCGTGACGCCTGTCGAGTCGAAGTTCCAGCCCACATGGAAGAGCCGGACCGTCCCGCGAGCGGTCTTCACCCAGGTCCCCTGACACACCACCCCGAGCTGCACATCCGCCGCCTCGAACTCGTTACCATCTGCGTTCCATGTCTCGAAAGATTCAAACGCCGTGATGCCGCCTGAGGTGTAGACGGCGTGCCACAGGCCTACGATGGACCTTCGGTGGAACTCATCATCGTTGTTGGGCGCGGTCTGGCCACTGCTGAGCCCGATCCCCGCACTGGGGTGAGCCGGCACAGCGAGGGCATGAGGCCCCGAGGCATACGACGTTCTTCCGCAGGACGCAGCGAGAGCATGGGTCGGAATACCCCAGGAAATTGTCGCAAGAACTGCGCAGCCAAGAAGCATCCGTAGCGAGTTGACGGTCGTTTTCATGTCGGTGTTCTCCTCGTTGGGATCGCTCACACGAGCTATCCTCATTCGGCATGCTTTGTTGTCTCCAATCAGATTTCTCCGAAAGGGTTCGCCATGTTAGAAGCGGCGAATCACGTGCAATAAGACTTATAGCTCGAATATAACGCCCGGGTTTTCAGAAGTGCAATCGTGGAATCCGCCATATTTTTCGCTGTTGTGCAGCAGCAAGGGAGTCGGTGTTATATCGAAGCAACTGGTTGCGCGCGTGACGTCTTGATGGATTGTGAGAGAGTAACGAGGCATGTTTGGCCTACTGTTACAGCTGAATCAGCGGTTGCAGCGTCGGGAGTCCGGAAAAGACGGGCGCTCGAGGGCGGGTCGAGGATTTCAATCCGTGACGCGCGGGGACGCTCGGCGCGGTGCGCCGGAGAGCGGGACGGCGGGCGAGGCGGGCTGCCGCGTCGGGCGATCCGCAAATTCGCTTTCGTCGCCGGCTGGCGCGTCGGCGGGTGCGACCGTGTCGCCTCCCCGCTGGATGCGGTGCGGCGATGCCGACGCGCACCTGGCGGCCGTGCACGCTCAACACCGTCAAGATGACTTGGTCACCGATCATGAGCTTTTCACCGACGCGTCGTGTGAGGATCAGTGGGGGCGTCCTGTTCGGATGAGTGGGTGGGACGATAGAGGAGGAGTGGGCGGGAAGGGAATTACGTATTTGTACCCACTTCGCCCCGAAATGGGGTGGGCGGGGCAGTTGGCCAGTGAGAATCATCGCGAATCAGCGATTCGAACCGCGTCCGGTGCTGGGCGCCCGGAGTTGGAGGGTGGGCGATGGGGTGACGCGGTTGGGCGCCAGTGCGAAAGACTAAAATCGGCCAAGAGCGGAAGTAGACGCCCCTACCGGAATGACTCAAAGCGGTCATTCGACAACCGCGGTATCCTATGACCCACACACGCTTCCTATCATCGGGGCCTTAATGGCAGCGATCGCGGGCCCACGTCTTCGTTAGCCAAGGAGGGAATCGGTGATCGGATCGGGTAAGTGTCGGAATTACTCTTGACTATCGACTTTCGCCGCAGAGACGATGAATCGAGTAGTCACCGGTAACTTGGGGAAGCCAAGCGCTACAGATCCGTAGAAACGGCGAAATCCGTTTCTCACCTTGTACTTGTAGTGGCTGCCCGCATTTGGCACGACCTCGACTGGGGGCACCACGCCATGTTGTGATTGCAGCCCGAACAGCACAGGGACGAGCCGATGCTTCTTGAACGGCTCAATATCAATGTCACGCTGAGGCGGCTCGACGTCTTCAACCGGAACGACATCAGAGTCGCTTGCCGCCGATAGCTGCCGATACCTTACTAACATTAACAGCAATGAAAGCCACCCTTCTGGCTCTTGGACTCCTGATCTGCTCGACGGTGGGCCGGCGGCAAAGACCATACCCGCCAGTACGGCCTACGATGCCAATCCACAGCATCTTTTGGAATCAGCTGAACTCGGCGCTCTTCGCTCGAGTGGCCCCGGGAGCGCACGGGTCTACGGATTGGACGAATTGGACGTCCCGTACTGGCAGAGCACTGAACACTTGCTGACCGAGCCGTCGCACTCCGCGGCGGTCCAGGTACTGGATCGGT
Organism: Gammaproteobacteria bacterium; assembly: GCA_028293745.1. Taxonomy (GTDB): domain Bacteria; phylum Pseudomonadota; class Gammaproteobacteria; order Steroidobacterales; family Steroidobacteraceae; genus 13-2-20CM-66-19. The sequence goes on along the minus strand of JAQGOF010000086.1, from coordinate 3,478 downwards.
TCAGCCAGGCACATGGGGAACGACTGATTCGAGATCCGTTCAAGCGCTGCCTGCCTCAGTGAGACCTGTCGCAGCTGTTCGATTGGGCGGCCATGCCCGGCAGTGATCTCCGTGCGGGGACCAATGTACCCGTGTTCGTTGAGGCAGGCTGAGCGGCTGAGCAAGGAGCTGTGTGTCATATGTCAGACTATCTCTTGCAAGAGATCTTTCCAACGTCTTCACTCACAAAGAGAAGTTGTGGGTCATTGAACGCGAGACCGAAGGGTTACCAATGCGCCGACTACCGGCACTACGCATTGCGGCATCGCAGCGCCAAGCAGGCTCCCGTGTAGCGAACCTGCCAAGCGCTCGCTCAAGTTGCGCTGGCGAGGCTTGACCAGGCCGCGCTGCTGTCAGGCGGCGCAGATCGGGGGTCTTTCGCGAATTGACCTCTCGTGCGCATGGGTGTACAGAGGGCCTAACTTAACTCGTCGAAGGGCAACATCGCCCTCGCAGTTTCGCCCGGCGAGGGCCAGCGGCAGCGCGTGAGGTCGTTCGCCAACACTGAACGAAGTCGAATCAATTCGAGAGGGAGGGCGTTGGCGCGCAGGCATAACTTGCGATGTAAATGTTGATTGGCGCGTGGTCGCCGACGGCAGACGTGATGCCGGCCACCAGGGGCTACCGTAACGGGAGGAATCAAATCCGTGCTCACTGTGTAATCCGAGGGAGCCTCACCAATCACGAACAAGGAGAAGACAATGAAAAAGTCCGATACTTGGATCTTGCGGTTTTCGGGCGCGATCTTCGCCACCCTCAGCGCGACGGCACTATGCGGTTCAGCGGCAGCGGCGCAGCAGAGCGCGTCTCAGCCCCAAGTGCTCAGCAAGGCAATCGTGAACACACCAGTACACTCCGACGTTTCAGCGCCGCTCACCGCCCTCACGGCGAGCGCCTCGGTCCCACGGGCGAGCGACACGACGCACGCGCCAATAAAGCCAAAGATGTTGCAGGTGGCGAGTGCGCCGCTTACCGGGACGGGCACCGTGAGCGCGGCACAGCCGACAGTTAGCGCCCTCGAGCCGCCACGCCCGCTCATCAGCGCCAGGAGGGGGTTGGGCTTCGCAGGGGTTGACGAAGTTGACGATGCTCTCGACTGCCCGGCTGTTATTGGCCACTCCCCGGTGCCGCCCGACACGAACGCAGCGGTGGGCGACACCCAGGTCGTGCAGTGGGTGAACGATTGTTATGCGGTGTTTGACAAAGCCAGCGGCGGTCTCATTGCCGGGCCTTTCGCAGGCAACCAGTTCTGGGCTGGCTTCGGCGGGGATTGTGAAACTAGAAACGATGGCGATCCTATTATCCAGTGGGATAAGGCGCATCATGTCTGGGTCGCTTCCCAAAATACATTCGGTGTGAGCGGCTCGGGGAGTACCCAGCGGACCGACCCGCCGTACTTTACCTGCATCGCCGTTTCGCAAACGGCCGACGCTCGGGCAGTTATAACCGGTACGCCTTTACGCAACGGCCAGGCTTTCCCGACTACCCCAAGTGGGGTCTCAGCGGTAACGCTTATTACCAGACCCAAAATGTCTTCGTCTGCGACCCGGGCACGGGCAACCCCGGCTGCCTCTTCAGCAATTTGAACACTTTCGGCGGAGTGAATGTCTGCGCCTATGAGGGCGGCGCTATGCGGGCAGGCCGGCATGCGAGGCAAATCTGCATATTGGACGACTCGGGGTTTGACGACAGCATGCTGCCGGCGGATGACGATACGCCCGGACGAACCGGGCCCGAAGTCTTACTCGGAGCCATCGACAATTTCCTCCCCGGCGACTCTCACGTTTACGAGTTCGTGTTCACGGTAGACTTCAAAGAGCCCGAGAACTCGACTCTGGCCGGAGTCAACGGAACGATGCCGATTAATGTGCCCGCGTTCCGCCTGGCGCTCTGCCCCCCCGGCGCCTTCAACACGTTCTGCGTCCCGCAGCCGACCCCGGGCTCTGATCTTCTTGACACCCTCGGCGATCGGTTGATGTATCGATTGGCGCGCTTCGTTGATGCGGATGGTGGCCCGCAACATTTTCTGGTAACACAGACCGTGAACGACACCGCTGCGGTGGGAGCGAGGTGGTATGAATTCCGGGCCCAGCAACATTCGACCCGCTTGTCCCTGTATCAAAGTGGGCAGACCCCGGACGACAAACACTACCGCTGGATGGGCTCGATCGCCATGGATAAACACGGGGATATCGCACTCGGGTACAGTCGCTCGAGCGCGCGCGAAGAAGACTTCCCGTCGATCTATTTCTCCGGGCAAACGGCCGGCGATCCGCTGGGCGCGACTGAGCGGGAAGCGCCGATCAAACGAGGCCATGGCTCACAGTTGAAATCCTTCGGTCGTTGGGGCGACTACTCGAGCATGGCTCTCGATGGCGCGGACTCGTGCACGTTCTGGTACACCAACCAGTATTACCCGGCGGACGGCACGCGCGCCTGGGCCACGTGGATCGCGTCGCTTAGGTTCCCGAACTGCGGCCCAGATGAGGCAGACTGACACACTACCGCATCGACGCGCCAGATTATGGCGCGGTTCTACGGGACTCAGTTCGATGACGGATCGTATGATCGGCTGCCAGTGGAATATAAGATCCGGATCGCGAACGAGTTTCCGAATATCTAGGCTAAAAGGGCGCTCCTCCTCTGGAGCAGTTCGAGCAAAACGCGAACCGTTTCAACGGGGGAGCGCCGGTTTCTCTCAGCTGCTCGCCGACGGTCACTGTGAGATCATGTGATGTTCGCGCGGTTGGCGGGTGTAACGCTAGACGGTCTTCGGCCGACGCTTACTCCAATCCCGACTTGCCTCGAGGCCTATTCGCGCCCGATGGCGACTGGATCACCGCACGATCCAACGACTCAGCTTTCGGACCCCTAGCCTCGCGGCACAACGAGGCGTTCAAGGCCGGTTCCAGCGCGGTAAGCGGCAGGCCCGCGCAGCAGATGTTCGAATTCGATATGGACAGGTTCCACGAGGGTGCGTTGAAAGCTCTTGCCCCTGGTGCAACGACTTCAGGCCAGCACGGAACTGCCGCCGCAGATCGCACAATCGGATACACCGCCGCCTAATACACAGCAGGAAATCGAGGCCACCGTGCTCTGGAAGTACCGCCAATTTGATTGGGGACTGCTGCAGGGGCCTCTGGCGAAGGCCGGAGTGACCGTCCGAAGACCAAAAGAAACGTCCCCCGGGATGGCTGCTCTCACGATTCCGACGTCTGCTAACGGTCGGTGCGTCTGTCCGGAGTGGGTCGAAACTCGCCGCTGGCAGATAGTCAGCCCGACGACATTGAACGGTGGCCTCCTACCGACGCGCAACTACTCCGCAGACATCGGCAGACGAACCGTGAACTCGCTTCCGTGCCGGAGGCCAGCGCTTGCAGCGGTGACGCGGCCACCATGGCATTCGACCAAACTGCGCACCAGGGCGAGCCCGACACCG
>JAQGOF010000047.1 GCA_028293745.1 Gammaproteobacteria bacterium | reverse complement strand
AGGTGTGCAGCGCGCATTCGAGAAATCGCAGCAGCGCCACGACGCTCGGATTGCTTCGGCCCCTGATGTCGGCACGCTCGCCTGCCGTGCTGGCTGCACATGGTGCTGCTATTTCAGCGTCGATGTTCGCGCCGTAGAGGTGTTCAGCATCCTGGATTTCGTCGAGCGTACGTTCACGATCGAAGAGAAGGCGCGGGTTTACTCGGAGGTGCGCGCGAATAGCACGGCTCTCAAGAATCTCGGCGAGAGCGAGCGTATGAAGCGCAACGTCAAGTGTCCGTTCCTGAAGGACGGACGATGCACGATTTACACTGCCCGTCCTCAGACCTGCCGCAACTATCACGCGACAAACGTAGCCGGGTGCCAGCAATCCTACGAAGATCCCGACAACCTGGACATCGACCCGGACTTCGCGCCTTGGGTGTATCAGGCAGGCACTGCGCACGTTGATGCGTTCAGTACGGCGATGCGCGACGCGGGCTACGATGTGAGCGCATACGAACTCAATTGCGCCCTCGATGCCGCAAGATCGGACCTTGCTGCGCGCGAGCGCTTCGAATCCAGGTTACGACCGTTCACGAATCTTAGCGGCGATGACGTGCCCGTTGAGTTTGATGATCTCGATCCCTGAGTTGTTTCCGCCTGGACACTCCCCTATGCTCCAATGGTCAAAGATCGTTCGTATCTGCATTTCAGACGGCGTGCCGAAGCGCTCGCTCCTCGTCGCGATCGTGGTCGGCACTGTGCTCAATCTGATCAACCAGGCAGACGCATTGATCGGACACGGCCACTTCGATCCGGTCAAAGCCGCACTGACGTTTGCGGTGCCATATTGCGTCGCAACGTATGGGGCTGTGTCCTACCGTCTGAAAATGGACGCGGAAGCGTCTCATAGTTCGAAGCACCCAGCACATACCGGCTCGTAGACCCTCACGGCCCGATTGACTCAGTAACTGCCGCACCGGATTGCGCTCGCGTGATATCGCGCACCCACGCCAACCCCTTCATCGCCTGCGACCAACCCGTCGTTGTGATCGCGAGGATGGCAACGTGCTCGAGCTCCTCCGAACTGATTCCCTCGGCGGTGGCCCTGCGTACGTGCGAATGTGTCGCGCCCTCGGAGTCGGCGGCAATCGCAAGTGCGAGGTGAATCAGGCGCCGCGTACGCGGCTCTAACGGCCCTGCCCCGCTCACCGCCTCCCCAAGATGCTCAAACGCCTCCCATAGGTCCGGATAGTCGCGCGCCATGTGCCTCGCGGCCGCCGGCAGCTTAACGTTGACTGTATCGGAATCTACGTTCGACCGATCTTTGCCAGTCATGGTGCGCTCCGATGTTGTAACGGTGTATCTCGTGCCTTTCTCTGCTTCTTGTCAAGACAACGGTCGCTGACCAATAACTGCGCCAGGTTTCAATTGTTATGCGCGCCCGGCACCGTGGAATCATCCGGTAACCGTCAGCCCCGAAGCTCGGCAACACGAGATCAAGTAGGCGGCAGCTAACGGTCGGCCAGGACCCGCCTCTTCAGCAGCGTGCTTCCTGGAGATTCCCAAAGACTATGAGCTCTGACGATCATACTGACGGCGAAATATCCGTCCACGAGACCCCGGACGAACTCCGTTTCGAAGCGTACGACGCGCCGGCCGGCGGCTGGGGCGCCCTGCAAGCCGTTGCGAAGGCGTTGCGCGAGCAGAGCATCGCTCTCAAGGGATCGAAGACGCTTCTCTCGATGAATCAGCCGGACGGCTTCGATTGTCCCGGTTGTGCGTGGCCGGATCCGCGCCATACGAGTTCATTCGAGTTCTGCGAGAACGCCGCCAAGGCGGTTGCTGCCGAGCTCACCCGACGCCGTGTCACCCGCGAGCTTTTCGCAACCCACACGGTAAGCGAGCTGCAAACCAAGAGTGACTACTGGCTGGAGGAACAGGGTCGGCTCACGGAACCGATGCGCTACGACCGGACCACCGATCGGTACCTACCCGTCAGCTGGGACGAGGCCTTCGCATTAATAGGCTCGGAGCTGCGGGGCCTGGCGGATCCGAATGAAGCCGAGTTCTACACCTCCGGTCGGACCTCGAACGAGGCAGCCTTTCTGTACCAGCTGTTCGTACGGTGTTTCGGAACGAACAACTTTCCGGACTGCTCGAACATGTGCCACGAGGCAACGAGCGTGGCCCTCCCCGAAAGCATCGGCATCGGCAAAGGCACCGTGATTCTCGATGACTTCGCGCTCGCCGATGCAATTTTTGTGATCGGCCAGAATCCCGGCACCAACAGTCCGCGGATGATGACTGAGCTGCACAATGCGTCACGCCGTGGCGTACCGATTGTGGCCGTGAATCCTTTGCGCGAGCGTGCGCTCGAGCGTTTCGCGGCACCACAGAGCCCCGTCGAGATGGCGACGCTGAGCTCCACACGGATTGCGAGCGACTACTGTCAGGTTCGTATCGGCGGTGACCTCGCGGTGCTCAAAGGAATCATGAAGAGCGTGCTCGAAGCACATGGGCAGGCGCTACGAACCGGCGGGCAGCCGACGCTCGATGTCGAATTCATCGAACAACATACACAGGGCTTCGAAGCTTTGAGCGAGGATCTGAGGAGTACGCAGTGGAGCGACATTGAGCGTATTTCAGGCGTCGCGCGTGACCAGATCGAGCGCATGGCAGCCATCTACATGCGCGCCAATGCTGTGATCATTGTTTACGGAATGGGCATTACCCAGCATCTGCACGGCGCACAGAACGTTCAGCAGATCGCGAATCTGCTGCTGATGCGCGGCAATATCGGCAAGCCGGGCGCGGGCATTTGTCCGGTGCGCGGCCACTCGAACGTGCAAGGCGATCGGACCATGGGCGTGGACGAGAAGCCCACGCCGCTACTTCTCCACCGGCTTCGGGAGGCGTTCGATTTCGAGCCACCGCGCGCCCACGGCCATGCTGTGGTGGACGCAGTGAAAGCGATGATAGACGGGCGCGCCAAAGTGTTCATCGGGTTGGGCGGCAACTTCGTCGCGGCCGTACCGGATAAACCCGTAGCCGAAGAGGCCATGCGCCGCCTGCGCCTGACTGTCGGTATAACCACAAAACTCAATCGCGGCCACCTGATTCATGGTGAAAATTCCCTTATCCTTCCGTGCCTCGCCAGAAGCGATATCGACATGCAGACGAGCGGCCGCCAGTCGATCACGGTAGAAGACAGCATGTCGATGGTCCATGCCTCGACGGGACTCGTGGAGCCCCCGCAGGGCCAGTTGAAGTCCGAAGTTGCGATCGTCTGCGGCATCGCGCGCGCCGCGCTGCCGAGGAACCAGATCGAATGGTCGGCCTTCGAGCAGGACTACGACCTCATCCGCGAGCGCATTGAAGACGTGTTTCCCGATCTCTTCCGCGACTTCAACCGGCGGATCCGTCAGCCCGGTGGCTTTCATCTCACCAACTCGGCGCGCGAGCGAAGATGGAATACACCTGGCGGTCGCGCGCAATTCATCGTCTGCGACGGAGTGAACGAGGACGAACCGTCCGCGGACCCAATGCTTCTGAGACTTGCGACGATTCGCAGCCACGATCAGTACAACACTACGATTTATTCGCTCAACGACCGATACCGGGGCGTGTTCGGCGGACGCACGGTCGTGTTCATGAACGAGGCGGATATGAGCCAAAGAGGGATCGCCGCTGGAGCGCTGGTCGAGATCGAGTCCGTTGCCGGGGACGGCCGCAGACGCTTGCTGCGGGATTTCACAGCGCACCCGTACAACATACCCAGCGGTTCCATCGCCGCGTACTATCCTGAAACGAACCCGCTGCTACCTCTGTGCTACCACGACCCGAAGAGCAAAACACCCGCGGCCAAATCCATTCCTGTGTTCGTCAGGGCGCAAGAGGCCCAGACATGACGGCGCGATAGCTGCGGGTCTCGTACGAACGGCGCCGCGGTCATCTCCGCGCTGAAGCAAGAGTATCCCGAGGTGTCGGTCGGCTCGTTGTACGGGATGGACGCGGGTGCCGCCATCGTCCATGGGTCGCGCAGAGGTTGGCCAAGCCATTCAATCGGCGATCTGCTCCGGGCAGCGGGTCAGGCGGGGGCTCACGAGGGTCAAAGGAAGCGCCCCACATCGAAGTGTTTGGCGACTACACTACGCTGCAGCGTCGAGGCACGTCGCGCCGATCGTTATCAGCCCACGTTTAGAGCGGCTGGTGCGTGCCAAGTGCATGAGCGAGGCAAGCCATGGCGAAGCAGAAACCGTCATTGCTGAAGGTACACCTCCCGATCCAAGGCTACGGTCTTGCAGTTGTGTCCGTGGGAGTTGCACTGGGGACAGGGCTCCTCCTGCAACGCTATAGCTTCCACGGCGTGGAGTCCCTGCTCTTCCTGTTTGCCATTGCCTTAACCGTCTGGTTTGGAGGAAGCGGGCCCGCCGTTCTGGCGGTCGCACTCTCAAGTTTAGCCTTCAACTACTTCTTCACTGAGCCCTTCTACAGCCTCTACATCGGAACCTCTGAGCTTCCGTACTATTTCGCGTTTATTCTGTTCGCGATACTTCTCACCTGGTTCAGTACGGTTCGCCGCCGTGTCGAGCGAGAGCTTCTGCAATCCCGCGATGAGCTACAGAGCGAAGTGGCGGAACGAACCCAGCAGGCCAACCTGCTCAATCTCACGCATGACACTATTTTCGTTCGCGATACCAGTGACATCATCACCTACTGGAACAGAGGGGCTCAGGAATTGTATGGGTGGACGGCAGAGCAGGCGCTCGGGAAGCACAGCCACCAACTCATGCAGACCGAGTTCCCGATATCAATTGATGAAGTTCACGCGCAGTTGCTGCGCGCCGGCCGCTGGGAAGGCGAGCTCCGCAAGACGAAAGCCGACGGCTCCCGAGTGGTCGTGGCGAGCCGATGGTCTCTGCGTCGCGACGAGCGGGGGCACGCCGTTGCGATCCTGGAAACTAACAATGACGTGAGCGATCGCAAGCGACGGGAGGAAGAAATCCGCAAGCTCAACGATGAGCTCAGGAAAAGAACCACCGACCTCGAAGCTACTAACAGAGAATTGGAAGCGTTTGCTTATTCCGTATCCCATGACCTGCGTGCGCCCATTCGCCATATCGTCGGATACACAGAGCTGCTGCAAAAGAATTCATCTTCGGCTCTGGATGAAAAGAGCCAGCGCTACATGATGACAATCCTGGAATCGGCAAAAAAGATGGGCACGTTGATCGATGACCTCCTCGCCTTTTCAAGAATTGGACGTGCAGAGACGCGCGCGACTACGGTCAACCTGGACCTGCTCGTAAAGGAAGCCCTGGGTGAAGTGCAGCAGGATACAAACGGCCGCAATATTGCCTGGAATGTTGGCGCATTGCCCGAGCTGTACGGCGACCGGTCGATGCTGAGGCTTGCGCTGGTCAATCTCATTTCCAATGCCGTCAAGTTCACGCGCACACGACCACGAGCCGAGATTGAAATAGGATGTTTGGAGAAGAACAAGGACGAGGTGGTAGTGTTCATCAGGGACAACGGGGTCGGTTTTGATATGAAGTATGTCGATAAGCTATTCGGCGTGTTTCGCCGTCTGCATTCAACCCAGGCTTTTGAAGGCACCGGCATAGGTCTGGCCACCGTGCATCGCATCATCCATCGTCATGGAGGCAGAGTCTGGGCCGAGGGCTTGGTGGACAGCGGCGCAACCTTTTTTCTCGCAGTTCCCAGCCACAGGAGCTAAGGATCATGGACATATTGGGACGGATTTTGATGGTTGAGGACGACCCCAAAGACGTGGAACTCACCCTGACGGCGTTGGGGGATTACAACCTTACCAACGAGGTAGTTGTCGTTCATGATGGGGAAGAGGCCTTGAACTACCTCTATCGCCGGGGGAATTTCGCGGCGCGTAGTAACGAAAATCCCGCCGTCCTGCTGCTCGATCTGAAGCTGCCGAAGGTTGATGGATTGGAGGTGCTGCAGCAGATGAAGTCTGACGAGACACTGAAAATGATACCTGTCGTGGTGCTGACATCGTCCCGCGAGGAAAGAGACATGGTCGCAAGCTATAAACTTGGTGTGAATGCTTATGTAGTAAAGCCGGTTGATTTTCACGAGTTCGTCAATGCCATCAAAGAGCTCGGAATGTTCTGGGCAATCATCAATGAGCCGCCTCCGGGAAGCATGCGCAAGAAGTAATTGCACTCATTTGGGAGTTGGACAATTGTGAATTGCCAGTTGCGCATTCTGTATCTCGAGGATGACCCCAAGGATGCAGAGATTGTGCTGCTAATGCTGGAGACAGAGGGTTTTTCCTGTCATGTAACACGTGTTGACACCCAGGTTGATTTCTGTGCTTCACTTGAGCGGCAGTGCTTCAATCTCATCCTGGCAGATTACACGCTTCCCTCCTTCGACGGCATTTCGGCGCTGAGAATCGCTGCGCAAAAGCGCCCCGAGGTGCCATTCATCTTTGTGTCTGGAACCCTCGGCGAAGAAGTAGCGATTGAAGCGCTCACCATTGGAGCCACGGACTACGTTCTGAAGACGCGACTATCGCGGCTTGTCCCGTCGGTGGTCCGCGCGCTGCGCGAAGCCACAGAAAGGGCCGACCGTAAGCTGGCCGAGGAGTCGCTGCGCCGGAGCGAGACTTACCTGACGGAGGCACAGCGTCTGAGTAGCACCGGCAGCTTCGGCTGGAACGTTTCGAGTGGAGCAATTTTCTGGTCGGAGGAAACCTTCCGGATTTTTGAGTTCGACCGGGCGACTACGCCTACCGTCGATCTCGTGATAGGCGAACGAATTCACCCGGAAGACATTCCCGCCTACCGACAGGTCGTCGAGCGCGCAGCGCACGGGCGGCAGGACTATATTCATGAATTTCGATTACGAATGCCAGATGGCCGGGTCAAACATCTCCACGTCGTCGCCCATGCCATCCGAACTGAAACGGACGACGTCGACTTCGTTGGAGCGGTGAAGGACGTCACCGAGCAGAAGTGGGCGCAGGCCGAACGCGAGCGGCTCGAGCAGCGGCTGCGCCAGGCGGCGAAGATGGAAGCGGTCGGGCGGCTCGCCGGCGGCATCGCGCACGACTTCAACAACATCCTCGGCGCGATCCTCGGTTACGCCGAGCTCGCACAGAACAACCTGGCCGAAGGCGGCGCCGTCCGCCGGCAGATCGATCAGGTGATGCAAGCAGGCGCGCGTGGGAAGGGACTGGTCGACCGCATCCTCGCTTTCAGCCGCAGCGGGTTGGTCGAGCGCGTGCAGGTGCAGGTGCAGTCGGTCGTGGAAGAGACGCTCGAGATGCTCGCAGCATCACTGCCTGCTGACGTCGATCTCGAGAGGAGACTCGACGCGCCCGACATGGCGGTTGTGGGCGACCCGACCCAGTTCCACCAAGTCGTCATGAATCTCTGCACGAATGCGGTGCACGCAATGGAGCGGGGCGGCGTGCTCACGGTCTTGCTTGAGCGTGTAGCGGTCGCCGAGCGCCGCTTACTCTCGCACGGCACGCTGTGCACCGGTAGATATGCGCGGCTCTCGATCAGCGATACCGGCAGCGGCATCCCACCCGCGGTGCTCGAGCGTATGTTCGATCCGTTCTTCACCACCAAGCGGGTCGGCGATGGCACGGGCCTCGGCCTTGCGCTGGTGCACGGCATCGTCGCCGACTTCGGCGGTGTAATTGACGTGGCGACGCAGGTAGGCATGGGCACCATCTTCGCGATCTGGCTGCCTGCCGCCGGCCGAATGCCAAGGCGCCTGGCGGAGCCGGCGGCCGATCTGCCGCGAGGCAACGGCGAGACCGTAATGATCGTAGACGACGAGCGAGTGTTGGTTGCGCTCGCGGAAGAGACGCTTTCCGAGCTTGGCTACGAGCCGGTGGGGTATGACTCGAGCGTCGCCGCCTTGGAGGCGTTTCGCGTGGAACCGAAGCGCTTCGATCTCGTGCTGACCGACGAGACGATGCCCGACCTCACGGGGACTGAGCTTGCGCGTGAGATCCGACAGTTGCGACCAGATATTTCCATCATACTCATGAGCGGATACAGCAGCGCGCAACTGAACGAACACGCGCAGGCCGTGGGTATCATCGACGTGCTCCGCAAACCGCTTATCCGCCGCGATATCGCCGAGCCGATCGCGCGTGCGCTGCAGGCGCGCAACCAGGGTGTTTGAACCGGCCACTGACGTCTTTCAATTGTAGCGGTTGGCGTTCTGAGGGGTAACCGACCGGCAACCGGCGGGATGAAAGATGACGCCTTACCGCACATCCTCGAACCGCGAGGTTATAATCATGGCTGATATCCAGCGTTACGAGATTCTCATCCTTGGCAGCGGCGAGGCGGGAAAATATCTCGCCTGGACATTTGCCAAGGCCGGGCGCCGCGTTGCTCTCGTCGAGCGCGGCCTGATAGGTGGCTCGTGTCCGAATATCGCCTGCCTGCCGAGCAAGAACATCATTCACAGTGCACGGGTTGCCTCACTGTTGCGCCGCGGCCGGGAGTTTGGCATCGGTACCGGCGAAACGCATGTGGACATGAAAGGCGTGCGTCAGCGCAAGCGAGCGATGGTCGATGGCTTGATTGCCGCGCACCGCGAGCGATACGAGGCCAGCGGGGCCGAGCTGATCCTCGGCGAGGGACGCTTCGTTGCACCAAAGACCCTTGAGGTCACGTTGCCCGATGGCGGTGTCAGGGTTTTCGCTGGCGAACGAGTCGTTATCGATGTTGGGACGCGCGCGGCAATTCCGGAGGTGCCGGGTCTCGCCCAGTGCAAGCCCCTTACTCACGTTGAAGCCCTGGAACTGGATCATGTCCCCGAACATCTGCTCGTGCTCGGCGGTGGCTATGTCGGGCTGGAGTTTGCACAGGCCATGCGCCGGCTCGGCAGTCGCGTTACCGTCGTGGAACAGGCGCCGCAACTTGCCGCCCGCGAGGACAACGACGTGAGCCAGGCGTTGCGACAGCTATTCGAGGACGAAGGCATCGAAGTAGTTCTCAACGCACAGATCTTGCGCGTGGAGGGCCGCTCCGGCGAACGGATCCGCTTGGCAGTGCGCACTGCGGCTGAAGAGCGCGCCATCGATGCCAGTGACATTCTGGTGGCAACAGGCCGTGAGCCGAATACTCGTGGGATCGGACTCGACACAGCTGGCGTCGAACTCGATGCGCGTAGCTACATTCGCGTCAACGAACGGCTCGAGACTACTGCGGACGGCGTATGGGCGGTGGGCGATTGCGCCGGGAGCCCCCAGTTCACACACGTTGGCTTCGACGACTTTCGGATCGTGCGGGACAACTGGAACGGCGGCAATCGAAGTACGCGCGACCGTCTGGTCCCTTACTGTGTGTTCATTGACCCGGAGCTCGGGCGGGTCGGGCTGAATGAAACGCAGGCGCGGCAGGCCGGCATTGATTATCGCATTGCCAGGATTCCCATGGCATCGGTCCTGCGGACGCGAACGATCTCCGAGCCGCGCGGTTTTCTCAAGGCATTGATCGACGCGCATAGCGATCGCATCCTGGGCTTTACAGCATTCGGTGCGGAGGCGGGCGAGCTGATTGCCGTCGTGCAGACCGCGATGCTGACAGGCGCGCCCTACACTGTGTTGCGTGATGCAATCCTGACTCATCCGACCATTGCAGAAGGCCTTACCGTGCTATTTCATGCAGAGCCGCAGCCAGCACCGGCTACATTGTCCCCGTAGTCGCACGCAGGCCGGCAGAGTAGGAGCCGGGATGATCCTGCCGATCAGCGGTCGCGCAACGATGTCTGCGTTGGAGCCATGACCGTGAGCACGTCCCGCTTCCGAAACAACACGCGACCGCTCGGCGTGCGGTGGCAGCCGACCTTTCCAGCCATCATCCATCGCTCAACTGTCCGTATGTCGACGCGGCAGAGCCGAGCGACCTCTCCTTTCGTCAAAAGCTTATCGTCATCTGAGTGTTGAGACCACATGATTTTCTTCTCCTTCGGACGACTAAAGTCAGAGAAATCACGCGACGCCGCGCCTTGTCAAGGCTCGGGCCGGCAGGGGATATGTTGGATCCCGAACATGGTGAACTCGCCCTGGACCTCGGCGATAAAGCGCCTCTGCACTCGGAAGGCCTCCTGCTCGCGCGCGTCCGTGTCGAAACAGGAGTTCAAGTCGAACCGTCCGCTGTGCTGCTGCAGGTAATGCACGAACTCGTGGACGGCGAGGTGATCTTTGGCCGAGTCGGTCAAGTCATCCCGGAGGAACACCACGTCATGGTCCTCGTACAGTCCGAAGACTGGACACGGAATGTGGTCCTTGCACGCGCGATGACTGAACCAAACCTCCGATTCAAACTGCACATCGGGCATGCTATGCGGGAACGGATACCCGGACAATTGGGAAGCCCACGTCATCACGTATAGAACCCATTCCTTCATCGCGTCCTGGACCTCACGTATTTCGAGTTGGCGCGCCTTGAATCAGTGCTCGCTTCGAGAACGTGCCTCGAGCGGAATGCCCCCGGCTGCCTCGTTCGCCTGCGCCGCCGCTTGGGTTGAGTGCCCAGAGGAGAGCGTCAGGATCCGGCGCGAAGATCCCGAAGTTGTAGCCGATGCAGAATTGGCTCGAGCTGGCGAAGGCGCGTCGGTCATGGTTGCTGAAGCCTTTTCCCGCCGCTGGACGAGGGCGGTTGCGCCTCGCTTCAGGTTGTCGCGCCGGGTAAGGACAACCGCAGTCGGATGGACCTGCTCTGCCTTGATCATGGCAAACTCCTTCGAGAAACAGCGCTGACGCGCTCCGATGATCGATGGATGGGCAGGTTGCGGGCCAGAGATGTCGGCGCTGTGTCTGCCAGCCGTCCAGGTGTTTCACTTGAAATGGCTTCCTGAGCATTGGCCGACTAACCATCTGTCGAAGGGGGCTGCCATATCAACTACCTTGTCCATCCACGGCAGAAGGGCCACCCGGCGACTGCTGCCGGCCGTTGATGCCCACCAGGTACCTCGTGTTGGACGTGTTTCATGGGATCCTCTTTGCCTCGCAACGCCGGACGTATCCAGCAAGGGCCCAATCAGTCTCGACGCACGCCGGCCACAATCACGTTGCACGCATCCGATGCCTTATATTTTTGATTTACGAACCGCTGCCCGAGCATTGGAGCGCAGAGTTGCTGAATCATTTCACGTTGCAAAGGCTCGCATTTCAATTGAAACCCGGCCGGCTTCCCGGCCGCTGCTTCAAAGTGCGCAATTCCCGGATAGCCATGCCGAGATTGAAGGCTTCGCGGCCGAATTCGCCCATTCCGCGCGTGCGCTGCAGCCTGTTGCGCGAGGCGTTGCTACTCAGTGATACGTCGAGCTCGGGTGGACTTTGCCGCGAAATACTCTGTAACTCATCACCGTGTAGAGCAGCATCAGGGGAAAGACGACAAGGCCCGCTCCCCAGAACAGGAATGCCAGGCTCGAGTGCGGTGCAGCCGCTTGCTGGATAGTGATCGAAAACGGAATCATGTAGGGCCAGAACGACACCGCCAGGGTGCCGAAGGCGGCTACGAAAACGAGTGCACCCATGCTGAACGGCGGCCCGTCGCGACGGTGCCGGACGCTGACAGTGAGGACGATGGCCGCGACGGCCGCAACCAGCGGAAACGCAAACAGGTACGGACGGTCGAGCCACCGACCCATGACCTGGAGGTTTTCGGCCAACGCGTAAACGAACACGACGACCAGAAATACCAACAGCGCCAGTGACAGATATGGAATCAGCCGATAGGCCGAAGCGCGCACTTCTCCGTCGCACTTTCTGATGAGCCAGCAGGCGCCGAGAAGCGTGTAACCGAGACAGAGCCCGACGCCGCAAAGTACGGAAAACGCACTCAGCCAGCCGAATTCGCCGCCGGCGTACTCGCCATGGGCGATGGGCAGGCCCTCGACCAGGGCACCGATCATGGTTCCCTGCATGAATGCGGCGACGAGCGATCCCCCGGCAAAGCCTGCATCCCACAGCCAACGCATCCGCTGCGTCTTGTTTCGGAACTCGAATGCCACGCCCCTCAGGATGAGACCCGCGAGCATTAGAAGCAGCGGCAGATAAAATGCGGACATCAACGTCGCATAGACGATGGGAAAGGTGCCCCACAGAACCACACCGGTGGCGACGAGCCACGTCTCGTTGCCGTCCCAAATCGGCGCAACGGCGCTGACCATCGCGCGCCGCCGTTCCTCATCGCGCGTGAGACCGAAGAGAATGCCGATACCGAGGTCGAAGCCGTCGAGCAGCACATACAGCAGTGCACTGACGGCGAGGACGGATACCCAGAAGGTCACCACGGCTGGTTTCCGGTTGAGCGACGATGCGCTGCCGAAGTGACGACGGGGACGAGCCGCGGGGTTGGCTCGAGAGGCTCATCGACTACCGACAGGGGCCGTTGCGGGACCGCGCCCGGGGTCGGCTCAACGAGGCCCCCTGCCGGTCCAGCACGCAGCAGCCGATAGATATACACGACTCCGAACGCGAATATGAGCGTGTATACGCTGCAAAAAACGATGAGTGATGTCAAAGCGGCATGCGCGGTCAGAAACGGTGTCATTGCATCCGCCGTTCGCAACACCCCGTAGACGACCCATGGCTGGCGCCCGACCTCGGCCGTAAACCAGCCGGTCAAAATCGCGATGAACGGCAGAGGAAAGCTCAGAAAAATCAGCCACAGCAACACCCTGCTCTGTTCGAGGCGGCCCTTGCGGCTGAGCCACGTTCCGAGCCAGGCGAGCAGCAACATGATGAGACCGCAGCCGACCATGATTCGGAAGGCGAAGAAAGGAATGATCAAGGGCGGCCGGTCCGCGCGGGGAAAGTCGGTCAACCCGACCTCCTTCGAGTGCAGGCTCATGCTGCCGATCACACTTCCGAGGACCGGGACGGTGATTGCGTATTTGTTGGTCTCGGAGGCCGGATCCGGAATTGCCAACAATACTTCGCTCGCCGGCTGCTCATCGTGCCAGCGGCCCTCGATGGCGGCAAACTTCACCGGTTGCCGGTCGTGAACGTAGTCACCGTTGAGATGGCCGAAGAACAGTTGTAGCGGGACGAGGACCGCCGCGAGGTACAAACCCATCGACAACATGATGCGTGCCTCGGCATGGAATTGGCCGCGCAGCAGGTACCAGGCGCCCGTAGCGGCGACGCAGAAGGCGCCGGTGAGATAGGACGCGAGCAGCATGTGAGGAAAGCGCACCCAGAGCACCGGACTGAAAAGGATCGCGACCCAGTCGTTCGGCACGAACTGACCGTTGCGCATCACGTAGCCGACCGGATCCTGCATCCAGCTGTTGTTGGCCATGATCCAGTACGCCGAGAGCGTGGTTCCCAAGGCAACCATGGCGGTCGAGAACAGATAGAACCAGGGTGGCACGCGCGAGCGGCCAAAGAGCAGGATGCCGAAGAAGCTCGCCTCCAGCGCGAAAGCGGTGAAGGTCTCGTACACGAGCAGCGGTCCCTGGATGGGTCCCGACATTCGCGACAGATCGCTCCAGTTCGAGCCAATCTGGAAGGCCATCACGATGCCCGAGACCACTCCGAGCCCGAACGCCACGCTGAAGATCTTCAGCCAGAACTCGAAGACCTGACGGTACACCGGACGCCGGGTGGCCAGGTGCAGCGCCTCGAGCACGGTCAGCCACGCGATCAACCCGATCGAGAAGGACGGGAAGATGATGTGGAACGAGATCGTGAACGCAAACTGCAGCCGGGACAGGAGAAAAGCGAGACTGTCCATGAGGCTCCCCCTAACGCCAGAGATTGGTTCGGGCGAGGTCGATCACTTCGTCGCCCCGGCCACTCATGACGGCCTTCACCATGTAGAGCGTGAAGCCCTTCGCCATCTCGGCGGTGATCGAGGGCGGCATAGCCAGCTCCGTGCGGTTGACGACTGCATCGACTAGAACCGGCCCGTCGTGGGCGAGCGCGGCAGCGATACCCTCCTCGACCTCGCTCGGATCCTCCAGGCGGATTCCGCGTACGCCGACGGCCTCGGCCATGGCCGCGAAGTTTGGATTCGCGAGCTCGGTACCGGTGTTGATGAAGCCCGAAGACTTCTGCTCGAGCTCGATGAAGCCGAGCGCACTGTTGTTGAACACGACGACCTTCACGGGCAACCGCAGCTGCGCAAGACTGAGAAAATCACCCATCAGCATGGCGAATCCGCCGTCACCCGACAGCGAAACAACCTGCCTGCCGGGGAACGCCGCCTGCACGCCGATCGACTGCGCCAGAGCATTGGCCATGGAACCATGCCAGAAGGAGCCGATGAGCCTCCGTCGCCCATTCGTCTTCACGTAGCGCGCCGCCCAGACTGTCGGCAAACCCACATCACAGGCGAAGACGGCGTCCTCGGCTGCATGCTTGTTGATCGCGCTCGCGATCTGCTGTGGGTGGATCAATCGCCTGCCCGGTGTGCCGCGAGCCAGCCCGTCGAGCCCTTCCCTCGCCTTGGCGAAGTGCTCCTGCGCCTGCTTCAGATGCGCCATATCGCGCTTTTGAGTAAGGAGCGGCAGCAATGCCTGTAGCGTCGCTCGCACATCCCCCACGACACCGAGATCAACGGCCGCGCGGCGCCCAATGTTCTGCGCCCGAATATCAACTTGCGCTATACGTACACCTGGGCCCTGCGGATAGAACTGCCGATAGGGAAAGTCTGTTCCGAGCATCAACAGGACGTCGCAATCGAGCATGGCGTAGTAGCCCGAGGAAAAGCCGATCAGTCCAGTCATGCCAACGTCGTAGGGGTTATCCCACTCGACGTGTTCCTTGCCACGCATGGTATGCACCATGGGAGCCTGTAAGCGCTGACCAAGCTCCAGCAGCTCCTGATGCGCACCCTCGCATCCCGCGCCACAGAGGATGGTCACGCCGCCGTCGCCGTTCAGCAGGTCCGCAAGCCGGTCGAGCTCGTCGCACGCCGGTGTGACTACGGGCACGGGGGGCAGCAGGCCCGCGACTTTGGGAGGCGGCGAGTCTGCTGCCGCCTGCAGCGCGACATCGCCCGGCATCACCACGACTGAAACTCCACGCTTTCCCACTGCCTCGCGGATCGCGACCTCGAGCACGCGTGGCATCTGGTTAGACCCCGAGACGAGCTCACAGTAATGGCTGCACTCCTTGAACAACGCCTGCGGATGGGTCTCCTGAAAATAGCCGCTACCGATTTCGGCCGAAGGAATCTGTGCGGCAATGGCAAGCACCGGGACCCGTGAGCGATGGCAATCAAACAGACCGTTGATGAGGTGCAGATTTCCCGGCCCGCAGCTGCCGGCGCAAACCGCAAGCGCGCCTGTCATGTGCGCCTCAGCACCCGCGGCGAACGCGGCCACCTCCTCATGCCTGACGTGCACCCACTCGATCTTGCCCTGCCGGCGCAGGGCGTCGGTCAAACCGTTCAGACTGTCGCCGACGACTCCGTATACGCGCTTGACGCCTGCCGCGGTTAAGGTTGCTGCGAATTGATCTGCAACAGTGGTCATGAGTCGTCTCCCGTTTTGGTGCATGCCTCAACGCAATTATTGACAAACTGCCTGCGCCGCGCCCGTCAAATGTTGTTAGAGCTTCTCGCCCACTGCACGCCGGCCCGATCCTCACGCGCGAAGCCGGCACCCCGCTCCGGACTCTCTATGACCGCTGCCGCTTCTATGCTCATGATTACGACATCTGTTGTACGGACCGTTTCAGCGGGCCGCCGGAATGTTTCGATTGAAACATTGCCAGCCGCGCCGTGCTTTTCCAGGACCGCGTGCGCAGCCGGATTGTCGAGCAGGTCGCCGATCGGGGTGTCTGCTGTGTTGAAGTGGGCAGCACAGGTGGGCGCCGCAGCCGGGTGGATGGCTAAGCGGCAGGAGGCGTCCGGATCCTGCGTGATGCAGGAAACCTACACTTGCGCAAAGCCGCCGTCCACGAACAACTCCGTGCCCGTGATGTAGCTGCTGTCGTCCGATGCGAGAAACACGACGGCCTTCGCGATCTCATCGGCTGTGCCGAATCTCCCGAAAGGAACAATGCTGGTAATCATCTTCCGACGCTGTTCGCCCGTTTCGGACGAAGCCAGCAAGTCACTCATGCCGGGTGTGTCGATGGAACCAGGGCTTATCGCGTTCACGCGGATGCGGCGGGCCTTCAAGTCCGTCGTCCAGGTTCGCGCAAACGAACGCACGGCCGCTTTCGTCGCGCTATAGACGCTGTTGGATGCCAATCCTTTGCTCGCGACAACCGACGCGTTGAGGATCACGGAAGCGCCATCCGGCAGCAGCGGAAGCGCCTTCTGTACCGTGAAGACAAGGCCTTTCACGTTGATATCGAAAATCGAATCAAAGAGTTCCTCGGTGATCTTGCCGAGGGGGGCGTACCTCGCGACACCGGCGTTGGCGAACACGACATCGAGTCGACCCTTCTCCTCCTTGATCCGCGCGAAAAGACGATCGAGATCATCCAGGTTCGAGACGTCTCCTGGTACGCCGGTAACGTTTCTTCCGATCTGTTGTGCCGCAGCGGCCAGCTCGGATTCCCGCCGTCCCGTTATGAAGACGTACGCGCCTTCGCTGACGAACTGCCGCGCCGTGGCCAGACCAATGCCGCTGTTGCCACCGGTGACGAGCGCGATTTTACCTTCGAGCCTGGTCATGTGTGCCCCCTGACATGCAGTGGCGTGCCGTTTGGGTTGATCGGCGATTTACTGAGGGACCACCATCATACGCGAGGGTTGACGCGGGATCCGCCAATACCTAGGACGAGTGGCAGGCTGGCAAGCCGCTGCCGTCGTGAGCAGAGGCTTCGCAGGTTACGGCAATCAGATAGGAGTTTCACCGCCGGCAACGCGGCATTCATTTCGACGCGCGACGACGAACTACAGGGTGGGCGTAATCCGAAAGCTCAGCTCGCGGTCGTGCAGGCAGACCGGCCGTCCGGAAATAAGCGGCGCTGCGCACCTGGAGGAAACCAGCGCCATTGCTCTGAATTGCCCATTGCTGCCGTGGGGAGTGACCAACTTATATTTCAGTGTCGGATCCAGCTTGTTGCCCAGGGCGTCGATTCCGGTGAGCAATTCCGAGTAGCTCGGCTCCGCCTGGTTCGAGCTGCCACTGGTATCGGCATTGTTGAAGAGTGTCAGCCCGTTCCAGATATAGATGGAATCCGGAGGATAGCCACCGTTGAAATAATAAGGCCCTCCGTAGGCCAGGATGTTCACGCCCTCGGGATCCCAATACTCGATCCCCATCCCCAGCTGTTCCGGCACTGCTTTCACGACACTCTGCAAATCAAGCAGGAATTGCCGCTGGTTGGAAATTGACGGCGGATACCACGGATCGTTGGTGTTGAAACCGCTTTCGTAGTGCTCACCGGTTGGCAAATGACGTCGTAGGGAATCCCATTCTGGTTCACAAGCGTGAAGATCACTCCCGCACTGCGATAGCGTTCGATCTCAGCCTTGACATAGGAGTAGAGGTCGGCTTGCGCTTGTTGTAACGTGTCAGAGGCCCAGGCCGCCGGTATGCTTCGTGAGTTCCCGCCGTCGAACAAAAGTGAGAGTTGGATGCTCATCCCCAGATTTCGGGCTCTCTTCGCCGGGTCCAGATCCTGCGCCTCGGTTTCGGCGTAACACGCATTGCCTTGACAGCCGGTAACGCTCGGATCGACGTAAGGGGGCGCGGATGTGGGACGCACCCGAATCATGTTGATTCCGTGATTCTTGAATATGCTCAGTACGTCCTGCGGCTGGCCGTTGTCCTTCCACCATGGAGTATTCTGGGCGACCCGCAGCTTCCATCGAGCCGTGAATCCGGCTCTGCATTCCCTTAGCTCAACCTGCTCCTCCTCGTCGGTGAGGCACAACTCGGCCGCGACATTCTCGATCTGCCACCCGCTGACGCCGACTCGGGCAAGCGCCCAACGCTGTGAGGAGCTGCTGAAACTCCGCGGCTGCTGGGTGACTCGGTCCCGCCCGCCGGTGCTGTTGGCGGCGAATGTCGCGGCACTCGCAGTAAGCTGCAACACGGTCGCTGATGAATGGCCATGGTACGGTCGCGACCCGGCCGGCACCCGCTATTCACCACTCACGCAAATTACTCCCAACAATGTCGGGCAACTGCGACCGGCCTGGACGTTCCATACTGGGAATGTCTCGGGCGGCTCAAGCGTCGGTACCAGAAGCGGATTCGAGACGACCCCGCTAGTGATTGATGGACGCCTCTATCTGACGAGGGGCATGACCGGCCATTGACTGGAGCGCCTCGCGGCTGGCTTCGCGTAGGTCCTTCGTCGCATCGGACAACTCCTTCGGCCCTTCGGCCCAAGTGGGTGTCAGACGTGGATTATCCAAAATGTAAAACTTGTGATTGTCATCTCGAGTCCGATCCATAACAATTCCACCACAGAAGCCGCCAGGCCTGCCTGGGCGACCGGAAATTGGAAGGGGATGGCCGGCCAGGCGGGGCCCGCTTTTGCATATCCGGGTACGGCTCGAGAACGTCCGCCGCGCTCAAAAAAGTACTAACGTTGTCTTTTTGGTACACAATATAATAATTTGCAGATTCAATCGCTTACGCATCCGTTGCAAAAATATGATGGCGGATAGTTTGACAACGTTGTCATCGTGGGTGTAATTCTTCGGCCCACAGTCAACCAACTGTTTCGGGAGGGGGAAGAATGGCGACTGGATTGGGGATTTCGCGGCGCGAGCGCGCCGACAGGTCTGTTGCGAAAACAATGACAACAAAGACCGCGCTCAGGGCGGCGATCAGGGCGGCGCTGGGTTATGGTTCTGCTTCCTGTTGGGCCATGATGGCAGCGACCGGCGCGATGGCGCAGGATGGGGCCGGTCAAGCGGCTGGAGCAAACGCTCGACCTTCAACCGCCGCGGCGCAGAATGCGACGCCCACACCCGGTGAGCAGAACGACTCACTGGCCGAAGTCGTTGTCACTGGCATTCGCTCCAGCATAACCACCTCACGCGCGATCAAACGTGATTCGATGGAGATCGTCGACGCCATCGCGCCCGAGGATATCGGCAAGTTGCCCGACACGAATCTGGCCGAGTCGCTCGAGCGTATCACCGGCGTCTCCATTGACCGCTCCGGCGGGGAAGGCGCCTTCATTACGGTTCGCGGATTCGGGCCGGAGTTCAACACGGTATTGCTCAATGGCCGGCAAATCGCCACAGCCACCGACCCCAGCCAGGCCAGTGGGCGGGCGTTTTCGTTCGACACCCTGGCATCCGAGCTGGTTTCCGGAGTAGAGGTTTACAAGTCATCAACCTCACGCCTGCAGTCCGGGGGCGTCGGCTCGACTGTCAACGTCAAGACGGCTCGGCCATTCAATTATCCCGGCTTCAAGGCCTCCGGTTCGGTCGATGTGAACCGTGACCAGAATTCGGGCAAGTCTGCGCCCGACGCCTCGTTCCTCGTCAGCGACTTGTTCGCCGACGGACAATTCGGCGCGCTGCTTTCGGGCAGCTATCAACGACGCAAAGACCGGCTCAATGCGGCGACGACGGATGGCTGGATCATCAACGGCGGCACTCCGACTTCGCAGATCAACGGCGGTGCCGGGGTACTGAAAACCGCCAGCAATCCGCAGGGCAATCTATTCGTTCCTCAAGACTTCGGTAGCCAGGCGCAGTTCGAGGATCGCGAGCGTATTGGCGGTACTCTGGTCCTGCAATACAAGGCAAACGATAATCTGACGCTAACGTCTGACACGCTGTATTCGAAGTTCACGAACACGACCGACACGCGATCGTATGGACACTGGTTTACCGCATCGAACCTGAGTAACGTCGTGACTGACGCCAATGGGACGGTGATCGATATGACACAGTCGGTCGGCCAGGCGTCCGACTTCCATGACAAGAAATACGACAAGAAGACAGATCTGGTCACTACCGGTCTCAACGCGGACTGGAACATTTCGGATCGGGTGAACCTCAGTCTTGACGGCAGCTACTCACGCGCCACCGAAGACCCGAACGGTGGAAAGGAGAGCGAGCTCGCCTTGCTCGGCTATACCGGGCAGACGATTCGCTACCGGTCGGACGGTGCGATTCTGCCGTACGCGACCGGCTATATCCAGAATGGCGCCGGTGTCGTGGGCGATTCGCAGCCGCTTTTCCAACACGTCATGCTCCTTCGAGGCTACGGAGTCACGGATACAGTTGGTCAGCTGCACGCCGACTTCACCTTCAAGGGCGACAGCCCGGACGAAGGCTTGGCCAATCTCCACTGGGGCGGATTCTTTTCGCGAGACAGAAAGGATACCTCGCTCTACTCGAACGATGGCGGTACAGGCTGCACGACCTGTGGCTACAATAACCCGGCGCCCCCGGGTGTTCCGATTGGCGTGTTCAGCCTCGGTAATAACTTCCTCTCCGGGGTAAGCGGCTCGAATCGTCTGCCGACGCAATGGCTCACGTTCGACGGCCAGCAATTATTCGATGCGATCACCGCTCAACAGCAACTGATCAACCCGGGGTTCACCTTCGCTCCGCCCAAAGTGAACAATGCGTTGGTCATCGAGCGAGTATTTGGCGGCTATCTGGAGGCGCAGTTCGCCGGCAATCTGGCGGGAAGGAAGTTCACCAGCGTGGTCGGCGTGCGCGTCGAAGATACTCACGCGGATATCAACGGCCTGGCGACGCAGTTCGTTGCGCTGACGAAGCTGGCCAACGACGCTACGCAATACGGGGTTACGACTTCGGGTACGAGCACGGTCTCGGGCTCGAGCCACTATACGGATATTCTGCCGAGTCTTTCGTTCAGGTGGGATTTGACCGATGCCCTCGTCGCGCGATTTGCCGCTTCGGAGACGATGACGCGTCCGACGCTCGAGCAGCTTTCCCCGGTGACAACCCTGGTGACGCTGCGGCCGGGAAATTTCGCGGCCGCCAGCGGAAATCCCGACCTGAAGCCGTTCAGATCCAACAACCTGGATATGTCGTTTGAATATTATTACGGTCAGTCAAACTACGTCTCGCTCGGCTTGTTCTACAAAAACGTCAGTAATTTCATTGTTTTGAATCAAACAACCGGACCGGTCAACAATACTGCCAAGGCGCCGCTGCTCGATCCTGCATCGGGATTGCCCGCGCAATTCACTATCACAGCTCCCCAGAATGGGCCAAGTGCGGTCGTAGACGGGGTAGAAGCGGCGGTTACGCAAGCCTTCGGAGACAGCGGCTTTGGTGTCCAGATCAACGGTACGTACGCGCATAGCGACAAGGCCCTGAACACGGCTGATCTCACCAACAAGTTCGCGCTTACCGGCCTATCCAACTCGGCCAACGGCATACTGTTCTACGATAAGCACTCGTTTGAGGCTCGCGCGGCGGTCAACTGGCGCGATCACTTCCTGCAGTACCTCTCGCCGCCTCCACTCAACGGCGCTGGACAGGCCGTTACGCAGGTCCGAGCCCGTTACCAGCTGGATGCGAGCGCCACCTATCACATCAGCAAGGAATTCGCGGTCTTCGCCGAAGGCGTCAACCTTACGAATACCCCAGTGCTGAAGTACGCCTACTATCAGAACCAGTTCGTCTCTGCCGAGGATAGCGGGGCCAGGTACAAGGTGGGTTTTCGCGCGAGCTTTTGAGCTGCTGCATGGGTTGCTGCCGGGGACGCAAGTCGTACGTCCCCGGCAATTCGATTCTCGTTTCGCCTGATTGGCGCTACGATCCCCTCGTCGGCCTGACTGATGAATCGAGGTTGGCAGCAATTGTCCGCGGGGAAATTGGTTATGCCGCACGTGATTCGATCGATATGCATTGTGGGCGGGGGCACCGCAGGATGGCTCACAGCCGGGATCATCGCCGCGCGCCACCGCCGCTCGGAAGACGGGCATGGCATCCGGATCACGCTGATAGAGAGCGATACGATCGGCACGATCGGCGTCGGCGAAGGTACCTGGCCGACGATGCGCACCACACTGAAAAAAATGGGTGTTTCGGAAACCGATTTTTTCCGCGAGTGCAATACCTCATTCAAGCAAGGGGCCAGGTTTGCGCGCTGGGTAACCGGTGACCCATCGGACTTTTATTATCACCCCCTGGTGCTGCCCGAAGGTTTTCCGAGTCTGGACCTGGCATCGGCCTGGATGGAATATGCGAAAAAGCGCCAAGACGCTCCTTCTTTCTCCAATGCGGTCAGTTACCAGGAGGCGGTATGCGAGCTGGGACTCGCGCCTAAACTCATAACGTCTCCCGAATATGCCGGGATCGCCAACTATGCCTATCATCTGGATGCTGGGCGCTTCGTTTCGTTCATTCGCGATCATTGCGTGAAACGGCTTGGCGTCCATCATGTCGTGGACGACGTCACAAGTGTGATCAGAAGCGAGTCGGGCGACATCGCCTATGTGGAGACGAGCAAGTCGGGACAACTCGATGGCGACCTCTTCATCGACTGCTCAGGGTTCAGGTCGCTGCTGCTGGGCGAAACGATGGGTGTCCCCTTCATCGATTGCAGCGACGTGCTGTTCATCGATCGCGCCTTGGCCGTACAGGTGCCATACGACGCCGAGGACAGCGATATCGTTCCGCATACGGTATCGACCGCGCAGAAACACGGTTGGATTTGGGACATTGGGCTACAGAGCCGCCGGGGCGTGGGCTATGTATTTTCCAGTAGTCATACTACCGCCGATGCCGCGCTCGGCGAACTGCAAGCGTATATCGGCGAGAAACACCGATCGCTCCAACCCAGGGAAATCAAAATTCATGCCGGGCACCGCCAGACATTCTGGAAGGGCAATTGTGTGGCCGTCGGGCTCGCTGGCGGCTTCCTGGAGCCCCTCGAGGCATCCGCGCTGGTGCTGATCGAGCTATCTGCAGAAATGATCGGCGGAATGTTGCCGGCGACGCGCGAGACGATGCACGTGCTCGCAAAACGTTTCAACGAGACGACCCAATATCGGTGGGATCGGATCATCGATTTTCTCAAGCTTCACTATATCCTCAGCAAGCGCGAGGACTCGCAGTTCTGGATCGACAACCGCGATCCCGCGAGCATTCCTGATAGCCTGAAAGATCAGATCGAATTGTGGCGTTATCGAGCGCCCGGCGATCAGGATTTTACGAGCAATGCGGAAATGTTTCCCGCCGCGAGTTATCAATATGTCCTTTTTGGCATGGGCTTCAGAATGGATACCTCGGATCGGGAGCCGAATGGTCATGCGAGCGCCGTTCAGCAGGCTTTTGCGCGCAATGAGAGCTTGAAGATCAAATGGACGAAAGCCCTTCCGAACAATCGCAGTCTCATCAACAAGATAAAAGAATTTGGCTTGCAAAGGATCTAGAACACTGTCGGGATTATTAAAATGCACCTAGTCGAGCTATCGCGCGAGGAACATTCGCAACTCAAGATAAGTCCCGACCTGGCCGAGGCGTCCGCCGCCAGGCAGCACCTGATACCCATCGTCGCGAGCGAATTTCGCAAAGCGGCTATACAGTATCCGATCGTCTTCGCAAAAAACCCCGAAACGGGCCGCTTCGCCCCCTACGTTCTGAATGGTTTGGAACCAGAAGAAAACCTGTTCTGGTCCGGAACGAAACTCGATGTCGCCTATGTTCCGCTCAACATACGGCGGCGGCCTTTTTTTGTCGGAATGGCCGATACGGCGAGCGGCGCGAAGGACAATGTTCTGTGCATAGATATCGAAAGCCCGTGCCTCACCGCTTCCGGAAAAAACTCCATAGTTGACGGCGACGGGAGCGATTCACCCTATCTGAAAGAAATATTATCCATCCTGCGCGAGCTGATCGACGGTCAACAACAGACCAGCAGCCTCATCAACACGGCTTTATCTCTGGATCTTCTTTGTCCGATTGTGCTGGATATCGTTCTTGAGGATGGCAAACCCCTGCAGGTCGAGGGGTTGTATAGCATAGACGAAGATCGCTTCAGGTCTCTCGGCAAAGATAAGATTGAAATGTTATGGAATGACGGGGTAATGGAGTTACTTTACTCTGTAATTATTTCCACCGGCCAGATATTCAACCTCGTCCGACTGAGGAATGAGCGGGAAGCGCTCAATCGCGCCTGGCGCGATAACGAGAAATGAGAGTTGCTGCCGGAATGCCGGATTTATGAGCGACCGCGAACAGGATGAAAGTATGTTCGCGTTCAATCCGAACGCGAATGTCAGCTCGGCTCGTGTTGGAAAATGCCCTATCGCAGTGACCGTGGCGGACAACGTTCTCCTGCGCCCACAACGGCTGGCTGAATTCGGACTAGGTCATAGATTCGTCGAAGACGACAGCAATCTATATCCTGGTGTACGCGCTCGACTGCCGGCAGAATTCTCACGGCCTTTCCGCGCATGGCTCACCCGTACGCTTCACTCTACAGGCATGCTGGAAGAAGGCTGCCATATCCATGACGATGCCAGCTTCTTCTCCATTGTCAACAAAAGCCGTGCGGATTTGCTGCCTCTACAAAGAATCCCGCACTATGACTCCACCGATCCGGGAGTATTCGCTGCCATCATTTATCTTTTCGACCGCGCCAATTCCGGAACCTCGTTCTATCGGCATAGAACGACCAGCTATGAAAAAATAAACGGCGATAATGAAGGCAACTACAGAGCTGCCCTGAATCGCAACATGAAAACTCTCGGCCCGCCTGCGAGAGAATATATGAACGGCAGCAATGCTCTATTTGAACGGATGCACTCGGTCGATTCTGCATTCAACAGGATCGTCATTTATTCCGGCAATGTCCTGCATGCGGCTGATATCGATGGAAGCCTCTTTGACAGCGAAAACAACAGCCAATGGAGACTAACAGTCAGTTCATTGATAAACAGCACGTGCCTCCCGGCGAGAACCTGAGCCGTACGAGCGTTGCCGAGGGCGGCGGTCGGTAGAGCTCGCTTGGATTAGAATCCCGCGATGATCTCACGGAGCACACGCAGGCCCTGCCGCTTTTCGATCAATCGGAAGTGCTCCTCGGCGCTGGCAGTGACGAAACTCACCGCGACGCCGCTTTGACCTGCGCGTCCCGTTCGGCCTATCCGATGCGCATATTCGGTGGTCGAGCGCGGCAGGTCGTAATTTACCACCGCCGCCAACTGCGCAATATCGATGCCACGCGCTGCGACATCGGTGGCGATCAGAACCTTTACACGAGCTGCCTTGAAGTCGGCAAGCGCCTTGGTTCTGGCGCCCTGACTCATGTCACCGCTGAAGGCGGCCGCGGGTATTCCTGCCCGGCGCAATTTCTCTGCGACGTGTCCGGTGGCATACTTGGTCGCGACGAATACCAGAGTCCGGGTCCAGCCATGTTTTTCAATGAGGTGACGTAGAAGCTGGGTGCGGCGCGCCGTGTCAACGTGAATGGACCGCTGCAGGATGTCGGGTTGCGTAGCAGTGGTCGTAGGCACGTCAATCCGTATCGGATCGTGTAGTAACCGTTCCGCGAGCACTCGGACAGCGGGCGGGAAGGTTGCGGAGAACAGCAAGTTCTGGCGTCGCTGTGGCAGTCGCTCGATGATGCTTGTGAGCTCAACCGCAAACCCCAGGTCGAGAAGTCGGTCAGCCTCGTCAAGCACGAGCGTTGTTGCGTCCGCAAGCCGCAGCGCATTTTTGTCCGCCAGATCCAGCAGGCGCCCAGGAGTAGCTACGACGATGTCAGCGCCACCGCGCAACGCCATCATCTGTGGATTGATAGATAAGCCGCCGAAGACAATGACTACCTTGGGCGGCTGTCGCAGGTAGCGTGCGAAAAGTTGAATCGTTTCCCCTACCTGTGCGGCGAGCTCGCGCGTGGGGACGAGTATTAGCGTGCGAACGCGAAGCGGTGTAGCGCGATCAAGGTTCAGCGTGTTCTGAAGCACTGGCAAAGCGAAGGCAGCTGTCTTGCCCGATCCGGTCTGTGCGCAGGCCCACACGTCCCTGCCCTTGAGGATCGCCGGTATCGCCTCCTGCTGGATCGGAGTCGGTGCGGGATAGTTGCTCTCGCCGACAGCACGCAGCAATTCGGGCAATAACCCTAACGAGGAGAATGGCATCAACTGCCGATCCTGCGAACGCGGATGGTCCTGCCTTTGATCTTACTTGCGCGCAACCCCTGCAATGCCTTTTCATGCCAGTCGCGCGCGATAGCAACGTAGGTGCGTGTGGGAAACACGTCGATCTTTCCGACAGCCGTAGCTGGAATCGCCGCATCGCCTGTCAGCGCGCCTAGCAGATCGCCGGGGCGCAGCTTTTGCTGACGACCAGCGTCGACCGCAATTGTAACGAACGGAGCGAGCAACGGCGCACTATCAGTGGGAGAGGTCGGGTTCTCCCACCGAAGCGGTTCGCCGAGGCGATCCTCGATCAGTTTCGCGCGATTCAATTCATGCGGTAGGCAGAGGCTCAAGGCTACGCCGCGACGGCCGGCTCGACCGGTGCGGCCGATGCGATGCAGATGCAGGTCCGCGTTGGCGGCCATATCGAAGTTGATCACCATCGGAAGGTCGGTGATATCGAGCCCGCGCGCCGCGACGTCGGAGGCGATCAGGGCCGTGCAACTGCGATTGGCGAAGCGCACGAGCATTTCCTCGCGATCGCGCTGATCGAGTTCCCCATGCAGGGCCAGCACCGCAAATTTGTGAGCGGCAAGCTCTCCGGCAACAGTACGGACGTCCTCTCGAGTATTGCAGAACACGACTGCGGATTCCGGGCGGTACTGCAGAAGCAGCGCTTCAAGCGTTGCCAGCTTCTGGTTAGCCTCGACTTCGAAGAACGTCTGCTCGATGGTTGTCTCATCGGGCTCGCTGTGCAACGTGATATCGAGGGGATCACGTTGCAGGTCTCGACTGATCTCCCGGATCGATTGCGGGATGGTCGCGGAGAAAAGTAGTGTCTGACGTTGCGTCGGTGTGGCTTTCAGAATACTGCGCAGATCGTCCGCAAATCCCATATCGAGCATGCGATCGGCTTCATCGAGTACCAGCACACGGATGGCTTGGAGCGGTAATGCTTCCTTCTGGATCAGCTCGAGAATGCGACCCGGCGTGCCAACGACGATATTTGGCTCGTGGGATAGTGAGGCGAGATGCGGCCGCAGGGGCACGCCACCGCACAATGTCAGCACTTTCACGTTCGGAATGAACCTCGCGAGGCGGCGAATCTCGCGACTGACCTGGTCAGCCAACTCCCGCGTGGGGACCAGCACGAGCCCGCGCAGCTTGCTCGACGTGGCATCCAATGCCGAGAGCAGTCCAAGTGCGAACGCCGCGGTCTTTCCACTGCCGGTGCGCGCCTGCGCGACAACGTCTCGCCCTGCCAGGATCGCCGGTAGACTCGAGGCCTGAACCGGCGTCATCTGCCCATATCCCACCTCTTTGAGGCTGCGCTGTAGAGGGTCGGTCAGGGCCAAAGCTGAAAATTCAGTCATCCGCAGATGATCGCATCTTTCGAAAAATGGGGCACAAAACCCGGTAAGGTAGCGGGTTCAGTTTTCGGAGGCATCCATGACCATTTCAATGTTTCAAGCGTCGGTCCCGGCGTTCATCCGCGCGCTCAACAATCTGACCGCGATCCTGGAGAAAGGCGCCGCGCACGCGCAGGCACGCAAGATTGACGAAGCAGTGCTTCTAGGCAGCCGTCTATTCCCGGACATGTTCCCCTTGGCACGACAGGTTCAGCTCGCATCGGATACAGCCAAGAGCGGCGCCGGCCGTCTTGCGGGCGTGGAATTTCCCGTCTACGAGGACAAGGAAGCGACGTTTCAAGAGCTGGTACTGCGAATTCGCAATACCATCACATACCTGGAAACTCTGCGCCCCGGGCAGATTGACGGTAGTGAAGACAAGACCGTGTCCTGGCAGACGCGCAGCAGCACCAAAAGCATGGAAGCCCTGCCCTATCTAATGAATCACGTGCTGCCGAACGTTCATTTTCACGTCACCACCGCCTACGCCATCCTTCGTCACAATGGCGTCGAGATCGGCAAGAAGGACTTTCTCGGTCCCTGACACTTGACTTTCGTTTCAACTGTAATCTTCACACTGAGTGTTTGAAACTCGGCGGTGACATTCGGGCGGCCAAACTCTTGAGACAGTCAAAGGGTGAGAGCTGCCATGCGATCAGTCTTACTTATCGTTGCCGTGCTTACAGTGAGCTCTGCGGGTGCCAAGACGAAATCGGACGGTGGTTACACGAGTGCTCAAGCGTCGCGCGGAGCAACTGCCTACACGCAGTACTGCACGGAATGTCACGGTGCAAGTCTACAGGGCGGATCCGGGCCGCCACTCATGGGTCAGATGTTCCGGCAGGCATATGGCGCCGGAACGGCCGCACAACTGTATGACTTCATCAGCCGCCAGATGCCTCAGAATCAGCCTGGGAGCTTGAGCCAGCAACAGTATCTGGATGTAACTGCATACGTTCTCTCGCGAAATGGCGTTGCCTCCGGCAATACACCGCTACACCTCGGCTCACTCAGCCAGATCCACATGTCGGGGCAAAGCCTCAGCCAGACCCCGACCGGACCTAACACCGACGAAATCGTGCGCGCTGCACCCCCGGTCCGCAAGGTTTACGCTCAGCTTCCGGCCGGTGCCAACGTGACCGTCACGGACTCGATGATGCTCAATGCGGCATCCGACGAGAACAATTGGCTTCTGCACGGCCGTACCTACGATAACCAGCGATATTCACCCCTCAAGCAGATCACGGCCGACAACGCGAAATCCCTGAACCTGGTGTCACTCGTTCAGACGGGAATGACGGCTAGCTTCGAGACGACCCCAGTCGTCGTCAATGGCGTGATGTACATCACGACGCCGGTGGTCAACAGCAAGATGATGATCATGGCGGTCAACGCGGCGACCGGCGAGCGACTGTGGGACGTCACATACAATCTCGGGCCATTCCAGGTCTGTTGCGGTCCGGTCAATCGCGGCGTCGCGGTCGGCTACGGCAAAGTATATGTCGCTACGCTCGACGATCACCTCCTGGCACTCGATTCCACCGACGGCCACACCGTCTGGCAGACGAGCATCGTCAGCTCGCAAGGCGGCTACTCCGAGACGCTCGCGCCCCAAATCTACGACGGAATGATCATTGTTGGCAGCGCCGGGGGCGAATGGGCGTTGCGGGGCTTCGTGGCGGCATACGACGCGAAGACCGGGCAGCAGCGCTGGCGTTGGATGGCGACTGATCCGAAGACGTACTCGGGCAGCTCGTGGCAACGGGGCGGCGCGATGGTTTGGACAACACCCGCCATCGATCCGCAGCTGGGGCTGGTCATCTTCAGCACGGGCAACCCGAACCCGGACCTCGACGGGACGGGCCGTCGCGGGGACAACCTTTACAGCGACAGCATCGTCGCGCTGGATGTACACAGCGGCCAGCTCAAGTGGTACTACCAGGAGGTCAAGCACGATGTTTGGGACTACGACGCGGTCAGCAATGTCGTGCTCTTCGATGTACATCAGAACGGCGAAACGATCCCGGCTGCCGCGGAGGCGGGAAAGGTCGGTTGGGTATACATAGTCGATCGGCGGACGGGCAAGCTGATCCGCAGATCCGATCCTTACGTCATGATGTCGAAGAACATGTTCAGTACGCCGACGCGCGCCGGTGTTGACATGCTGCCCGGTGCGAACGGCGGCGCGGAATGGTCACCGCCCGCGTATTCTCCGCAGACGCACTATCTCTACATCCTGGCGATGGACCAGTTGATGCACTTCACTACGAAACCCGCCCAGAGTGCTCCGGGGCTCATCCGTCTGGGTAGCGCGTTCACGAACGTCGCCCCAAGCGGAATTCAGGATGGGCCATTCGTCGCGCTGGACGTGGAGACCGGGAAGATTGCCTGGCAATACAAAGCGCCGCAGCCGCTGATCGGCGGCGCTCTGGCAACGGCCGGAAATGTCGTCTTCATGGGTGAAGGCAACGGCTGGTTCGATGCCTTCAACGCGAAATCCGGTGATCGCGTTTGGCGCTATAACCTGGGCGCCGGCGTCAACGCTCCGCCCATAACCTACCAGGTGAATGGCGAGCAATACGTTGCGGTGGCCGCAGGCGGCAACTTCCAGATGACGTATCCCTACGGTGACACGGTCGCAATCTTCAAACTGCCCTCCACGGCAGCTGCCGGGCCGACGAATGGGCCACGATGAGTCCACTCTCCCGTCGCACGTTCCTCGCCGCCACTGTCGCCACCGGCATTCTCTCCACATTGCCCGTGTCGCGGAGCGTGGCGTCGGAAGCCAAAAAGCGCTTGGTCGCCGGAACGCGAACACTTGAGGTAAATGGCCGCGCGGCGAGAGTCTACAGCCTCATCGGACCGGATGGACGCCCGGGCATCCGGCTCGGAGTGCGTGAACGGTTCCGTGTCGATCTCGCAAATCAGAGCGGCAAGCAGACGCTCGTCCACTGGCACGGCCAGTTGCCGCCGTGGACGCAGGACGGATTCCCGTGGCCCGAGACTCCTCCGTTGGCAGACGGAGCGGTGCAATCCTACGACTACACTCCCATTCCCGGGACGTATTGGATGCATTCGCACTACGGCATGCAGGAACAAGTTCTGATGACCGCGCCTCTGATCGTCGAGGATGAAATTGCGCTACGCGAGGATCGACAGGAAATCGTTCTGATGTTGCACGATTTCACCTTCCGTAGTCCCGAGGAGGTGCTCGCGAGCCTCATCAACACGAATGCAGGCAGGCCTCGCGAGCTTGCGCAACGAACCGACGACAGTTCCGGCCACGCCGTCATTGCGCAACACTCTGCCATGGCCGGCATGATGAACATGATGGGACGCGACGCCACGGCCATGCAGATGACCGGGGCTGGGGCCCCACGCATGGACCTCAATGACGTTGATTTCGATGCGTTCCTCGCCAACGACCGGACCCTCACCGATCCTGAGGTCGTGCACGTCGGCCACAGCGGGCGGGTCCGCCTTCGGATCATCAACGGGGCGTCCTCGAGCCAGTTCTGGATCGATCTCGGCGCGCTCACCGGAAACGTCGTCGCAGTCGACGGCCATGCCGTCCGACCCGTCGCAGGCCAACACTTCCCGATTGCGATGGCACAGCGCCTCGACGTGTTGATCGATCTCCCGAGGACTGGAGCCTTTCCAGTGCTCGCGCGGCTCGAAGGCTCACGACGCCGGACAGGAATCATCCTCGCTAGACCAGGTTCGCGCATCCCGCGGGTTGCGGATCAAGGCCCGATCGCGTCACCGATCGACCTTTCGCTCGAGACGCGGCTCGCCGCCGCAGAGCCGCTCCGCACGCGTCCCGCGGATCTTGTCCGCTCCATCTCGCTTGACGGCAGCATGAAGCCCTACTCCTGGTCCATGGACGGAGAGATGTGGCCGCACATCACGCCACTCATGGTGAAGCAGGGGCAGCGTGTGGAGTTCGAGCTGGTCAACCGGACGATGATGTCGCATCCGATTCATCTGCACGGCCACTCATTCCAAGTGGTCGCGGTCGACGGCCGGCCTATCCAGGGCGCCGTGCGTGACACCGTGCTCGTGATGCCCGGGCCCGCACGGGTGCGGATCGCCTTCGATGCCGACAATCCGGGCCGGTGGGCATTCCACTGCCACAATCTCTATCACATGCAGACCGGCATGATGACGGAGGTCAGGTATGACGGAATTGCTGCGTGAACAATTGACCTGGGACGATGCCCGGCCCACCGTTGGATCTCCTCAGGATATGGCGCCAGAAGTCGTGAACCGCTTAACGACGCTCTTCACCCCGTCGCCCTTACCGTTGGCTTCCATCGAATCAACCGTGTAGTAGTACGTTGTCCGCGGCGCGAGGCCATCCACGCGCACGCGAAAAATTGTGTATGAATGGCTCCGGTTCAGTCGGATATGCGACTTCGCTGTCTGGGTAAGTTCCCTGGGGTTAGTACCGTAGTGTACAACCCCGTAATGCTCGTCCGTCCCGCCGGGGTTGTCGCTTCTCCATCTGATAATGGCTGAATTGTCGCCAGCCGATTCGAGCTCCGGTCCTTGCGTGATGTGCACGCGCGCCGCTTTCGCGGCAGGAGGAAGCTCCTCGGCTTTGTAGGCCGTTGACTGGCCAGCGATTGAGTTTGAGATCAGCAGGCCGGCGACCGCAGCCACACTCGCCGGTTTCACGTGAAGCCTATTCATGGACAGATCTCCAGCCGAATGACTCGATTGATGTTCCCTGGCAAGGCGGGCCCAGAGGCATGGAGGCCCGGGCGGGTCTCCATGCGTCCCTGTTTCAGTTCCAGTCGTCCCATTGGGTCCGCCGTTTTACCCTATGGGATAGGCAACGGACCGGGCACAGGCGGGACGTCGCAGATCCCGGCTGAGCAGGGCGGCAGAGGCGGAGTCGGGATGAGGAACTCATTACCTTGCGTTGCAGCCGAACCACCCGTCTTACAAGCACCGGTATAGGTATCGCTGTTAGCGTAAGGTCTCGTGAACCCGTCCGTGAGTGTCCGCATAAAGACAACGATCAGGTCCTCCTCATGATCCGACAGGCCGAGATCGCCGATCGTCATGTCCAGGTTGTTCGGTACCTCTGGCTTTGGCCAGCAGTTTACCTTTTCGATCGTTCCTTTCGGGCAGTGTCCGGACGTGACGTTGAACGCGTAGCCGCGCTTGTCGCGCGTGTTGTAGAAGTGGACGAGTTGCTTCAGGCTCTTGATGTAGCCGTTATGAAAGAACTCCTTCTGGAAGTAAGGCCCTGGCGCTTCGGTGGTGGGACAGCTTGACGGTGTCATGGCCACATTGCGCGCCGAAGACGTCTGCATCAGGCCATCGCTTTTTGGAGCAAATTGTGTCCAAGTCGAGTTTGGGTTGGGGGCGGCAACGCTTCTCAGGAACGATCCCAACCCTAAATCCCTGAAGCCAAAGCCGGCGGGATTGGCCGTAAACCCAAAGGAATCCGGCTTGTCCTGATAGTAGATCGCATCCCGGGGATTCAGGGGCAGACCGAGATTGGACGAGCCGAAGCAGGTGAACAAAGGCGCTGTGAGGGCGGCTGCGCCGGTGTCTTGACCGTTCGGGGCGGTCCCTTGCGGCGGGGGTGGCGTAGGGGCGGTTGACCTGCCGTCCAGGTGACACGAGTTGCAATTTCCCCTGCCCCGGAACAGGTCGTAACCGGCCTTCTCGTCCGCTGTCAGTGTGTACGTGCCCTCCAGGTAGGCGTCGAATTTCGACGAGAAAGCGCTGACCTGCACAGACTGTTCGTAGGCATCAATGGCCTGCCCCCAGTGATTGAAGGCCTCGTTTGCGCGGAGGCGGTCCTCCGGGCTCAGCCGAAGTGGGGTGGTGTTCGAACCGAAAATTGCAGCACCTCCGGGGATTTCGCAGATGTCCTCAGCCTCGCCTGGAAACTGGATATCCAACGAGCCCTTCCCCCATACCTGCTCGAAGAGAGGTCTGTATTTGGCCTTCGAGAGCTTGAACACGATGCAAGCAGTGTCAGGGTTGCCCATTTCCTGGGTATCGACGGGGGGATGCTGTGCCTGTTCGGCGTCGGGATTCCTCAGCAGATATCCCGTCGCGCGTGAATCCCAGAAGTTTCCACCAAAGAAAGAGTTTTGCGCCTGGTTGTACTGCAGCACAGGAAAAAACGGTGCATACGGGTATCGCTGCGCTGTGCGCTTGCCAGCCCGAAAGTGAGCCGTTCCGGGATACGCGACCATCGTCAGATTCACCGACGGGATCGGTCCGCTGAAGCCGACATAGGGCATGTGACATGACGCGCAGGCCACATTTTCGTTAGGCGATATGGTCTTGTCGTAATTCATGAGCTCGCCGAGAATTTCTATTGCCTCGGTTCCAGTGCCCTGCAGTGTCGGCGGTTGCCCAGTCAGAACCGGGGGGGTTAAGGCGTGCCATCGTTGAAGGGCTCGCCCTTCGATGACATCCACCTCCCGCAAAACCCTGGCGAGCTCTGAGTTCAAATCGGGCGGGAGAATCCCAGGTGGATAAGGGTTATAGATCGGCGGAGGGGGCTCTCCCTCCCACGCCACGGCATTAGATAGGATCGCGGCTCCCAGACACATGGCTAAGGTGCCGGACACGGTGACGAGTACGCGCATGATTACCCTCCCCTGCTCAACTACGATTCAGTCGCTGGGCTGATTTGCCTGCCTACAACAGCATTCGCTAGTGGTCCGAAACATAGTCGCGAGACTTGTGGCACGCAACATGGAGCACGCGTGCTGTCGGGAAATGTCGCGAGATGTCGCGGGAGTGACGCAGCCTGCTGGCGATCAGTGATCGCGCAGCAATGCCTTTGTTGGAACGACTACCGTGAGCACGTCATGCTTCCGGAACAACACGCGGCCGCTGGGGGTACGGTGACACCCGACCTTTCCAGCCATGACCCATCGTTCAACTGTCCGTACATCCACGCGGCACAGCCGAGCGACCTCTCCTTTCGTGAGGAGCTTCTCGTCATCGGAGTACTGAGACCACATGATTGCCCTCCTTCGGACGACTTGACCGTAGTGCTGGCATTGTGTCCGGCTGTGACTCCTCGTATGAAGGAAGCCTCGTGCGCCATGACAGCCTCGGTCGAAGCTCGCGATTTCGTGGCAGCAAAATGCGCTCCCACCTCCCATATTTGATTCTACCGAAGGAAGTCGATTTTTGCGCCTCCCGGTCGGACAACCAATGTGCAGGTTCAGGAAGACGCGCAGACGACCGTCGCCATCCTCAATATTCGTCCGGCGGTGGGGTCGGATGTTGGATTGTATGCATGCGGGGCGAGGAACTTCCTACCTCGGTTCGTCTTCGAGCCTCGATGGTTATGTCGGCGGCTCCT
Organism: Gammaproteobacteria bacterium; assembly: GCA_028293745.1. Lineage (GTDB taxonomy): Bacteria > Pseudomonadota > Gammaproteobacteria > Steroidobacterales > Steroidobacteraceae > 13-2-20CM-66-19. Next base: position 48,175 of record JAQGOF010000047.1, on the reverse strand, counting down.
TTTGTCATTTGCAAGCTCGATCGCGAGCGTCGCCTCGTTTACATGGCAATCCGAAGGCCGCACGCATTACTCACCCGCCGGTGCCGGCAACATCTGAGGATATGACCATCGGAAATCCTCATCCGCAATGCTACGAGCTCGCCGCTCGGAAGTTGGGTTTTAACGTAGAGGAATGACTCGTAGTTGAGGACGCTGCCGCAGGTATCCCTGCAGCCCGAGCTTGCATGACGTCTCACGCCCAGCCTGCAGCTCAATGAGACACCGAGCCCGGCTCATGCCCTGACAACACGATCGGTTTTGACTTGGGCCGCGATGCAGTGATAACGACTTCGGGCAACTCCTTGGATTCAACAGCTGAGTTGTCAAACGCGGCTCGACCGTCTGAATCCAGCGGCGGATCACCCTGCAGGCATCCGGCAAGCAGGGCAGGAAGTGTGACGATTAAACCGATAGAAACTCCGAGCAGATCATTCGCGCGCCGCATGACTCATTACCTCCAGGGTCCATGTCCATGGTACGAGTGCAGATGCGGCGCGAAGTTCTGCAGCGCTACGATTGTTCACACAACGTTAACATTCCGGCATAGCGCTCCCGAGAGCACCATGGCATCTCGCGAGCCGCAGCGGCGCGGCTCACAGTTACAACTGTAACTTTAATTCCGATTCCGGACATCGACGCCTAACGCCTGGTGTTAGTGGAGGGAATTCCTTCATCGGCGACATGAATTTCAGCTCCCATGCCAGCATATGTTGCAACCGCATGCCCATGCGTCATCCTGACACATGGGAAACGGTCGCCCGCGATCGGGCGGGCTTCAGCACAGCGGCTTTTTTTTGGGCGATCGATCAACTCGGTATGGATCTCCGGCACGTCCGGAAATGTTTTTGTACTTGACGAAAGCCATTACTCCCTGCTCGCGCAACGCTCATGCCACAGCCTGTGGTGCGTCCGGCCGCCGGCGGGACATTCATAATGCTTACCACCGTCTTTCAGACTGACAGCGGACAATTACGGCATGGTTTCGCGGCGCGGAGCCCGGATTTCAAATGAAATCCGCGCCGCCGTGATTGAAGCGTGAGCGAAACTCGACAGGAGTTGCCCCCACATTGTGCTGTTGGGGACTACACTCCGCTGCAACAGCAAGGGACTTCGCGCCGGTCGCTTGAACCCAGGTGTGGAGCAGCTGGGGGCGTGACCCCGTCGCGGAGCGCTGGCAATGGAAGGTACCCTCGTGCGCAAGCTTTCGGACTACGCGATCTCGCTGCTCCGGAAGGGGGACTTCCCCCTGTACCGAGGTTCCGGCGATAGCTTGCCGCCGGTCCTGCTCGTCACTGCGAAAGACACTTCGCTCGCGTGCCTCAAGCGGCTCGAACACGAATATGCGCTCCGCGCCGAGCTGGATGATGGCTGGGCGGCACGGCCCGTCGCGCTGTCCCGCTACCGCGGCCACCTGGCGTTGGTGCTCGAGGACCCGGGAGGCGAGCCCCTCGATCAGCGGCTCGACCGACCCCTGAAAATATCGGAATTTCTACGCATCGCGATCCCGCTCGTGGGTGCGCTGCGCGAAGTGCATGAGCGAGGTCTCATACATAAAGACATCAAGCCAGCGAATGTACTCGTGAATGTGGCGAGCGGCGCCGTCTGGCTCACTGGCTTCGGCATTGCTGTCCACGTGCCCCGCGAGCGTCAGACCCCTGAAGCACCCGAAGAGATCGCCGGGACGCTCGCGTACATGGCGCCGGAGCAGACCGGCCGAATGAACCGCTCGATCGATGCCCGCAGCGATCTCTACTCTCTGGGCATCACGTTCTACGAGATGCTGACGGGCACACTGCCCTTCAGTGCTACCGATCCGATGGAGTGGGTCCATTGCCATATTGCCCGACAGCCGACGCCGCCCGACGAGCGGGCACAGATCCCCGGGCCGCTGTCGGCGATCGTGATGAAGCTGCTGGCGAAGACCTCTGAGGAGCGGTACCAGACCGCCGCCGGCGTCGAGGCCGATCTTCGGAAGTGTCTGGCGGCCTGGGAGTCAGGCGCGGGGATCAACCCGTTCCCGCTCGCAACGCAGGATGCACCAGGTCGGCTGCTGATCCAGGAACGGCTGTACGGCCGAGAGCGCGAAATCGAAGCTCTGCTCGCTTCCTTCGACCGCGTTGTGACCCACGGAACCACGGAGTTCGTGCTCGTTTCCGGTTATTCCGGCATCGGCAAGTCCTCGGTGGTGCACGAGCTGCACAAGGTGCTCGTTCCGCCGCGGGGCCTGTTCGCATCCGGCAAATTCGACCAATACCAACGCGACATCCCCTACGCCACGCTGGCACAAGCCTTCAAGAGCACGGTTCGCTCGCTTCTGGGCCGCAGCGAGGCGGAGCTTCGCCGATGGCGAGATGCGCTGCACGAGGCCGTGGGCCCGAATGGCCAGCTGATCGTCAACATCATCCCGGAGCTCGAGCTGGTGATCGGGCAACAACCGCCCATTCCCGACTTGCCGCCTCGGGATGCGCAGAACCGCTTTCGGAGGGTATTCGGGCGCTTCCTCAGCGTCTTCGCGCGCCGGGAGCACCCGCTCGCGTTGTTTTTGGACGATTTGCAATGGCTAGATGCCGCGACGCTCGACCTCCTCGAGTATTTAATCACGCATGCGGAGGTGCGGCACCTTCTGCTGGTCGGGGCCTACCGGGACAACGAGGTCGGCCCCGCGCATCCGCTGATGCGAGCGCTCGAGGCGATCCGTAACGCCGATGGGAGGGTGCAGGAGATCGTGCTGGCGCCCCTCGGGCTCGAGGATATCGGCCGGCTCCTCGCGGATGCTCTGCGCTGCGAGCTCGGGCGCGCGCAGCCCTTGGCGCAACTCGTCCGGGAGAAGACCGGTGGCAATCCATTCTTCGCGATCCAGTTCCTCAGCGCGCTGGAGGAACAGGGACTGCTCGCGTTCGACCAAGGCACACGCGCTTGGCAATGGGACATGGATCGCATCCGCGCCCAAAGCTACAGCGACAACGTGGTGGATCTCATGGCCGACAAGCTGAAGCGGCTCTCCGCTCCCACGCAGGAAGCCGTGAAGCAGTTCGCCTGCCTGGGTAACCGCGCGGCGATCGACATTCTGACTCTGGTTCACGGAGAAGCAGAGGCCGCAACACACGCCGCACTCCGGGAAGCCGTCCAGGCTGGGCTCGTCTTGCAGTTGGATAATGCCTACAAGTTCCTCCACGACCGGATCCAGCAGGCGGCTTATTCACTGATCCCGCAAGAGCGGCGAGCCGAGGTGCACCTGGCACTCGGGCGTGTGCTGCGCTCGAGGATCGAGGCGAACGAGCTCGCGAAGCATCTGTTTGATGTTGCAAACCAGTTCAATCGGGGCGCCGCATGGCTGATCGAGCGGGATGAGAAAGTGCAGATAGCAACGATCAACCTGCGTGCCGGGCGAAAGGCCAAGGCGTCGGCTGCCTATGCATCGGCATGCCCCTATTTAGCGGCCGGCATGTCGCTGCTCGACGAGCGAGACTGGGCCAGCCAGTACGAGTTGACGTTCAGCTTATGGGTCGAACGCGCGGAGTGCGAGTTTCTGAGCGGTCACTTCGAAACAGCCGAGCAACTGATTGGGAAGTTGCTGGCGCGCGCGCGATCAAAAGTCGACCTGGCGGCCGTTTATCAAGTCAAGCTGCTACTGCATACGGTGAAGTCGGAAAACAGCCAAGCGGTGGCCAGCGCGCTCACATGCCTGCGCGTGTTCGGAATTGACATCCCGGCCCACCCGGGCTGGGAACTGGTGCAGGCCGAATACGAGAGAGTCTGGCAGACCCTCGACGGGCGCCCGATCGAGAGCCTGATTGATTTGCCGGTAATGACCGATCCGGAACTACAGGCGGCCATGCAGGTGCTGTCGGTTCTGGGTCCCCCCGCCTACTTTACGGACTTTCATTTATTTTGCTTACTCGCGTGCCGCACGGTGAAGGTCAGCATGCAGCACGGTGTGAGCGATGCTTCAGCGCTCGGCTACGCAATTCTCGGGTTTAATCTCGGCCCGGTCTTTCATCGTTACAGCGAGGCGTATCGTTTCGCCAAGCTCGCATGCGACCTGGTCGAGAAGCACAACTTCATCGTCAACCAGCCGAAGGTCTACCACGCCATGGGAACGGTTGCCTTCTGGACGCAGCCGATCGCGACCGCGATCGGTTTCATGCGGGCGGCCTCTCGTACCGCGATCGAGACCGGTGATCTGACCTTCGCTTGCTATGGTATGCACCAAATTGTCCCAGGCCTTCTGCTGCGGAACGATCCACTCGACGCGGTGTGGCGCGAGTCCGAGGGCGCGTTGGACTTCGCGCGGGAAGCCAAGTACGGCGACGTCGCGGACATCATCCGGAGCCAGCAACGCTTCATCCTGACCATGCAGGGCCGGACCGCGACCTTCTCCACCTTCAGCGGCGCGCAGTTCGACCAAGCGACCTTCGAGGCGCAGCTGACAGGGGACCGAATGACCTTAATGATCTGCTTTTACTGGATCCTCAAACTGAAAGCGCGGTTCTTGTCGGGCGACTACGCCGAGGCTCTCGCGGCAGCGGACAAGGCGAAGCCGCTCCTTTTGATCGCAACCGCCCAGATCGAGTTGCTCGATTATTTCTACTATGGCGCGCTGGCAGTGGCGGCGTGCTATGAGAGCGCCTCCGCCGACGAACAGGCCCGGTCGCGCGACCTCCTGACGGCGCACCGCGAACAATTGCGCGAGTGGGCCGACAACTATCCACCGACCTTCGGCGACAAGCACGCACTGGTGTCGGCCGAGATCGCCCGCCTTGAAGGACGAGACCAGGACACGGAGCGCCTCTACGAGGAGGCGATCCGGCTGGCACGCGAGAACGGCTTCATCCAGAACGAGGGGCTCGCCAGCGAGCTCGCCGCCTGGTTCCATGCGGCACGTGGATTCGAAGCCACCGCCCAGTCGTACCTGCGCAACGCCCGGTACTGCTATCTGCGTTGGGGGGCCGACGGCAAGGTGCGGCAACTGGATGAGTCCTACCCGTACCTGCAGGAAGCGTCACCACCCCGTCCGACGACCACAATCGGAGCCTCGGTCGAACACCTGGACCTCACGACCGTTATGAGAGTCTCCCAAGCGGTCTCGGGAGAGATCGTTCTGGAAAAATTAATCGACACGCTCATGCGAACCGCGCTCGAGCACGCGGGAGCGCAACGGGGGCTCTTGATTGTTTCGCACGGTGGTACGCACCGGCTCGAGGCGGAAGCGACGACCAGCCGCGATACCATCACGGTCCGACTCCGTCCCGCAAGCATCTCAGCGGCGGAACTGCCCGAGTCAGTCGTCCACTACGTCGTGCGAACACAGCAGAGCGTGATTCTGGACGACGCCTCGGCGCAGAACGCGTTTTCCGCCGATGAGTACATCCGGCGCAATCGCGTCCGTTCCGTTCTCTGCGTGCCCCTGATCAAGCAGGCCACACTGATCGGCGTGCTCTACCTCGAGAACAACCTGACCTCCCGCGTGTTCACGCCCGCCCGAAGCGCGGTGTTGAAGCTGCTCGCCTCTCAGGCGGCGGTCTCGCTGGAGAACGCTTACCTCTATACGGACCTGCAGCAGGAGAACAGCGAGCGTCGGCGCGCCGAAGAGGCCCTGCGGCGGAGCGAGGCCTACCTGGCTGAAGCGCAGACCGTGAGCCACACGGGCAGTTTCGGTTGGAATGCGGCAACCGATGAGATCTACTTGTCGGCGGAGACCTTTCGGATCTTTGAATTTGACCAGGCGAATCCACCCGACCTCGCGCAAATAGTTCAACAAACACATCCGGAAGACAAAGATTTCCTTGAACAAACGCTCGATCGCGCACGACACGAAAAGAAGGATTTTGATCTCGAGCATCGGTTCCTGATGCTCGATGGTTCGGTCAAGCATCTACGGGTGGTGGCCCGTGCCTTGGTGAACCGGTCGGGCGATGTCGAGTTTGTCGGGGCGGTGATGGACATCACCCAGCGCAAACGCGCCGAGGAAGCGCAACGAGTGCAGGAGTGCGAGCGCGAGAAGATGCAGCAGCAGCTACAGCAAGCGGCAAAAATGGAGGCGATCGGGCGACTCGCCAGTGGCATCGCGCACGACTTCAACAACATCCTCGGCGCGATCCTCGGTTACGGCGAGCTCGTGCAGAACAACCTGGGTGAAGGCGGAGCCATGAGCCACCAGATCGGTCAGGTCATGCAGGCTGGCACGCGTGGGAAGGCGCTCGTCGAGCGCATCCTCGCTTTCAGCCACAGCGGGACGGGCGAGCGCGTGCCGGTGTACCTGCAGTCGGTCGTGGAAGAAACACTCGAACTGCTCGCAGCGTCCCTCCCCGCTGACGTGCGCCTCGAGAGGCGACTCGACGCGGTCGATGCGGCGGTGTTGTGCGACGCGACGCAGTTCCACCAGGTCACCATGAACCTCTGTACGAATGCGGTGCGGGCAATGGAGCAAGGCGGCGTACTCACCGTAGCGCTTGATCGCGTAACGGTGGACGAGCGCCGCTTACTTTCGCACGGCACGCTCTGCACCGCTCGCTATGTGCGGCTCTCAGTCAGCGATACCGGCACCGGCATCCCGCCCGCGGTGCTTGAACGCATGTTCGATCCGTTCTTCACCACCAAACGTGTTGGCGACGGCACGGGCCTTGGCCTTGCGCTGGTGCACGGCATCGTCGCCGACTTCGACGGAGTCATCGATGTGGCGACGCAGGCAGGCGCGGGAACCACGTTCACGATCTGGCTGCCGGCCACTGGCGAGACGCCAAGGCTCGTGGCCGAGCCCGCGGGCGAGGTGCCGCGGGGCCACGGCGAGACCGTGATGATCGTGGACGACGAGCGCACGCTGGTCGCGCTCGCCGAAGAGACGCTTGCGGGCCTTGGCTACGAGCCGGTGGGTTTTGATTCGAGCGTCGCCGCGTTGCAGGCGTTTCGCGCGGACCCGAAACGCTTCGATCTCGTGCTGACCGACGAGACGATGCCCGATCTCACGGGGACCGAGCTTGCGCGCGAGATCCGGCAGTTGCGGCCAGATATTTCCGTCATTCTCATGAGCGGTTACAGTGGCGCGCAGTTGAGCGAACGCGCGCAGGCCGCAGGGATCATCGATGTGGCCAGCAAACCGCTTGTCCGCCGCGAGCTTGCTGAACGGGTTGCGTGCGCGCTGCCTCGCCCAGAACAGTTACAACTGTAACTCGAGTGGAATACCACATCATGCCGGCCAGGCCGATCCGCGGATCACGCTGCAGAAGTTGCCACGCTCGAAGGTCGCGTCCTTGTCCGCAAGAACGTCGGCCTTGACGTTGCCGAACGTCGTATCCGGCTTGCGCTTGATGCCGTCATAGAAGGCCTGGATGATGTCTTCCTTGAAGTGAGTACTGCGCGGATGCGCACCGACGACCGCATTTCGCTCGGCGGCGCTGTACTCGGGATAGGTCAGGCCGAGCACATCCATCTCGACACCGGCCGTAACCAAAGCGACAACAGGATGCATGTGTCGTGGAATGCCGGGCGTCGTGTGCAACGCGATCGCCGTCCAAACTGTGTCAACATCCGCTTGAGGGATGCGGCGGCTGCGCAAAAACTCGCGGGCTGCGTTCGCGCCGTCGACCTCGAAGCGCTCGTCGGCACTACTGTGCTTTGGGGTAAGTCCCATGTCATGGAACATCGCTCCCGCATACAGCAGCTCCGGGTCGAAGCTCAAGTTCCGGTGCTTTCCGGCCAGCGCGCCGAAATAATAAACCCGGCTCGAGTGATGGAAGAGCAACGGCGATACCGTATCGCGGACCAGCTCGGTTATCTCTCGGGCAAGCTTGCTGTCGGGAACGCTCACGCCTTGTACTGTCAATGTCATCGGAATCTCCTGCCAGTGTTGGACAAAATGATAGGCGCCGCCTAGTCTGTCCGCAATTGCTGTTTAACGGCATTTTCTGCCAAAACCGTCCCAAGCGGACGTGGAGAGCCGGTGAAGGTACCCAAGACCATCGCGGTCGTCGCAATGCCCGGTGTCCAATTGCTGGATGTGTCGGGGCCGCTCGACGTATTTGCCGAGGCCAATGTGCAGGCCCGAAAAGACGTCTATCGGCTTGTGATCGTAGCCAATACCGGGGGTCATATACGCAGTTCGTCGGGAGTCCGGCTCGTGCCGGATCTTGTCATGGGCGATGCTGTGGAAATGAATATCGACACCTTGCTTGTGGCGGGATGCCCCAATGCGGCGGATGTTCGACCTGATATTAGGGCCGTCGAGTGGCTCCGTCGCGTGGCCCCGCGCGCACGTCGCTACGGTTCAGTTTGCAGCGGCGCCTTCCTCTTGGCCGCAACCGGGCTGATCGATGGTCGTCGTGTGACGACCCACTGGGCGGTCGCTCAGCAGCTCGCTCAGCATTATCCTGCAGTCATCGTTGATGAGGACGCCATCCATGTCAGGGATGGTCGCTTGCGGACTGCAGCCGGCGTCACAGCGGGATTGGACCTGGCCCTGGCTCTCGTTGAGGAGGATCTCGGGCGCGACGTCGCGATGAGGGTCGCGGCACAACTCGTGATGTTCTTCAAACGGCCGGGCGGCCAGATGCAGTTCAGTCGCAAGGGTGAAGCGGCTCCGGCCGGCCGCTCTGCGCTTCAGGAGGTACAGCGTTGGGTCGCAGCCAATCCGGCCGCAGACCACAGCATTACAAACCTGGCGAAACGCATGAAGCTGAGTCCCCGTCACTTCGCTCGCCTCTTTCGCAGCGAGGTCGGCATCACACCGGCGGCGTGGGTGGAAGCCGTGCGCGTCACGGCTGCTCGGCGCTTGTTGGAGGACGGCCAAAGCACACCCAAGCAGGTTGCGGCGCTGTGTGGCTTTGCCGACGGCGACACACTACGCCGCGCCTTTGCGCGTCACGTGGGCGTGACGCCGGCCGACTATCGAAAGCGCTACGTGAGGGCGATGGTGTGAAAGAGCGTCGAACCCGGAACCGTCCAATCAGCCGATGATTACTTTGATGGCTCTGGAACTACTGAGCCATCTGGTACGGGGATTTCCGTCAGCGGGGGCAGCGTTGGCTGCTTTTCACCCGGCAGTAGCGGCGTGGCGTCCCGCTTGTCCGCTCTGCGTTGTTCATCCAGCATATAGTTGTACTTTGCGCCGGTCTCGATAGCCGTCTGCTCGGCCGTGTGCAGGATCTTCGGACGAATGAAGATCATCAGATTGTTCTTGGTCCTGCTGTAATCGCGTGTCTTGAATAAGAGCCCGATCAGCGGGAGGCTGCCGAGAAACGGCACGCGCTGCTCACTCTTGGTGACGCTGTCCGAAATGAGCCCGCCGAGCACCACGATGCCGCCGTCCTCGATCAGTACACTCGTGGAAACTGTGCGCTTATTGGTGGTGATGTCTACAGCCGAAACAGACGTCGCTGCCACGCTCGAACTCTCGATACTGATCTTGAGAATGACCGAATCGCTCTCTGTAGCGATCTGCGGCGTCACTTTCAGGATGGTGCCCACTTCCTGACGCTGGACCGTCGTAAACGGACTTACGGTGCTGCTGGTGCTGGTAGTAGACCCCGACGTTGTTGCGTACTGCCCCGTAATGAAGGGCACTTCCTGCGCAACTTTCAGCTCCGCTTCCTGATTGTCCATCGTAATCGCCGACGGTGTCGCCACGACATTGGTACTGGCGTCGCCGCTGATGGCCCGCAGCATTGCACCGAAATTGATGCCATTGGCGGATATTTTCCCGAGCGCCAGCGTCGTGCCGGTCAGCGAGCTGGTCGAACTGGTTGAGCCATTCGCAATGCTCTGGACAGTGCTGGCAACGTCGGTGAGCGAAGAGCCGCCGATCGGCTCGATGAACCCACCCGCCGGAATCTGGGTTCCATTCGACCCATTGGACCACGCCGCCCAATTCACCCCCAGATCGGATGTCTTGTCCGCGTTCACTTCGACGATTACGGCCTCCACCAGCACTTGCGCGCGGCGGATATCCAACTTGTCCACGACTTCAGTGATCGCGCGCATGATCTTGGGAGGCGCCATGATGATCAGGGAATTCGTCGCCTTATCTGACAGAACGACCGCGTTTTTTTCGGCCTGTGCCTGCGGACTGCCCTGCGCACCTCCTGCGCCGCCAGGAGTCCCCTGCGCAATTCCGCTGATGTACTCTTTGAGTTTCGGAGCGACCTTGTCCGCATCTGCGTAGTGGAGGTAGCGCACTTGCGTGTCGCCGCCGGCCTGCAGCGGGGTGTCCAGATGCGCCACCAGCGCGCGGATGCGCAACCTCCGCGACTGGTCTCCGCTGATCAGCACACTGTTGGAGCGCTCGTCAGCTACAACTTTCACGGCCACGCCTCCCTCCGTCGCCGCCGCTTGTTGAAACAAAGAGTTGAGCACGCGCACGGTATCCGTCGAGGAGGCGTTCTGCAGCGGCACGATCTCTACGTCCTGGTCCCCAACCTGGTCCACACGGCGAATGATGCGGATCATGCGGTTTACGTTGCTGGCGCGGTCGGAAATGATCAGGATGTTCGAGGCGGGATATGCGGCCAGGTGGCCGTACTGCGGAATCATCGGCCTTAGAATCGGCACGAGTTGCGCGGCACTCACGTTCTTGACGTCAATCACTTGCGTCACGATCTCGTCGGAAGTGGCGCTCACCCGCCCCGGCAGATCGAGAGACGGGATCTGTCGTGCATCGGCATCCGGCAGGACCTTGATGATGTTTCCGGCGGGCACTGCGATGAACCCGTGCACCTGCAGGATCGCAAGAAACGCCTCATAGAAGGCTGCCGGATTCATCGGGGTGGAGGACAACATCGTCACCTGGCCGCGCACGCGAGGATCGACGATGAAGTTCTTGCCGGTCGCCACGCTCACCGCTTCAGCAACCTGCGTGAGGTCAGCATCCTTGAAGTTCGGCGTGATGTATTGGCCCGGCGTCTCCGATCCGCGGACCGCCGCAGACACGAGCAGCAGCATGAGGGTCCCAAGCATGCCGCGGCTCGAAAGTCCTCTTCGAATGTGGGCGACTCCGTAACAAATCATAATGCACCTGGCCCGCTGGCTTCTCGCGACAGCGTGTCTATGACGCTCCCATGGGAGACCTGTTCCCATCGGACAGATGCAATATGCGGCCGGATCGCAACTAACTGTTTTCCCGTCTCCTCCCGTTACACTCGCTGACAAACTCGTGGCAACTGGGAAGCACCTTCGGGGACGCCACCACCCTATCATCTTCCGGACATGAGCATTCTTTTCTGGCGCGTACGTCGCGTTTTGACGCTCGTCGCGCCCGCCACAGCGGTCCTTGCGCTGTATGCCAGTGCTGCACGCTCTCAGGATGCACCCATCACGGATCCTGCCAACTTCAAAGTTACCGACATCACTATCGACGGTCTGCAACGTGTGTCCGCAGGCACGGTCTACAACTATCTGCCGGTGAACATCGGCGACACGCTGGACATCAAGCGCGTGCGCGAGTCCATCCGCGCGCTATATGCGACCGGTTTCTTCCGCGACGTCCAGTTACGGCGCGATGGCAATAACCTCATCGTAAGCGTGCTGGAGAGACCTTCAATCGAGAGTTTCGAGATCACTGGCAACAAGGACGTCAAGACCGAGGACCTGCAGAAGTCGTTGCGCAACGTTGGGTTGGCCGCCGGTAAGACTTTCGACCGCTCGGTGCTCGAGGACGTCACGCAATACCTCACAGACCAGTACTTCAGCCGCGGCAAGTACGCTGTAAAAGTCGACACGCACGTTGAGGAGGAATCCGGTAATCGCGTGAAGATCAAGATCGACATCACGGAAGGCAAGCGCGCGAAGATCCGGCAGATCAACGTGGTGGGCAATACGCAGTATCCGCAGAAGGAGGTCCTGGACAGCTTCGAGCTGAAGACCCCGAACTGGCTCTCCTGGTACAAGCAGGACGACCGCTATTCGCGCGAGTCCCTGCAGGGGGACCTGGAAAGACTGCGCAACTTCTACATGGATCGCGGCTACGCGAACTTCCAGATCGAATCAACCCAGGTGGCGATCGCTCCCGAGAAGGACGACATTTTCGTCACGGCGAACATCTCGGAAGGAGACGTCTTCAAGGTCTCCGATGTGAAGATGGCGGGCACGTTCGTAGTGCCGCGGTCGGAGCTTCAGAAGCTGCTGCTGGTGCAGCCCGGACAAACCTTCAACCGGAAGCTCATCACCTCCACGCAGGAGCTGATTCAAAACCGCCTGGGCCAGGACGGCTATGCGTTTGCGAAGGCCGACCCCGTGCCCACGCCGGACAACGCGACCCACCAAGTGTCGCTCACCTTCTTCATCGACCCGGGCAATCGCGTCTACGTGCGCAATATCACGTTCTCCGGGTCGAACAAAATCAACGACGAGGTACTGCGGCGGGAGATGCGCCAGCTCGAAGGCGGCTGGCTGTCCAACACCTCGCTCGAGCGCTCGAAGCAGCGCATCCAGCGCTTGCCGTACGTGAAGTCGGTGGACTCCGAGACGACTCCGGTCACGGGCTCGCCCGACCTCGTCGACGTGAACTTCAAGGTCCAGGACGGTCCCAGCGCGCAATTGAGTGGTGGCATCGGTTATTCCCAAGCCTACAAAATTATGCTCAATGGCAACTTCACCGAGGCGAACTTTCTCGGCACGGGGCAGCGAGTCGCCGTCAATCTGAGCGGAGGTGCTTACAGCAAGGTCTACAGCATCTCGCAGACAGATCCGTACGTGAGCACTGACGGATTGAGCCGTACGGTCAGCTTGTCCTACATGGACCAAAGCCAGCTCACCTCGTCCTTCTCGAGCTTTTCCAGTACGAGCTACCAGGCAGGGCTCGACTTCAGCTATCCGATCACGGAGTGGCAAGCCGTGAGACTGGGTGTCTCAGGCCAGCACGCCGAGTACCTCGCGCCCTCTTATACATCGCAGCAGATTCAGGACTGGGTCCGCCTGAATGGCAACTCGTACTTCAGGCCCGACGGGACCGCTGCCGTTTGGGGCACGCGTGCGGACATGGTCGAACTCACTGCCGGGTGGAGCTTCGATAGCCGCAACCGCACGCTCTTTCCGACGTCGGGTACCACGAGCAGCCTGATGGTGACCTCGACCATCCCCGGTACGTCCGTGCAATTCTTGACGGCCGCCTACCAGTACCAGCAGTTCTTTCACCTGCCGTACCTGTCATTCGTGCCTCTCATGTTCAACACCCGCGCCAACTATGGGACGGCGCTCGGGTCCACCACGGCCCTGCCGCCGAACCAGCACTTCTTCGTGGGCGGCCCAGATTCGGTGCGCGGCTTCAGGGAATTGACGCTCGGTCCGCGCGACTCGCTCGCCAATCCCTACGGTGGCGATGCCGCATTGTCCGGCCAGCTCGAGGCGATCCTGCCAGTGCCGTCCAAGTTCGCGAGCAGCCTGCGCGCGAGCCTGTTTTTCGATTTCGGACAGGCGTTCTTCCTCGGCAATACGGTCTTCAAGGACAAGGAAAACAATGTCATCAAGTACGGGTTCGATCTCAATCAGATGCGCACCTCGGCCGGCATCGCCGTGCAGTGGCTCGCGCCGCTGGGTTTGTTCCGGTTCAGCCTCGGCATCCCGCTCAAGTATCAGCACGACACCCTGACCCGCTGGGGAGACCAGACCGAAATCTTCCAGTTCTCGATCGGCAATGCGTTCTGAGCGCTGCTCGCCCCCGATGTCCACAAGGTCCCGCACGGGTGCGGCTGAACGATGCGCGCGCCGAACGCTGCAGGCCTGCAAGTTTCCCATACCCACTGACCCCAACATGGAAATCTCCTATGCGCAGCACATTTCGTCCTCCGATCAGCGTCGCCGCGATGCTGGCAGCCGCTGTTGTAAGCCTCAGCGGTTGCGGCAACGGTAGCAGCGGCACGGCCAACGTGCGTCTGCTGAATGTGAGCACTGGATACACTTCGCTCGACCTGTACGCGAGCAATAACGGTAACACCACTCCGAACTACACTGCCCAGATGCAGGGGGTGGCGTACGAGACCGTCAGCAATTACGCGGCGATCGGTTCGGGCACCTATTCGCTGGAGTTCCGGAAAAATGGCGTGTCGAGTGCGCTGGCGACTGACGGCAGCGAGAACCTGACGGATAGCTCGCATACCACGTATGTGGGCTATGGCTCCTCTGGAAACTTCGCGACGGTGAAGATAGGCGAAGATCAGGCCAGCGCAAACACCGGCTACACCAAGGTGAGCGTGATCAACGCCTCCGAAGCCGGCAACGTGGATGTGTATTTGACCGACAGCACCACGGACCTGGTAAACGCCTCCGCGCTCATCAGCAACATCGCCGCGGGAGGTACCTCCACGATAACGGTGACCAGCGGCAACTATCGCGTGCGCGTGATCGGGACCGGAAACACCAGCGACTTACGGGCGGACGTGGCGCAGGTGACCTTCAATGACACGAGCGTTAATTCGCTGCTACTCACTTCGACCACGGGAGGCATGCTCGTCAACGTGTCTCTCCTGCCTCAGCAAGGCTCTCTCACGACATATAACACTACGCAAGCGCGCGTTCGTGGCGCAGTAGGCATCGCAAACGGAACGGCCGTCAATGTCACCGTCAGCGGTGCGAACATACTGACTAACGCCACGGTCGGCGTTATCGGCGGTACGTATACCCTGGTCAATGCTGGCAGCCTGCCGTTCACTCTCAACGTGGACGGCACGGCGGTTACTGTCCCGAATCAGACACTCGCGGCGGGCGGAGATTACACGTTCCTGGTTTGGAGCAATTCGAGCGGCACGCAGACGACCCTGATCGCCGATGATAACACCTTGCCCGCGAGCCTCGCCAGCAAGTCCAGGGTGCGGATGCTCAATGGCATGTCCGGGCTCGGAGACCCGCTGACTCTGTTGGTCAACTTCCAGACGGGCGCCACGGGTGTGACGCTGGGAACGGCTTCCACCCTGGCGCAATTCGCCAGCGGGACGAACAACGAGGTGGATGTCATCGATACAACCACGTCTGCCACCCTGTTGACCAAGACGACCCTCACACTGGACGCCGCCGGGGTGTACACGATGTTCATGGCGGGCGGCGGAAGCTCGCCAGTGAATGGGACTCTGCGCAAGGACCGCTGAGCATCGGACCCAACAGGCCTCGAGTGGCGATGCGCCGGGGGCGATTCCCCCGGCGCATGGCGTACACTCCGCTCTTACCGGACTCCACCACATTATTGGGCGCCCAGGGTCACGACAACCAGGAGCCCCCCGTCGGGACGGTTCATGAGCTTGACGGAACCCCCGTGTGCGCGCGCTATCCTGTCGACCATGGTCAGTCCGAGTCCCGAACCGGGCTTGCTGCGGGAAACATCTTCCCGCGCGAAAGGTTTGATCAGCGCATCGGGACTGACAGTTCGAATGCCGGGGCCCCGATCCTCGACGGTCACAACAATGTGGTCGTCGTCGTTCCGGCTCGTCGCAACCTCTATTTCCTTCTCTGCGTAACGCACCGCGTTATCCACGAGATTCGTGACCAGACGCCGGACGCCGACCACGCGCAGATTTGCAAGCCCTACCGGCCGGAGCACCGTATTGACATCGTGGCCGGACAGTTGATAACCAGCGCATACCTCTGACACGACGGCATTGACGTCACATTGTTGCGAAGGCTCGCCCGACTCGTCGCGTGCGAACTCGAGAAACTGACCAAGAATCGCATCGATCTCTTTGATGTCCCTGACCATCGCACCGGCAGTGGTGGAATCCAGCCCGGGCTTGCTCAACTCGACATTGAGGCGCAACCGCACGAGCGGCGAGCGCAGGTCATGCGAGATCCCGGCCAGCATGAGTCGGCGCTCGGCATCCAGTCGCTGAAGTCCTTCGCTCATTTGATTGAAACCCCGGCTCAGTTCCCGTATTTCCTCCGGACCTTCGACCGCCACCTTCGCAGGTATTTCCCCCCTGCCGATGGCGCGAAAGGCATCCAACACCGCATGTAGCCGGCGGTTCAACGGGGCGAGCAACAAGTAGGCGCCACCGCTTGAAACGACCAATGCGATCACGACCGATGTGATCAGTGGGACCGGGAACCGGGGACGGCCTGGGGAAACGACGAGCCAATAGGGCTGGCTATCGGCCACGAAACGAATCCACGTATTCGCTTCCGGATTGCCCATTCTCGCGCTCACGTCATTGCCCGCTATGCTGCGCAGACTCGTCGCCATGGGTGGGGGGAATTCCCGGTCCGGCGCCGCCGCCTCACCGTACGGGGGGTAGATGGGCATGACCCTGATGCTGGACTGCCCGTTCACCTGTTCCAGAAACGCAGGACGGGCGTCGCGGGGCATTGACGCCAGCGCCGACCGAGCCAGCTTCACGTACGTTGCCAGTTGCGTCACGTACCCGACGCGCAGCGGTTTGAGAAAGATGAGGCTGCCCACGGCAATCCACGCGACCTGACTGATTATCAGCAGCAGGGCAAACAACAACGCTGTCCGGACCAGGAGACGATTGGATATGCGTCTCACTGTGCGTCCCCCTCCGGAACGAATACGTATCCGAAGCCCCACACGGTCTGGATATAACAGGGCCGCGAAACGTCAACCTCGATCAGGCGGCGCAGCCGGGAGATCTGAATATCCATGCTGCGATCCGCGATGACGAAGCTGCGATGACGCGAAAGCTTGAACAAGCGCTCCCGCGACAGCGGTTGGCGCGGATGACTGCTCAAGACCTCGAGTACGGCGAACTCTCCCTTCGTCAGTACGATGACCTGTCCCGACCTGGTCAGCCTGCGCCGGTCCACATCGAGCTCGAAAGGTCCGAAGCTATGCACCAGGCGTGAATGGCCAGGTGCGTCCGGGGTGGCGCGCCCGTCATGCCGGCGCAGTACCGCCCCAATTCTGGCAAGCAGCTCCCGAGGTTCGAAGGGTTTGACCACGTAGTCGTCGGCACCGATTTCCAGGCCTACGATCCGATCCACGGTCTCTGCTTTGGCGGTCAACATGATGACAGGGACTTTGGCGCCGGTTGCGCGCAGACGCTTGCAGATCGACAAGCCGTCCTCCCCCGGAAGCATGACGTCGAGCAATACGAGACTGACGCACTCTCGGGAGACAACCTCGGCGACCTGCTCCCCACTGCCAAGGGTGGTGACCGACAGTCCGTGCCGTACCAGGAACTCTTCGAGCAGCGCACGTGCGCGCAGATCGTCCTCCACGATGAGAATACGTGAGGGCATTGCGGTCAATTACACGCAGGCTCGCCGCCCCGACGTGCACGAAACCGCCGAAACAGTTTCCAATGTGTTTCTGCGGGGTAAACCGTAACAGTTTGTTGCAATGGGGTCTTCTTATGAAACATTGCGCCTCGAGCGGTTCCCTGATCGGCGCGCTTTTGGACAGCCCCACGGGCCTGCAAGTTCCGGCAGTTCGAACGCGGCGGGCTGACACCGGGCCGATTCACACAGGCACAATGGGTCAGCGGAGCAGCCAGTATCGTACTGCCTGTTCCTGAAGAAACCGCTGTGCCTGAGCCCCCTTCAACATCGCAAGCGTGGACAGCAGTCCCGCTTCAGTGCAACTGCTGGCTGCGACTGTGACCGAACGCGGCGCATCCGGGACCGGCCAGCCCGTGCGCGGATCCAACACGTGGCCGAAGCGCACGCCATCTTTGAGGAGAAATCGGTGCGAGTCGCCGCTGGTTGCAAGCGCTCCGTATTCGAGATCCAACATCATCGCGGCGTTCTGGACAGCACCCGGGCGCTCGATTCCTACTTTCCAGGGTCCATGGGGCAATGGCCTGCTGGCGCGCAGATCGCCGCCGAAATTGACCAGGAATGGCACGGGACTGCGGGCCATGAGCAGGTCATAGGCCGTGTCGACTGCATACTCCTTGCCCAGGCCCCCCAGATCCAGCTCCATCCCATCGGGTACCGTCAGGAACGGGCTGCGCCAGCGAAGCTTATTGAACCCGATGAGGGGCAGAAGACTCTGCACGGCGGCGGCATCCGGAACACGGTCGGAACCGTCGAATTTCCACGCGCGCCGCAGGATTCCGGAGGTAATGTCGAACAGCCCATCACTGATCTCAAAACATTGTTGGGCGAAGTCGATGAGCGAGGCGGTCTCCTCATCGAGGCGTACAGTGGACCCCCGCTGGGCGTGGATCCAGGCCAGGACGCTGTCCTTACGATAGCGACTGTACTTCCTCTCGATGCGCCATGCTTCAACAGCTGCGACCTCGCCCAGCTCGCGCGCGCTATGCTCCGTCGTGGGCAGCAGCACCTCGCAAGGACCGGCCATTGCGCTGAATCGGACGGCAATGACATCGCTCTCGCGTTGCTCCAGCAGAATAGGACCTGCAGGATCCCTGTCAGTAGTTGAAGCCAATCTGCAGCAGCACGGCTTTGAGACTGGGGTACAGGTCGAGTCCCTGCAGCGCCGCGGGCGCGACCGGTCCGTTCTGAATCGTCTGCTGGTAATATTCCAGCCGAACGTTGAATTCAGCTCCTTGCCGGCCAATTCCGCCGAGGCGATCGGTCAGCCCGATTCCGTACTTCAGCCCGAATGTCAGGGCGTGAAACGCCGCCAGCCGGGAATCGGCGGACACATAGTTTTCCTGGGCGGAATCCGCTGCGATCCAGGGTCTGTAGAAGTCCGCCGCCGACTGCCGGTACCACCGCACGCTCGGCTCGAAGTACTGGTCCCTTCCCGGGGCCCACCAACGCAGTCTGAACTGCGCAGTATCCGAATGGATACCCCACGTATCGGTCATGTAGCGCAGTGCGAGACCAACGGACGCGCGCTCCCAGGCGACACGATTGTCCAGGTAAACGCTTCTTCGGGTACGGGACCCGGGCCGGTTCTCGTAAACGTACGCGGCGGGATCGCCAGCGGCGTCGATAACCGAGACGAGCTTGTAAGGATCATTCAGATATCCCGAGAATCGATCCAACGACAGATTGACCTCGGACAGCCAGTTGCGGCTCATGACCTGGGTCAGGCCGAGCAGCAGCCCCTGGCCGCGCTTGGTCTCGTGCCCGCCCTTTTGGAATAAGCTGTAGTCGCTGAGCGGCGCGGGAGCTCCGCCGATGGGCTGCAGGAAGTCATTTTCACTGCTGACTCCCAACGATACCGTGGTGTTCTTGTCATTGAAGTCCTGCTCCACGCCGGCATTGACAGTGGCAGAGTAAAAATCATCCTCGTACGAGAACTTTCCACCCACATTCAGACGTGTGAGCCTGGAAAGTGCAAGTGTCCAGTCGGCCCCACCGGCAACGCGAGCGTCACTGTAATGGGGATCTGCCGGCAAGCGCCCAGGGGAAATCGTGTACAAGTGGCGCGCACTCGCGAGGCTCTTGGCGGATGGCGAGGCAAATGTCTGTGCGACATGACTCGGAAGCGCCCCATTTGGACTACTCCCCGACAGGCTGTCGAAGGTGAAATTCAGAGCGAGCTTGCCGCCGTCGGATAAGTCCCGAACCGCACTGATAACCGGCTCGATCGCCTGTATGCGGCCGTCCTCCCGGTAGTACGCCAGTGCCGACTGGATCTTCCAGTCCTCCATCAACCGTCCGAGCTGCTCTGTGAAGGAACCCTGCCCGGCACGAGCCGCGGACGACCCGAGAAGCGCACAGCTCGCGGCGATCAACCTTCGACGCAGGCTTCCAGCATCGGCGCCTAATTGCATCCACAACCTCCGCCGCCGAAAGATCGGCCGCCCGATGAAGCTTCCTTGCTGAAATACATGTGGTCATCGATTGCCTCATCCAGACCGTTGCCAGCGGGCCGCATATCCTGGCGTGACAACAGCTCGCGCTGCCACGGTTTCACCCCCACTGAGCTGCAGCCCACTGTCAGTGAGCACAGCGCGATGAGCTCACACAAAAGAATACATTTGCGTCTCGCCATCTTCGACCTCCCTCATTCAGTGTTCCGCCAACAGCTCTTCGATCTGCCGGGCGTACTCCCGCCCATCATCAGGGCGGAATCCAACGTGGGTGAACCGCACGACGCCGTGGCGGTCTATGACGACGCTCGTGGGCATACCACGAAGTTGGAATCTTTCCGCCCATTTCCCGCCCGGGTCGAAGCGAATTTCAAAATCCGGGTTGAGACGCTTCAGAAAAGATTCAGCATCCGCGCGATCGTGATCCAGGTTCACCGCGATGATGGTCAAGCCACGCGTCTCATAGCTTTGCTTCATTCGCTGCATCCAGGGAAATGATTGCCGGCACGGCTCGCACCAGGAAGCCCAGAAGTCCAGATAAACGACTCTGCCCTGCAGACCATCCAGCTCGCTCAGCTCAGCCGCCTGCGCCGGCCCTATCAGCGCGCAAGCGAAGGCAAGCGCGCGGCCGAACTCGCAAATGCGTCTCATTGGCGGCGGCCATCTCCGGGATTTCCTCACGCGTTGACTTTACAACGCAAAGTTGACGGCGGCAATACTCGCGGTCCATCTGCATAAACCTGGAGCAACCGTGAGAATTCACTTCTTTCGCAAAGGAACACCTCGCGACAGCCAGGCGGACGGTCCGGCCCCAGTTCCGCGGTCCATTTGCCAATTGTCAGCCTGCGGTTTCGATCGACTAGCCAGGGCGCAGCTGGCGCGGCGGCCGTCCACCGCCGTCCGGTCGAACATGTCCGGATTCAGGCCCGGCCCCCGGGGAGGTATGGCGATGCTCTCTACCAAAGAGTTGGTATTGAAAACCGCAAATCACATCGAAAAGAATCCGCGCTGCTATCATTACACGTCCAACAGGATTCCACTGTGCTCGGACGATGTAGGTTGCATTCTCGGGTGGATGGCTCACTTTTCCGCCGCGCACCTCTGCAGTGTGCTGACACCCGAGGCGATTGCCCGGATGACTTGCGATCCGCTGTACGCGTGCAATGTTGGATACAATCACTTCTTCAAGCGCTTGGACGAATGCTATCCGCTATATCGTGGTCACTGGCGATCGGATGCCGCACATGCGGTCGCCGCGCTGCGTGCTTACGCGGCTCGGTATCCAGAAGCCCTTGGTCTTCCGGTCTGGGCGCGGATGCGCGATCGGGAAGCGGCCGCCAGCCAGCGCTATGATCAGTTCCGAGCGTCCCTGGATCTCAGTCCCAATCCTGACGTCGATGCTCGCTATGATCACCACGTCGAGCCGCTCAGAGGATAGGAGCGCAAATCAAGCGCCAATCTTCGTGGTGCCGTCCGTTACTCGATTGCGGCCCGCTCGCTTGCTCTCGTACAGTGCGGAATCGGCCGCCAGGACCATTTTTTCGGGCAATCCCGTCCATTCGGAAGTCGGGCTCTGCACTCCGCACGCTCCAAAGCTCGCCGTGACCGATATTGCCGCTCCGGAGGTGATGAAGGCGGAAGCGCTGACACGCTCACACAGTCTCTGCGCTATTGCCACGGCCTCGGATTGCCCTGTTTCCGGCAGTACGATAGCAAACTCCTCGCCTCCAATCCGCGCCGCCCAATCCTGCCCGAGGCGAAGGCCATGGGTAAGGCGTTCGCCGAACTCGCGTAACACCTCATCTCCTGTCTGATGTCCGTTCCGGTCGTTGACCGCTTTAAAATGATCGATATCGCACATCAGGAGCGAGAGCGGTCGCCGGAAACGCATTGCGCGGGCAACCTCGCGAGGGAACTGCTGCTCGAAAAAGCGTCGATTACCACAACGGGTGAGTTCGTCGATGGTGGAGAGAATGCGATTGCCGGTGATGGCCGATTGCAACGAAGCTGCAAAGCTGACCAAACGCCGCACGATGGTCATGTGCGCCCAGAATCGCTCGCCTCGGGCGTCTGCCGGGACGATCTCATTCGCACCCGCGCGCAAGGCGTCAGAAGGCCCGGCGGTGTCGCTGCGGTCGATGAACACGATGTGCGTCGCGGACCCCATTTCCAGTTGGCGCGCTTCCCTAACCAGGTCGAGTTGATCCGTAAACATCACCGCATGGGTGCGTTCAGCCAATCTGCCGATGGCATCACGGGAGTCGTGAACGACTTCGATCTCGATCTCGGCATTGTTGAGCACCTTGACGTAGCGCTCGAGCGCAGAGTTGGATCGAAGCATCACCAACGCCACTGGAATGGGTGGTGTGCGGCTCAGAACTGCGGAAAGTGTTGAATCGTCCCGAGGACGCAGCGTCCGATCAAGAGTGTCTCGTCGCTCGAGCAAGTGCGCGGCCGTATCGTTTGGGTCCAAAGCTCCGACTGGTGGCTGACCGCGGTCGGACGTACGGCGTAGCCTCCCGTGTCCTGAGTCCAGTGCCGACCGAACAGCGGGCGCAAGGCGATCGAGCTGCGACTTCGCGACGTAATCGGCCGCTCCCGCTTTAAGAGCGCGCCGCGCGACAGCTTCGTCGAGAAGTCCGCACACGAAAATGAACGGTGTCCCGGGTCGTTCGCCTTTCGCGATGGACAGCGCCGCGAAACCATCAAAGCCGGGTACGTTGGAGTCGGACAGGATGAGGTCAGGTCCGCAATCAAGCGCCCTGCGAAATTCGACTTCATTGACGACCCGATCGCAGGCACAGGGCAAGCCGCTCGAGTTTAGAGCCCGAAGCGTAAGCTCCGCCGCAGCGTCGTCGTCCTCAACCATCAACAAAAGGATCATCTCGGATACTCACTCTAGAGTGAGGACGAACGTAACAGTCCTCGACTGCGACTCTTGTGACAAAATCCGCGTTCCGTGAAGTCAGCCGCAGATCCAAGGATTCGTCCGTCGCTGCACTGCAGTCCGAGACCGGCAGTACGCGGTCGCCGCCGGTGGGTTCCACTACATGTCTGCCGCCTGGGCAGACATTGCGAGGCTCTCCTCCACCATGGGTAAACGGACCGTAAAGACGCTTCCGGTGCCCAGACCTCCGCTCCACGCGCTGATTGAGCCGCCGTGCAAGTGCGTCAGCGTGCGGACCAATGACAGGCCCATGCCCAGATCGCCGTTCGGCCGTGCATCATCAAGGTGCACCTGGGAAACCATTTCAAACACTTGCTCGAGCGCGTGATGCGCAATACCGATACCCGTGTCACGCACGCTCACCACCGCCTCTCCTCCCTGACAATCCAACGCGAGCGTAATCGTGCCGCCCTGATCGGTAAATTTCGCACTGTTCGATAGCAATTTAAAAAAAACTTGCGTAAGGAGAGCGAAGTCGCCGTCAATAACAACCGGGACGGGGCGCTGTACATCAATCACCAGTTCGTGCCCACGCGCTTCCACCACTGGGCGCACGGCATCAACTGCATTCGCGAGCACGTCCGCCAAGATGATCTTCTCGCGCTTCAATGAGATGCTTCCACGTGTGACCCGGCCGATATCCAGCAGACTATCGAGCCGACGTTCCAGATCCAACGTCTGCCGATCCATCATATCGACGGTTCGCTGAGACAACTCGTCGTCGGACGATCTCGACCTGAGGATCTCGAGCCCCTTACGAATGGGCGCCAGCCGGTTACGCAATTCATCCGCGAGGGCACAGAGGAGCTCGTTTTTGCGTCGGTCTGCCTCCTTGAGCGCGGCGAGCTGCAGTTGGTTGAGCGTCAGTTGCTCTTCGCGGCCGTGAAGCTCGGCGAGCGCTCGTTTCAGTTTGGCCCGTTCGATCACGGCTTGCTGTTCGACCTGGTCGCGCGCCTCGCGGCCGGCGGTCTCGGCGCGCGACCGCGCGGAGCGCAGCATCGCGCGAATCAGCGCTCTGAGCTCTCGTTCCGTGTACGGCTTGGCCAGAAATCCGTCCGCTCCCTGCTCGAACCCCTCGATCCGATATTCATCTGCGGCCCGTCCGGAAATTAACAGCACCGGAATGGCACGCGTGCCCGGGCTCTGGCGCAGAGTCTTGAGCAACTCGACTCCATCCATATCGGGCATCACGATGTCGGTTACCACGAGCGCGGGCTTGGCCCGCATCACTGCAAGCAGAGCTTCATTTCCATTTCCGGCCGTGTCCACCACGTATTCGTCGGATAGCTTCTGCGCCAAATGCTCGCGCAGTGTGGCTTCATCCTCGACGAATAACAGCCGTGGTTTGGGCCCTCTGGCCCCAGGAGCATTGTTCTCAGACATAGCTAATTGACATAGCTCGTCGCGACGCGAAAGGATGAATTTCGCACATTGGAGGACCGGGCCCCGTCAGCAATATCCTGATCTCGGCGTAGGAGAACGAGAAGGCGTTGCCAGCGCCATGCATTGAACAATGTACCGCGCTACCAAAGGTGGCACGCAATTGGCTGAAAAGGTTGGGGATAGTCGAAACGTGGCCTGGGCGGCAGTAAAATCCGGTTCGTTTTGGGCCATTGCACAATGGCGCGCACACCGGCGAACGGGGACGTTAGTGCGAGATTCTCACACAGGCATCGCCAAAGACGTAGGCGATCAACTCCAAATTTCCACTTTCAGATTGGGAGCCCCGGGCTACCGGCCCGGATACTTCAATTCGCGTGGCCGCCCAGATTGACGTTGAGCTGCCCCTGCAGGTTCAGCAGCGTAGCGCCGTACGTCGAGTCGAAGTCGGACGTCAAATCGGTTGGCTGGCCCGGCTCCGTGCGCAGCTGCTCAACGTTCTGTGCGTAGTGTTGGTATAGAGTGTCTGCCAGTGAGGCCGTCGGCCTCTCAGGTCCGTGAACGATGAGTTGGTACACCTGTTTCGTGATTTCCTTCGCCAAGTCCTCCGCCGGGTTACCGAACGGCGTCTCGACCTTGATCACTTTGCCAACAACTCCGCCGACCAGATCTGCCCACTGATTCTTGGCAGCATCGTTGGCCTGAACCTGCGCATCGTAGTTGGTCAGCGCCAGGGCCGCGCCGCCGGATAAGGCGGCGGACAACCGTCCGTACTCCTCTATTGCATAGTGCTCCTGAAGCGAGCCCGGCGGTGCCTGCCTCGCGGTGCTCATCAGCGTGCTGGATACGTTGGCCAGGGAGTTGGGCAAGGAATCCTTGAGCGAGGAGAAGTCGTTGAGCTGAATATTCTGTGCACTGGGATTGAAGACTGTCTGGCTCATGAACTTCGCCAGCACCTGCGTATCCGGAGTGTGCATTGCGTCGCGCAGGGTGTACTCCTGGGTGAGCTCCCGGCTGTTGCCGATGAACAGGTTGGCTTCCGCGGCGATGGCCTGATTCTTCCAGGCGGTGGCGAGCTGGCCGGGCGGAACATTGCTGTATGGGCCGGACTGGTTGAAACTCACCAGGGCCTCGAATGCTTCCTGGCGCTTCACCGGGGTGTTGAGATCGTTCTGCATGGTGAGCGCGTCGGAGGTGTAGTACATGGCCGCCGCGGCTCGATCGGTGCCGCGGTTGCCATTGCGCGCCCACAGGGCGTTGGCAAGCGCCTCGGCGGCGCTGCCCTGCTCGCTTGCAGCCTCACCCTGCATGAGAACGTCCATGGCTGCCCGCCCTGACGGGCCAGGTCCTGGATGACCTGGTCTCGCTCTGCCTGGTTCAGATCGAGAGTCGGATTGGTCAGTACATTGGCGAGGTTCGATTGCGAGTACGGAATGGTCACCTCAGCCTGCTGCACGGCGCGGCTCACCTTCGTCTGATCGATGGGCTGATTGTGCGGAACCGGGCTGACACTGACGCCGCCGCCACCTGGATCTACTCGCATTTGAACCACCACTCGAGGAGAACAAGGCCCTCATCCTGTTGCGCAGAGCGCTTGCAATCCAGCTAGGAGTATCCCGATCTAGGGAAATCCCCTAGTCTGTAAGCCTGGTTCCCAGGTCTCACGTGGGCCGTCTATCGACGTCCGCTCTGTTTGATTGACAAATTGTCGACCACACGTCTGTCACCGGCAGCCTTGCTGGCAAGGCGAATCGCGTCTCGTAAATCCCACTCGCTGAAGACAAACCCACGCAGTACTACGGCGCCGTGTTCTACGGATACTGTGACATGTCCGTCGTAGAAATACGGGTCGGCATGCAACGCTGCCTTCACGCGCTCCTGCAATTCCCCGTCCGCCAGCACGGCTTCGCCTGGCGTTGCTGGAACCGCAACGGAATATGACTGGCTCGCTGGCGGCGAGACCGCATTCTGCGCACCAGCCGGGGTGGCGACTCCGCCCAACCCGCAAAGGACGGGTCCCAGGCCGGCACATATGATCAGAATCCGCTTTTTGCGTGAAATATCCACAGTTCGCTCCCAAGTGTTCTGGATTTGACATGGCCGTGGCATACATCGGCCTCATCGTCGCTACAAGCAGCAGACTGCGCCTCGGCTGCTTCCACGCCGTTGCATGAAGTGCCGAATCAATTACGAATGTAACGCGAGCTGGTGACTCCGGACATCGACGGCTAACCCGGCGGACGGACATTGCGAGCATGCCGCCAATTCGCATCATCGGAGTGAAGTGAGCACCGCAGCCAGGTCCACACCCGCCCTCGTTCATCTCGTGTTGGCATTGGGAGGGTTCGCGATTGGAACGACAGAATTCGCGACCATGAGTCTCTTGCCTGACCTGGCACACGATCTGCAGATCAGTGTGCCGGTTGCAGGGCATGTCATCAGCGCCTATGCGCTCGGCGTTGTAGTGGGAGCGCCGCTGATAGCGGTGCTCTCGGCGCGCGTGCCGCGCAGGACACTTCTCGTGGCACTGATGGGCTTCTATGCGCTCGCCAATGGCCTGTCGGCCATCGCCCCGACCTACGCCTGGATGCTGGGTTTGCGCTTTCTGACGGGACTGCCCCACGGCGCTTATTTTGGCATCGCAATGCTCACCGCGGCGTCAGTCGTTCCCGCGGATCAACGCGCCCGGGCTGTCGGCCACGTCCTGCTCGGCCTCACGGTGGCGACAATCGTGGGCGTGCCGCTTGCCAATTGGCTCGGCCAAGTCGCTGGCTGGCGGTGGTGCTTCGGAATCGTCGCGGCGTTGGCACTGACCACCGCGATATTGGTGGCAATGTTGACCCCCGAGCAACAGCCCGACAAGGGGGCAAGTCCCTCGCGCGAGCTGGGTGCCCTGAAGCGTAGTCAGGTCTGGCTGACACTCGCCGTGGGCGCCATCGGATTTGGCGGCGTTTTCTCGGTTTACACGTATCTGGCCTCGACCTTGACGGCAGTGACAGCCGTTCCAGCACGCTTCATCCCGTGCGTGTTTGCAGCCTTCGGTGTCGGAATGACCGCAGGAAATATCATCGTCCCCTATTTCGCCGAGCGCGCCGTCATGAGAGCGGCTGGGTTGCTGCTGCTAGGATCAGCGGTGACATTGGCGTTTTACTCAGCCGCGGCCGCACACTTCTGGACCGTAACGCTGGATGTGATCGCCATCGGCTTCTGCGGAGCATTGGCAACTGTTCTTCAAACGCGGCTCATGGATGTAGCTGGCGATGCTCAGAGCCTTGCTGCAGCCCTCAACCACTCCGCTTTTAATGTAGCGAATGCACTCGGACCTTGGCTGGGCGGTTTGGCGATTGCGTCGGGGTTTGGCTGGACTTCAACCGGATGGGTCGGATGTGGGCTCGCGCTTGCGGGCTTCGGTGCTTGGGTTGTCGCACTGATTACCGATCGCAGTCCTGTCGCGCTTGTTGCAGGGACCGAGCGCGGCGCGGTCTAATCGTGGGATCGTCACGCTCGTGACGGTCTTTACCGAGAGGCCGCGTGGAATCGATGTGGCAAGCCGCCGCCCTGGAGCTTGCGGATGGCAGGCGCGAGACGCTCCGTGAAGATGGAGAGTTTGGCCTGTACCGTAACCTGTGCCGCAACCCCAACGGTACCCTCTCCTCGCGCCTTCTGCTCATCCCCGTCCGGGAGCACACAGCTCCCCGTAGCCTTCGGCGCATGGAGCACGAATATTCGTTGCGAGACGAACTGGATTCCACCTGGGCAGTTCGCCCTGTCGCGCTCGCACAGCACCAGGGCCGCCCCGTGCTCGTGCTGGAGGATCCCGGAGGCGAGCCACTCGACCGCCTGGTCGGAGCGCCGATGGAGTTGCGACAATTCCTTCGTCTCGCCATTGGACTGTCGGCTGCGCTCTGCCGGGTACACCAGCACGGTCTCATCCACAAGGACATCAAGCCCGCCAACGCTCTCGTAGACGCTGCCACCGGCCACGTGTGGCTGATGGGCTTCGGTATCGCATCGCGGCTGCCACGCGAGCGGCAGCCGCCCGAACCTCCGGACGTCCTCGCCGGAGCACTCGCCTACATGGCGCCCGAACAGACTGGACGAATGAATCGTTCGATCGATTCGCGTAGCGATCTGTATTCACTCGGCATCACGCTGTATGAAATGCTCACCGGCAGCCTGCCATTCACCGCCTCCGATCCCATGGGGTGGGTTCACTGTCACATCGCGAGGGAGCCCGTGCCGCCCCGCGTGCGATCAAAGGACATCCCGGCACCTGTCCCGGCAATCATCTTGCAGCTCCTCGCCAAGACCGCCGAAGAACGCTATCAGACGGCAGCCGGCGTTGAAGCCGACCTCAGGCGGTGCCTCGCCGAATGGGAGGCTCGGGGACGCGTCGACACGTTCACCCTCGGCGCGCACGACACCCCAGATCGGCTTCTGATGCCTGAGAAACTCTACGGCCGGGACCGGGAACGGGAGACCCTCCTCGCTGCGTTTGATCAGGTGACCACCACCGGCACAGCCGTTCTGGTGTTGGTCTGTGGCTATTCCGGCATCGGCAAATCCTCGGTCGTGCATGAGCTGCACAAGGCGATCGTCCTGCCGCGCGGGATCTTCATCTCCGGAAAGTTCGACCAGTACAAGCGGGATATTCCGTATGCCACGCTTGCGCAAGCGTTCCGGACCCTCATTCGGCAGATCTTGAGCGACACTGAGTCAGAGGTTGAGGGCTGGCGTAGTGCCATACGCAAGGCCGTTGGCCCGAATGGCCAACTCATCGTAAACCTCATCCCCGAGCTCGAGTTCGTCATCGGGAAACAGCCACCCGTTGCGGAGCTCGCAGCCACGGAAGCCGAAACCCGTTTTCACATGGTGTTTCGGTCCTTTCTGCGGGTGTTCGCCGACAAGAACCATCCGCTGGCCATCTTTCTCGACGATCTGCAGTGGCTCGATGCCGCGACCCTCAAGCTGCTCGAGCACCTCATCACGCACCCTGACGTCCGACACCTTCTCATCATCGGAGCGTTTCGCGACAACGAGGTCAGCGCGTCTCACCCCTTGATGCAGACGCTTGATGCAATTCGCGGGACAGAGGCGGTGGTGCGCGAAATCGTTCTCGCGCCTCTGTCTGTCGACGATGTGACCCAATTCGTCGCTGACACGCTGCATTGTGAGCTCGCACATGCCGAACCTCTCGCCCGGCTCCTGTACGACAAAACACTGGGCAACCCGTTTTTTGCGATCCAATTCCTTACGGCTCTGGCCGAGGAAGGTCTACTCGGCTTCGATGCAGACGCCGCCGCCTGGGTCTGGGACTTGCCCCGCATCCGCGCCAAAGGCTACACCGACAACGTCGTGGATCTCATGGTCGGGAAGCTGAAGCGGTTACCCGACACAACGCAGGAACGATTCAAACAACTCGCCTGTCTCGGGAATGTGGCCGAGATCGCCGCTCTGACCTTGGTTCAGGGGCTCTCAGAAGAGGAAATCCACGCGGCACTCTGGCATGCCGTGCGCACAGGGCTCATCTTCCGCCAGGACGGCGGCTACGCGTTCCTCCACGACCGCGTCCAGGAGGCGGCCTACGGACTCATCCCCGAAGCCGAGCGCCCCGCGATCCATCTTCGGATCGGCAGGCTGCTTGCGGGTCAGACACCCTCCGAGAAGCTCAAAGACAATATCTTCGAGATCGTGAACCAGCTCAACCGCGGCGCCGTATTGATCAGCTCGCGGGAAGAGCGGGAACGCGTCGCGGAGCTCAACCTCATTGCGGGCGAGCGAGCCAAGACTTCAACCGCCTATGCTTCAGCGCTGACCTATTTTGCCGCCGGTCGGGCGCTGCTGACGGCGGAGGAGAGCTGGCAGCAGCGCTATGGACTCATGTTTGCGTTGGAGTTCGACCGTGCGGAGTGTGAGTTTTTGAGCAGCCAGTTGCCGGCTGCGGAACAGCGGCTCGCCATGCTCGCGGCGCATGCTGCGACCCTGGTTGACAGTGCGAAGGTAGCGTGCTTGCGCCTCGAGCTGTACACGACCTTGGATCGGAGCGACCGCGGCGTCGAGCTGTGCCTGGAATATCTGCGGCGCATCGGTGTGCACTGGTCGTCGCACCCGTCGAAGGAGGAAGTGCGCACAGAATACGATGAGATCTGGCGACGCATTGGCAGCGGTTCCGTCGAGGCGCTGGTCGACCTGCCGCTGATGAGTGACCCGCAGTGGCGCGCCACCCTGGATGTTCTCGCCCAAGTGGTCACGCCGGCCTTGTTTACTGACGACAATCTGCTGTGCCTCGCCCTCTGCCGCATGGCGAACATCAGTCTCGAGCATGGCAACAGTGGAGCCTCGTGTTTCGCGTATGTCTGGCTCGGCATGACCGTGGGCCCGCACTTCAACGACTACCCGACGGCGTTCCGCTTTGGCAGGCTCGGCTTCGAGCTGGTAGAGCGGCGCGGCCTGGACCGCTTCAAGGCCCGTG
This sequence comes from Gammaproteobacteria bacterium, assembly GCA_028293745.1. Classification (GTDB taxonomy): domain Bacteria; phylum Pseudomonadota; class Gammaproteobacteria; order Steroidobacterales; family Steroidobacteraceae; genus 13-2-20CM-66-19. The sequence goes on along the minus strand of JAQGOF010000047.1, from coordinate 17,679 downwards.
TTTACATGTCCTTCGGCAACCTCGTCAATCCCTGGACGAAGCATGTACGCACCGGCCGCCCGCTGGTGCGGCGCGCTTTCCACACGGCCAACGAGATGGGCGACCTCACCTTTGCGGCTTACAGCTGCAACAATCTAATCACCAACCTGCTCGCTTCCGGCGAGCCACTGGCCGACATCCAGCGGGAAGCCGAGGCCGGCCTAGCATTCGCGCGCAAGATACGGTTCGGTCTCGTCATCGACATCATCACCAGCCAGTTGAGGCTGATCCTCACGCTCCGGGGTCTGACACCCGCATTCAACTCCTTCAACGATGCGCAGTTCGACGAGGGGCGCTTCGAACAGCACTTCGAGGCGGATCCGCGCCTTGCACTTCCCTCGTGTTGGTATTGGATTCGCAAGTTGCAAGCGCGCTTTCATGCGCAGAACTATGAGTCCGCGATCCACGCCGAATTGCAGGCGCAACGGTTGCTGTGGACCTCACCATCATTCTTTGAGGTCGCCGAATACCGCTTTTACGCGGCCCTCGCACGAGCCGCGTACTGCAACACGACCTCGGCCGATGAGCATTCTCCGCACATGAAAGCTCTAGCCGCACACCATCGGCAACTCGAGATCTGGGCGCAGCACTGCCCTGAGAATTTCGGAAACCGCACGGCGTTGGTCAGCGCCGAAATCGCCCGTATCGAAGGGCGGCACCTCGACGCCGAGCGCCTCTACGAAGAGTCCATCAAGCTGGCGCGCGAGCACGGGTTCGTCCAGAACGAAGGCGTCGCTGGCGAGCTCGCCGCGCGGTTCTACGCAGCACGTGGGTTGGAGACTACGGCCCAGGCCTACCTGCGCAACGCCCGGTACTGCTATCTGCGTTGGGGAGCCGACGGCAAAGTGCGGCAATTGGATGAGTCTTACCCATACCTGCGGACGGAACTATCTGCGCCCCCTTCGACGACCACGATCGGGGCGCCACTCGAACACCTGGATCTCGCGACCGTTGTCAAAGTCTCCCAAGCGGTCTCGGGCGAGATCGTTCTGGAAAAATTGATCGACACGCTGATGCGAACCGCGCTCGAGCACGCGGGAGCGCAGCGCGGGCTTTTGATTGTTACGCACGGTGGCGCGCAGCGTGTCGAGGCGGAAGCCACGACGAGCGGCGACGCCATCACTGTCCGCTTCCGCCAAGCGAGCGTGTCAGCGGCGGAACTGCCTGACTCCGTCCTCCACTACGTGTTGCGGACACAGGAGAGTGTCCTTCTGGACGATGCCTCGGCGCAGAGCGCGTTTTCCGCCGATGAGTACATCCGCCACAATCGCGTCCGCTCCGTTCTCTGTCTGCCTCTGATCAAGCAGGCCACACTGATCGGTGTGCTCTACCTCGAGAATAAGCTGACCTCCCGCGTGTTCACGCCCGCGCGGAGCACAGTACTGAAGCTGATCGCCTCGCAGGCCGCGATCTCGCTGGAGAACGCCTATCTGTATACCGACCTGAAGCAGGAGAACAGCGAGCGTCGGCGCGCCGAAGAGGCTTTACGGCGCAGCGAGGCCTACCTGGCTCAAGCGCAGATTTTGAGCCACACGGGCAGTTTCGGCTGGAAAACCGCAACCGATGAAATCTACTGGTCGGCGGAGACCTTTCGGATCTATGAATTTGACCAGGCGATTCCAGCCAACCTCGCGCGAATAGTCCAACAAACGCATCCGCAGGACAAAGAGCTCCTCGAGCAAACACTGGATCGCGCACGACACGAGAAGAAGGATTGGGATCTGGAGTACCGGTTGCTCATGCGGGACGGCTCAATCAAGCATGTCCAGGTGGTGGCCCGTGCCTTGGAGGACGAATCGGGCGAGCTCGAGTTCGTCGGGACAGTGATGGACATCACCCGCCGCACACTCGCGAGGGAAGCGCGCAAAGTGCAGGAGCGCGAGCGCGAGGAGATGCAGCGGCAGCTGCAACAGGCGGCAAAGATGGAGGCGATCGGGCGGCTAGCCGGCGGCATAGCGCATGACTTCAACAACATCCTCGGCGCGATTCTCGGTTATGGGGAGCTAGCGCAGAACAACCTGGGCGAAGGCGGCGCCACCCGCCGGCAGATCGATCAGGTGATGCAGGCAGGCGCGCGTGGAAAGGGACTCGTCGACCGTATCCTCGCCTTTAGCCGCAGCGGGGTGGGGGAGCGCCTGCCGGTGCAGGTGCAGTCGGTCGTGGACGAGACGCTCGAGTTGCTCACAGCATCCCTGCCCGGTGACGTGCGTCTCGAGAGTCGACTCGATGCGGTCGACATAGCGGTTATGGGCGACCCCACCCAGTTCCACCAAGTCGTCATGAATCTCTGCACGAATGCGATACACGCAATGGCGCGGGGCGGCGTGCTCACGGTGGTAATTGAGCGTGCGGCGGTCGGCGAGCGCCGCTTACTTTCACACGGCACGCTGAGCGCCGGCCCGTACGTGCGCCTCTCAGTCGCAGATACCGGCAGTGGCATCCCGACCGCAGTGCTGGAGCGCATGTTCGATCCGTTCTTTACCACCAAACGTATCGGCGATGGCACCGGCCTTGGCCTAGCGTTGGTGCACGGCATCGTGGCCGACTTCGGCGGTGTAATCGACGTGGCGACGCAGGTAGGCGTGGGCACGACTTTCACGATCTGGCTGCCCGCGGCTGGCAAAATGCCAACGCTCCTGGCAGAACCCGCGAGCGAGCTGCCGCGGGGCAACGGTGAGACCGTCATGGTCGTAGACGACGAACCTGCGCTCGTTGCGCTCGCGGAAGAGACGCTTGCCGAGCTTGGCTACGAGCCGGTGGGGTTTGACTCGAGCCTCGCCGCCTTGAAGGCGCTTCGCGCGGAACCGAAGCGCTTCGATCTGGTGCTGACCGACGAGACGATGCCCGACCTCACGGGCACCGAGCTTGCGCGCGCGATGCGGCAGTTACGGCCCGATATTCCCATTATTCTAATGAGCGGCTACAGCGGCGCGCTTCTGAACGAACGAGCGCAGGCTGCGGAGGTCATCGACGTGCTCCGCAAACCGCTGGTCCGTCGAGATATCGCGGTGCCGGTCTCGCGGGCACTGCAGGCGGGCAGGTAGCGGAGAACGTGGCCCAGCCGTGCCGCCGCACTTCACCGGGCAGCCGCCCCGGCGCGCCCGCCGCACTTTCACTCGGGAGCCGCCCCGTCGCCCCGCCGCACGTCACCGGCCGCCACCCTGCCGGCAGGCGTGGGGGTCTCCTTGGTATCCTCCCAACCGCCTCCGAGCGCCTTCACCAACAGCACGCTGGCAGTCATGCGTCGCACTTGAATATCAGTCGCCGACAACTGCGCTGCGAGCGAGGCGTTCTCTGCTATGACTACTTCGAGGTATGTCGCCGCGCCTGCCTTGTAGCGATAGTTGGCTTGTTCGAGCTCGGTAGTAGTGGCTTCGACCGCGGCGGACTCGCTGGCGCTCTCCCGTTCCAGCTGCCGCAAAGCGGCGAGCCAATCCTCCACTTCGCTGTAGGCGGTAACGACGGTGGTCCGATAGTTGGCGACCTGCTCGTCGTAGGCGGCGCGGACCTGGTCCGTTTGGGCGTGACGGCGACCGCCGTCGAAAATAGTTACCACCGCCGATGAGCCCAGTGCCCAAAGTGCACTGGGCGCGTCGATCAAGCTGAAACCGTGCGTACTCTCGAAACCCACCGCCGCGCCAAGACTGAATACCGGGAAATAGGCGGCGCGCGCGACGCCGATACTTGCGTTGGCCGAGGCGACGCGGCGCTCGGCGCCGGCAACATCGGGCCGCCGTTCCAGTAGCTGCGACGGTAGTCCTGTATCGACGGGGGGAGGAGTCACGTCCGCCAACAACGGCTGGGGATCCAGATGAAACCGCGAGGCCTGCTGATCCACGAGTACCGCGATCGCGTGCTCTGTCTGTGCCCGTCGTAAGCGAACATCCTCGGCCTGAGTGCGGGCCGTCTCCAACTGCGCCTGCGCCTGTGCGACGTCGGCCAGTGGAACGGCCCCACCCTTGTACAGGTTCTGTGTCAGCTCGAGCGCTCGGGTATAGTCCGTGACGGTCCGATCCAACAATGACTGCTGCGCGTCTTCGCTGCGAAGCGTGAAATAGTCGAGCGCCAGCTCTGAATGCATGCTCAAGTCAACCACCGCAAGGTCAGCGGCACTGGCCTGTGCACTGGCGCGCGCGGCTGCAACCGTGTTGCGCACTCGCCCGAACACGTCGATTTCGTAGGACAGGTCGCTCTCGAGCAGCAGGTTGTTCTGAGTGGCCGGCTTGACGGCGCTGAACTGGGGTGCATTGACCGAGGTCCGCGTACGAGAGGCATCGGCGGATCCCGTAATAGTCGGCAAGTAGCTGGCCCGCGCGTAGCGCATCTGCGCACGCGCCTGCTCCAGCCGCGCGAATGCGGCTTTGAGATTCTGGTTGGAGGTGGTGACTTGCGCTTCGAGCTCATCGAGCTGGCTGTCATGAAAGACGCTCCACCAGGGGCCGCGGGGCTGCGCATCGGCCGGCTGCGCCGGCTGCCAGCCAGCGGCTTCTTTATACGAGGCCGCGGGTGGCGCCGTGACGGGGGTCCGATAAGTCGGCGCGAGCGAGCATGCGGATACCGTGGCAACGACGGCCAGTGCAAACAGAAGCAGCTTTGGTTTCATGACTACCCTCTCCCGGCCGATGTCACGCGCGCTGCCGACTGAGGTGCTGGCGGTGGCGGATTCGACGGCGGTTGAATTACGCGCACGAGCGCGCCTGTCGCTAACGAATCCGGGGGATTCGCAATGATGTCTTCACCCGGGCTCAGCCCCGTGAGTACTTCCAAGGAAGTGCCGAAATCGCGGCCCGTAGTGATGCTCTTGAGTGTGACCCGATGGTCCGCTCCCACGACGGCGACCTGCAGGTCCGTTGACCGAAACAGCACGGCGCTGGCAGGCACACTCACGCTCCCAGCCCCTCGCGGGAGCTTGAAATGCACCTGCGCGTAGGCGCCTGGAAAGAGCTGGCCAGTCGAGTTATCGACGAGCAACTGCACCTGCAGCGTACGCGAGGCGGGATCGAGTGCATCGGCGGTACCCACCACCTGCGCCGGGTAATTTTTCCCCGGTCGCTCTGGAAACGTCAGATCGGCGTCCAGGCCCGGCGTCGTGTTGGCGGCATAAAGCTGCGGCACCAGTACGTACACCCGCAGCTTGCTCGTATCCGCGACGCGGAACAGCGCACTTCCCTGCCCCGCATTGATCAGCGCGCCGATGTCGGTGTTGCGGCTCGTGACTACGCCATCGAACGGCGCCACCACGTGCTTGAAAGACTCGAGGTCGCTCAGCCGCGCAACATTGGCTTGCGCCGAAGCCAGCGCCGCCTTCTTCGCCGACGCATCGCCCGCTGCTGACTCTGCGGCCTGGTGCGAGACGGAGTTGGTAGCCAACAGCTCCCGCCAGCGCTGGTCGGTAGTGTGCGCAAGCTGGAAATTCGCCTGTGCCGTGGAAAAATCCGCCCGCGCCTGCCGCAATTGCTGGTCCACCTCCGGCGTATCGATCTCAGCCAACAGCTGGCCCTTCTTCACCCGTGTTCCGATATCGGTGTACCAGTTCCTGACATAACCGTTCGTACGCGCGAAGATCATCGCCTCGTAGTAGGCTTGTACGCTTCCGGGCAACACCAGCTCCTCCGCGGCAGCGCCCGGCATGGGCTTGATCGTGCTGACCGTCGGGATCGCAAGTTCAGCGGTGTCCGTTGCCAGCGTCGCGCGCTCGGATACCCGGCTGACAATTCCCCAAGCGGCAAGACTCAGGGCAATCACGAGCGCCACGAGCCCGTAGCGTCGCGCACGATGCGGTCTCGTATTCCTGGCACTGGGATCTGTAGAAGTGAGCATCGAAGTCTCCCCGAGATTAAGTGGTCGCGGGCAGGTTCTGCCGGCCGTGAATCAGGCGAAACACGGTCGGCACAAAGAGCAGCGTCGCAACAGTCGCGAACAACAGGCCGCCGATCACCGCTCGGCCGAGGGGCGCATTTTGCTCGCCGCCCTCTCCGAGCCCGACCGCCATCGGCACCATGCCGATAATCATCGCGAGTGCCGTCATCAACACCGGACGTAGGCGCGCGAAGCCTGCTTGGGATGCCGCAGAGAAGGCATCATCACCAGCGATCATGCGTTCGCGCGCAAAGCTGACTATCAGCACGCTATTGGCCGTGGCTACGCCCATGCACATAATCGCGCCTGTGAGCGCGGGCACGCTCACGGATGTATGTGTCAGGAACAGCATCCAGACGATACCGGCAAGTGCCGCGGGTAATGCCGTGATGATGATGAAAGGATCGAGCCAAGACTGGAAGTTGACCACCATCAACAGGTATACGAGCACGATCGCGCCGATCAGGCCGACGAGCAGTCCGTTGAATGAAGCGTTCATTGTCTGCACCTGGCCGCGCACCGACACCTGGGTGCCTCGGGGAAGATCGTGCTTGGACGCTGCGATGACATTGCTCACCTGCGTCGACACGAAGCCGAGGTCGCTCCCTTGGACGGAGCCATAGATGTCGATCACCGGCATTGCGTTGTAATGGCTGACGACGCCGGAGGCAGCGCTACGATGGAACATTGCCACGTTGGAGAGCATCTGCGAAGGCCCGCCGCTACCCGACCGCAGCGGAGTCGTTGCGAGATCGTTCAGTGTGCTGAGGCGGTACTGGGGGGTCTGCGTCGCGACGCTGTACTGCGTACCGGTGGCGGGATCCATCCAGAACGAGGGTGAGGTCTGGAAGCTGCCCGACAGCGAGACCAGGAGATTGGACGCAACCTGGCTCTGAGTCAGACCCTGCAGCTGCGCGTTGCTGCGGTCGACATCCACGTTGAGCTGTGGATAGTCAAACGCCTGCTGAATGCGCACGTCCACCGCCCCCGGGATTGCCCGCACCTTCTGCAGCAAGGCATCCGTGTATCGGCGGTTCGCGTCCAAGTTTGGTCCGGATACCTGAATATCGATTGGGCTGGGGAGCCCGAAATTCAGGATCTGGCTGTTGATATCTGCGGGCAGGAACGCGAAGGTCGTAGACGGATATAGTGAGTTGAGCTTTTTACGGAGTAGACCCACGTAGTTGGCCGTCGGCTTGTGGTTCGGGGTCAGTGTCAGATAGATGTCGGCGTCGCCCGGCCCAATCGGAGCGGACGTGCTGTAAGCGAGGTTGATACCGCTGTAGGGCAGGCCAATGTTGTCTACAACGCTGGCGAGTTCGGCAGGTGGAATGGTCTGACGGATCGACGCTTCTACTGCATCACACAGCGCAGCCGTTTCCTCAATGCGTAGTCCTGTTCTGGCTCGCACATGGAGCAGGATCTGCCCGGAGTCGACAGTCGGGAAGAAATCCTGCCCCAGACCCGGGAGATCGGATCCCAGTGGAAATGCGAGGATCGCCGTGCCCGCCATCGCGAGCAGAAAGATGCCGGCGAAGCGCGGACCGCTGCGCAGAGCGGCCTGCAACACATCGTGATACCGGGTCCGCAGCCAATCGAAACCTGAGCCGAAGCGCGCCAGGATCCCGTGACCTCCGGCGTGCGCCGCATGCGGCTTCAACCAGTACTTGGCCAGGGTCAGCACGAGCGTCACCGACAACAGGTAAGACGCCAGCATGGCGAACACGACAGCTTCGGCGAATGGCACGAACAAGTATCCGGCAACACCGGCGAGCATGAACATGGGTATGAACACAATACAGATGGCGATCGTGGAGACGAGCTTCGGCAGGGCAATCTGCTGTGCACCCTCGAGAATGGCGGGCTCGACCTCCTTGCCCTCCTCCAGGTGGGTATTGATGCTTTCGATGGTCACCGTGGCATCGTCCACCAGAATGCCGACTGCCAGCGCGAGCCCGCCCAGGGTCATGATGTTGATGGTCTGACCCAGTGCCGACAGGCACACGATCGAGGCGAGGATCGATAGCGGGATGGAGACAAAGATGATGATCGTGCTGCGCCAGCTGCCCAGGAATAGCAGAACCATCAAGCCAGTCAGCACCGCCGCTATGGTTGCTTCGCGCACCACACCCGAGAGGGCTGAACGGACGAAGATAGACTGGTCGCCCAGCACTTGAATCTTGAGTCCAGGGGGTAGCAGGGCCTGTACCTGCGGCAGCTTCTGCTTGATGCCATTGATCACGTCGAGCGTCGAGCTCGTGCCCGTCTTGAGAATGCTCATCAACGCCGCGCGATGACCCTCCTGGCGCACGATGTTGGTTTGCGGCGGTGAGCCGTCGCGCACGTGCGCGACGTCACGGACGTAAATGACGGTACCGTTGCGCGTGGCGACCGGCAGGTCGTTCAATTGCGCGACCTTGACCGGGCTTGCGTTCAGCCGTACGAAGTACTCGAGCGTGCCGACCTTTTGCGTGCCGGCTGGGAGAATCAGATTCTGCGCGGCAATGGCAGCAGTCACGTCGGTACCGGAGAGACCCTGGGCGCGCAGAGCCTGCGGATCGAGGTCCACCTGGATCTGGCGCAGCTTGCCGCCATAAGGAAACGGGATGGCAGCGCCGGCTACCGTAGCGAGGTTGGTGCGAACTACATTCGAGCCAAGGTCGAAGATCTGCGTTTCGGACAACGTCGAGCTGGACAGCGCCAGCTGGATGACCGGTACCGTGGAGGCGTTGTAAGCCAGGATGGAGGGTGGTGTGGTACCCGGCGGCGTACTCTTCAGCAGTGTTTGGGAGACGCCTGTGATCTGCGCGTAGGACAGATCCTCGTTCACGTTGGGTTGAAAGAAGTACTTGGCGACCGCAATGCCGTTCAGCGACTGCGACTCCGTGTGCTCGACGTTGGAGATATCCGTCTGCGCGGTCTTCTCGGTGAGGAGAACGATGCGATTCGCCATATCATCCGGCGACAACCCGGTGTAGCTCCAGATGGCGGCGACTACCGGGATGTTGATGCTGGGAAAGATATCGATGGGGATGCGCAACGTGGTGAAGATGCCCAACAGCAGGATCAACAGCGCCAGCACGACAAACGTATATGGGCGTTGCAAAGCGATCTTGGCGATCCACATGGCTCCCACCCCTGCCGAAGTTGACGGTCGTCGCGTTTTGGACTGATGGTAACCCTATCGATGGGGAATGTGCGGGCGATTGCAGCTCGGTCCGAATCGCGTTTCAATTGAAACGTGCATTGCGCGTTTCGCCTGAAATACCGCCTGTTGGCGGCGAAACAGGCTGTCTATACACCCCGCCCATAATCCACGGTACACAACCCAGTGAAGGCCCTCCTGAGAGGGCTATACGGGCCGGAAGAATGTCAGACATTGCGATATACGAGGAAAATGACCTCATGCGCGCGCTGCTCAAGGAATGGCTGAGCGAAACAGGCTATCGTGTCCATGCGACTACATCGCTCGATGTGCACAGAGGCAGCCCCGCGGATCTCGTCATCGTCAGCGTGTACATGCCCAGACACGCAGGCGCGCAGTTCGTGCGTAAAGTACAGGCAACGCATCCCGGAACGCCGTTGATCGCGATCTCCGGACAGTTTCTTCCCGGGCTCTCGGCCAACGGCGCAATCGCACAGACTCTCGGGGTACAGCAGGTCATTGCGAAGCCATTGACCCGCATCGGTCTGCTGGGTGCAGTGCGCGCCATCATTGGCACGCCGGAAAGCGTGAAGACCCCAAAAGGCGAAAGGATGTAATCGCATTCGACGCCCACGAGGTGCCGCTGCCGGGCAGCGGCGACATCGTCAGCCACGAGCTCGTCAGAGCCGGCAGTCCGCGGCTACAGGACTACCAGATTACGTGTCGTAGCCTTCCGAACCGCCGCGAGAGGAATCCCAGTGTCGAACGTGACAAATCTTCCTGCATGCTGAACGGCAAGGCCAAGGAGGTATATGTCGGTAAGTTGCCGGGGGCCATGGATTCGCGTCGAATCAAAAGCGCCCTCATCCAACAGGCTGACTTCATCCGACCAGAATTCGTGAACGTCTTCCTCACAAGCGCCGGCAAGATGTTTCATAACGGCCTGGACCGGCAATGCGTTCGGATAGCTCGGGTTCGACATGATACGGACACACCCGTTTTGAGTGATCGGGCAGGAAGCCCACCCTTCACGCGCGTGTTTCGCAAACCAACTCATTGCAACCCCGTGCGACGTATGATCGGAGTCGAGCAATGCGATCAGCACGTTGACGTCCAACAGCGCGCGCACTAATCCAAGCCCTTCGAACTCGAGCAACGGACCGCCCGCACGGCGCCTGCCGGGTGCGTACGGCGATCCTCCCGGGGGAGGCTAATACGCATCGTCTTCGCGAAGCTTATCGATCAACTCATTCGTGACAATACCGCCGCGCTGCGCGAACGGCCGAAGACCGTAGACTGCCTTCGGCTCCTTTACGGAAAGCGGCTCCGGGGGGGTCATCAGAGCGCGCCGGGCCAGCTCGGAAATCATCTCTCCGATAGTCTTTCGTTCGCGCTGCGCCCGCTCCTTCGCGGCCTGAAGTACGTCATCGGCTATGTCGAGTGTCGTTCGCATGCACCAGATGCTAACGCATCACGCATCAGATGTCTAGCGACTCGTACCGGTGCCCGGTTCTCCTCACTGTATAGGCCCAAGGAAATCACGTTTGCCGAGGTCGACGCCGTTCTTTCGCAATAGCGCGTATGCGGTCGTCACGTGAAAAAAGAAATTCGGCAGCGCGAAATTGGTAAGGTAGTTGACGCCGGTGAACTTCAAAGTGCTCTGCGGGAATTGCAAAACGATTTCCCGCGCCTCCGCTCCCTCGAGCTGCTCGGGCTTGATGGTCTTGATGAAGTCCAGGGTCTTGGCCACGCGCGCCTTGAGCTCATCGAGTGTCGCCTCGGTGTCCGCGTGCTTGGGGATCTCGACACCAGCCAAGCGGGCCGCGGCGCCTTTGGCAGTGTCGCAGGCAATCTGGATCTGGCTCGACAGTGGCAGCATATCGATGATGAGGCGTGCCGCGGGGAATACCTTGGGGTCCACCTTCTTGTTCTCGGAGTGGCTGGCCGCCTTGTCGAGGATTACGGCGAGATTGTTCAGGCTGAGAGTGAAGATCGGAATGGATACGTCATATAGAGACACGGACATGTGACACCCCCGGGGGATTTAATGAATTCGATCGGCGCAACTTTAGCGGGAGAATGTGACGGCCGCTCGATTTCCCCTTACCGCTGAGCCCGGCGTATTCCATGGGCTTCGAGGATGGGCAGCACGTTGTCGCGGAAGTAGGGAAACTCCTCGACGTAGTCAACGAATGACAGGGTTGTGCCTCGAAAGCCCGCCTCGTACAGCGAAATGATCCCCTCCGCCACCTGCTCCGGTGTGCCGGTCAACGGGTAACCCCCGTGGCCAGCCGCCATCCGATCGCGGATCAGTGCCAGCATATCGTGGGGGAAGGACTGTGCGTGCGCGAACTGGAGCCGAACGAGGTTGTCCACCGCATCCCAGTCAGCGTGCGTCTGCGCGCAATATTGGAGATACTCCTTGGCTTCCCTCTCGGTTGGACGACAAACTACGTGCGCGAAAGTGAGCACGTCGACGGATCTCCCACTGATCGTTGCCTGCTCCTTCAGTGCCGCCACCTCGTGCTTCGAGCGCGCGGGGTCAATTGCCGGCGTAAAGAGGAAATTGGCATTGCGCACCGCGAATTTGCGCCCTTGCTCAGAACCTGCGGCATTGAGTATCGGCAGCCGGGTGGACGGTCGAGGCTCGCTGAGCACGTTCTTGAGCTTGAAGTAGCGCCCCTCCCAATCGAAGCTCTCCGTTCGACTCCACAGCGCCGTGACAACGTCGAACCATTCCTGGGCATAGCCATAGCGGGTCTCGTGGTCATCGGGCAGGTTCAGGCCGAGTGCCTCGTACTCCGGCTTGTTCCAACCTGCCACGATGTTGAGACCAACGCGACCGCCGCTGATCTGGTCAAGGGTTGCAAGCTGCTTGGCGACGACTACCGGGTGGTTCGCGACCGTGTGGATCGTGGCGAAGACATTGATGGCGCGGGTCTGCGCGAGCAGGCCGGCGGCCCACGTCATTGTCTCGAGTACGCTGCCATGAAAATTGGTCTCGCCGCCATATCCGATCCAACGGGCAATCGGCAGCATGAAATCGATTCCTGCATCATCGAGCAGTTTTGCCAGCCGCAGATTGTTGGCCCAGGAATTGTCCCAGCGGTCAGGCACCTTGGTCACCGTCATGCCGCTCGAGCAGTTGGAGGCAAATGTCCCGAGCAGGAAGCTGTCGGGCTCGAACATGCGGTTGGTAGATGAGCTCATTGCCCGACCCCGTTTTAAGATATAAGTTTTAATAGAAAGTCTATCGTTAGTTCGAAGGGCATTGCAAGTGCCGGCCCGCTACCCCTTGACCGAGGAGATCCGAATGCCACGACGCAAGCCGTCCCAAGCGCAGTCCCGTGCCCTTGACCGGCGCTGGCACCTGGCGCGAACTCCCCTCGAAGTCGACGTCGCAGAGCTCGAATATGCACTGATGCGATCATTCGAGGCATTCGGACGCTGGCAAGCCGAATGCCTTGCCAACGTAGTCGACCTCGTTGCCAGCGGACCCGAAAACGCGCTGCTGCATATCATCAGAATGAACGACCGCCCCAAGAGCATTCACGATCTCGCCCATATGACGAATCGCGAGGACATTCCGAACATCCAGTACAGCCTTCGCAAGTTGATCAAAGCGGGGTTTGTCGTACGCAGAGGTAGCGGACGAGCGGGCGTGTTATACGAGGTAACGCCGCTCGGGCTCGACGTAACCGACCGTTATGCGGGCGTGCGCGCCACGCTATTGATCGATGCAATCAAGAGCGTGCCGGAGCTTGCTCATCGCCTCGAGGAGGCCACGCGCACGCTTGAGCTCATGACAGGCATATACGCCCAGGCTGCTCGCGCCGCAGCCACTCATCGTCGGCAGCCAGCCGATCACGCGAAACGCTCGACGTAGTCGCCAAGAGTGAGCGCCGTCGCGCCCGGGTCGCCGGTGCGGGCCGACAACCCGGCGGCCCTACTGCGCAGAAGGGACCTTCCCGCCTGGCCCCTTCGGGCTATCGACGAAGATGGCTGCCGAGGCGACTATATAGCGTTGGGCTGCCTGTGAAGGCCCAGCTGAGACAAATGGTCGCGGTGCGACGGTGTCCCGCCCTAGCAGGCGAAGGTATGCTCCAAATCTTGCTCTACACACCCAACTTGGAATCTATCAATGGCAACAACAGTCACCTTCAAGCGTCCCGACGGACAAGCTGTTCAGGGTTACCTGGCCGAGCCGGAGCACACTGCTGGTGCTGCGGCAATCGTCGTCATCCAGGAATGGTGGGGTGTCAACGAACAAATCCGTGGAGTCGCTGACCGTCTGGCGAGCGCGGGCTACATCGCGCTCGTGCCCGACCTCTTCCGCGGCAAGTCGACGGTTGAGGCCGAAGAAGCGAATCACTTGATGACGGGTCTGAACTTCGCCGATGCAGCTTCGCAGGATATTCGTGGCGCCGTGCAGTTCCTGAAGACCCGCAGCGGCAAAGTCGGGATAACTGGCTTTTGCATGGGGGGTGCGTTGACGCTGCTGGCCTTGTGCATGTCCCCTGAGATCGACGCCGGCGTGGTCTGGTATGGTTGCCCGCCGCTGGAGTACATCGACGCCACCAAGATCCGGGCGCCGCTGCAAGGGCATTGGGCCACGCAGGACCAGTTCTTCCCCATTGCCACCATCGATCCGCTGCAGGACAAACTGCGCGAAGCCGGCGTGAGCTTCGACTTCCACCGCTATCTCGCACACCATGCCTTTGCCAACGAGACCGCCGTGGGGCCGGGGCGCATCCCACAAACCCAGTACGACCCCGTCTGGTCGCAGCAAGCGTGGGATCGCACTTTCAGCTTCTTCGCCCGCTGCCTCAGATGACCCGGCCCGTTTGTTACAACACGCACACATTTTATTTCGATAGTCTCGAATCGGACATCAACGGAACAAGACTCGTCCCTAGAATCCCCGTCCTGTGGGACCGAGCCTGGTATCTGCCGATTTGAACTTCGGATCTTGTGCGTTCGCACGCCTTGTTACTTTGTGCGTGGAACGCGCTTGGATCGTCGTAGCACTGGCAGTCATTCTCGGCGTAGCGATCACCAACTACGTCGTCGCGCATTTCGCGATGACGACCGATACCTACGCACTATTGTCGCCCAAGCTCGGCTGGCGAATTCGGGAGACGGCCTTCAATGTGGCATTCCCGCAGGACGCCGCCAATGTCGTCGTGGTCATAGACGCTCAAACACCGGAATTGGGCGAGGAGGCTGCTGCTGAGCTCGCCGCCCATCTGAGCGCCCAACGCAGCTTGTTCCGCTCGGTCGAGCGGCCAGACGGTGGACCATTTTGGGCGAAAAACAGACTGCTCTTTGCTTCGACCGGGGAGGTGAAGGCCGCAACGGCTCAACTCCTGAAAGCCCAGCCTTTTCTCGGCCCGATGGCGTCCGATCCATCGCTACGAGGGCTTGCGAGTGCACTGTCGCTAGCGCTCCAAGGCGTCAATGGGGGCCAGGCCTCGCTGCAAGATCTTCACACTCCAATCCGAGCGCTGGCTGACGCGTTGCAAGGACTTGCTGCCAACAACCCCGCCGTTCTTTCCTGGAGCTCGCTGATTGCCGCGCACCAACCAGACCCACGCGAGCTGCGGCATATCATCCTGGTCGACCCGAAGCTCGACTTTACCCAACTGGAGCCCGGTAAGCTGGCAATTGGTGCTATCCGCGCCACCGCCAATCGGCTGCAGCTCGATGCTGCTCACGGTGTCCGCGTGCGCCTGACAGGCCCGGTGCCGCTACAGGATGAGGAATTCGCCACTTTGGCCCAGCGCGCCGGTTTGATCGCCTGTCTTGCGAGCGGGGCGATGATCCTGATGCTTTGGTTTGCGGTACGGTCGCTGCGGCTGATCGCCTCCATTCTGGCGACGACTTTGCTGGGCTTGATGATAGCCACTGCGTTGGGCCTGGCGGTCTTCCATCGGTTCAACGTGATCTCGGTCGCCTTCATCCCTCTATTCGTCGGGTTGGGAATCGATATCGGCATTCAGTTCAGCGTTCGCTATCGGGCGCAACAGCGAGCAACGCAAGACGTGCGCGCTGCTCTCGTTGCGACGGGACACGAAATGGGCGGCTCGCTGACCTTGGCGGCCACCGCGATCGGCGTCGGCTTTCTGGCCTTCGGGCCCACCGCCTATTACGGAGTGTCGCAACTCGGAGTGATCGCCGGCCTCGGTATTTTCACGGCCCTCGCACTCAACCTCACAGTGTTGCCAGCTCTGATTGGACTCACTCGAGCGCCGCGAGCACCTGATCGCCGAACGAGTGTGCGCTTGAGCCTCATCGACAAATATGTGCTCAGGCATCGGCGCCTGGTACTGGGCACCGGCGTGATCGCGGCAGTCATTTGTGCAGCCCTGCTGCCGCTCGTGCGCTTTGACTTCAATCCAATGCACCTGCGCAGCACAGAAGCGGAATCGGTTGCAACGCTCATTGAGCTGATGCGCGACCCGGACGAGTCGCCTAATACCCTGGAAGTCATCCGATCCAACCTCGAGGCGGCAGACGAGCTTGCCGCCAGATTCAGGGCCGACCCCGCGGTCGCGAGCGCGCACACTCTTTCGAGTTTTATTCCCACCGGCCAGCCGGAAAAGATTGCGCTCATCGCCGACGCGGCGAGTTTTCTGGATCTCACACTCAATCCGGTGGCGGTTGCGCCTACCCCCAACGACTTGCAGGTTGCTGACAGCTTGAAACGTATCGCTGCGAAGCTGCGACGAGCGTCGATTGATCACGCAATGGATTCGGATACACGCCGGCTCGCCGACGAGCTCAGCGAGCTGGCCCGCGGCAGCCCCGCAGCGCGAGCCAAGGCAGCTCGAGTGCTGTTACCCGGTTTTACGACGGTTCTCGATCAGATACGCCAGTTGTTGCAGCCGCAGCTCATTACGATCGGAACTCTCCCGCCCGAGATAGTACGCAAATGGCAGACACCCGACGGGCGCGCACGAATTTCGATTTCAGCGCGAGGTGACTCCAACGACAATGCGATACTCAGCCAGTTCATTGCCAGCGCCGTCAGGATAGCTCCGGATGTCACCGGCACGGCGATCAGCCTCCAGGCGGGCGGTCGCGCAGTGGTTGATGCCTTTATCGAGGCGGGCGCGCTTTCATTCGTCGCCATCACTGCCCTGCTCCTCGTCTCATTGCGGCGAGTGCGCGATGTCGCGATTACCATGGCGCCCATCGTGTTGACCGGGCTTCTGACCATGGGCACCTGTGTACTGATCCGCCAGCCGTTGAATTTTGCGAACATCATCGCCCTGCCCCTGCTGTTCGGGATCGGCGTTGCTTTCCACATCTATTTCGTGATGTCCTGGCGTTCGGGCGGCTCGCACCTTCTGACATCGAGCCTTGCCCGGGGCATATTCTTCAGTGCGCTCGCCACCGGCACGGGCTTCGGGAGCCTCTGGGCCTCCAGCCATCCCGGAACTGCCAGCATGGGGGAGCTGCTGATGATCTCCCTGGTATGGACTCTCGCCTGGCGCTGCTGTTCCAACCGGCGCTCATGGGCCGTTCACCCGTGCAGACAGCACACCCGCTATCGCATGAGAGAATCGCCGAGCCTGTTCAGGTGCGCTATCAAGACGGGAGTTCCTCCAGAGGCCAGCGCAGCGGCGAAGTCTGAGCGCCGCATGGTCAGCTCACTGACGCCGTCGTAATAAACATCTACGATCTTCCAAACTCCGCCTGCCTCGTGCAACTGATAGGTCAAACCCGCAGGGGTGTCATGAGGAGAAATGAGGTGTGCCTGGACGACTTTGTACGCACCTCGACTTGCGACGATGTCCTCGATTTCGAATTTCTCTCCGTCAAACTCACGAAAGTTGACCGCGTAGCTGGCAACCGTGAGTCGCGTGAAAGCCGCGAGCGATACCTGCTGCTGTTCTTGCGAGAAGCCTGCCCAAGGCGGCCCTATGGAGAGCCGCGTCATGAGCGGCAAGTCGAAAGCCTGTTCGATCACCGGCTGAAGGTCCCGGTATCGATCCGTCAAGGCCACCCTGGAACCCGCCCGCATGGATTTGAGCAGCGCAGTATGGAGCCTCTCTATTTGAATGGCCGCGGGGTCACTAGGGGCGGCATACACTTTCTCGGCCAGCGTCGCGAAGCCCAGCACGCACACGGACGCGACAATATTAGGTATCAGGGACATTAACGTCCTCCGTAGATCAACCGTTACCTCTTTCCGACAACCCTCGCATGACACAGTTTCCCAGCCATGTCTGGATTGTTTCGGAGTTGACGCATTCCTAAGGCAGCGTCCCGGCCCAAGTTGCGCATTGGGCAGAGATGAACGTGCGCGTCGAAGGTCAGCTGGTCTTCAACATGACCAGGCAGATGCTCACTGCCGCACTGGCCGGTTACGGCCTGGCGTATGTGCCAGCAGTCGACAGTCTTCGCCGGCCTTCGCCCTGCTGGTCGATGCTCTGCGCTGCCTACCGGGCCTGATGCAGGTGGCCCGACCTCGCGTCGAGGTCACATCCTGTCTTATCGGTCACGCGGACTCATCAGGAAAGCGCGAAGCAGTGTTGCTTGACGGTTGGTACCAGTCTTCTCAAAGAGCTTCTTCAGGTGCGTTCGCACCGTGCTGAGACTCACGCTGAGCTCTTCTGAGGCCTCTCGCAGGC
>JAQGOF010000037.1 GCA_028293745.1 Gammaproteobacteria bacterium | reverse complement strand
GCGCAAAGCTGGCGATCAATGACATGGCAAGGCAATTGGATGGCGACGGGATCGGCATCGTGGCATTCGCGGGCAGCGCTTTTCTCGTCTGTCCGCTGACGCTCGACTATGGCGCTTTCCAACAGTCATTGGACGCGGTCGATGTTCACACGATTCCGCTAGGTGGCACCAACATCTCGAGTGCCATTCTGGCGGCGCGCGCGGCACTTCGCCGCCGTCCTGGAAGCGACAAAATCCTGATATTGGTAACGGATGGAGAGAATCTCGAAGGGGACGCCTCAGCCGCGGCCGAAGAGGCAGCGAAACAGGACGGCCTCAAGATCTACACGGTCGGCATCGGTTCCGCGGAGGGCGATCTCATCCCCTTACCGTCGGATCAGGGGGGCGACTTCGTCAAGGATGACACGGGTGCCTTGGTAAAATCGCATCTCGACGAGGGCGGATTGAAAGCTATCGCCTCCGCCACAGGTGGCGCATACGTGCACCTCGAGGGCCAGGGTGAGGGTTTTGAAGCGTTTTTGAAAACAGTATTCGGCGCGGTGTCGAAGCACGACCTGGTTTATAGACAGCAGAAGATTTACACGCAGCGCTATCAATGGCCACTGGCAGCGTCCTTAGTCATGTTGTTGGCTAGCCTTGTGGTGGGCACGCGCCGCTCCAGCCGCCGGCGAACGGCAGCGGTGTCTCGCGCGGTCGCCATGTTGTCCGTGATAGGAGTGGTGGTCGTTCCGATGCGTTCCGAGAGCGCCAATCAGACCAACGCCCCTGGCGGAACGGCCGATCGCAAGACGCCACTGGTGGAATACAACGTGGGTACGTCTGCGTATCGAGCTGGAAAGTTTCCCCAGGCAACCCAGGCCTTCCAAAATTCGATTCAGGCCGCACCGGCGAGCGACGCAAAGCGCTTGTTGGATCAGGAGGATGCTTACTATAACCTCGGCAATACGCTGTATCGCGCGGGTCAGCAGCTCGAAAAATCCGCTCCGCAGGAGGCAATACAGAAATGGACCGATGCGGTCAAGGCATACGAGACGGCGTTGCAACTGCGCGCCGATGACGCCGATAGCAAATACAACCGCGACTTCGTCAAGCGGAAGATCGACGCGCTCCGGCACCCACCCGATCAGGGTGGAGGCGGTGGCGGTGGCCAAGGCGGAGGCAATGGTCAGGGCAAGGGTCAGGGCGGTGGCCAGGGACAAGGTCAACAACAGGGCCGCGGTCAGGGGCAAGGCCAACCTCCGCCGCAAGGCCAACCTCCGCCGCAAGGCCAACCTCCACCGCCGGGGCAGCCGCCCCGGGCGCCGCCACAAAGCTCGGGGGATGACTCACCGCCGCCACCGCCAGGTCAGCATGCCGGCCCGCCACCGAACGCCCCAGCGCCGATGGAGGATCGACCGTCGCTCACTTCGACGCAGGGGACACGGCGGCCTGCGCCATCGGCTTCCACGCCAGCCGACGAAGGCAACGGTGATGATGAAAAGCACCCGGCAGAAACTCAGCGCGCGCCCGGGCAAATGAGCGTTACGGACGCCCGCGAGCTTTTGGATTCCGCCAAATCGGACGAACACCACTCGCTCCTCGTACCATCAGGCCCGCGGGCTCCCGACTCTGCGCCGGACAAAGCATTCAAGAATTGGTGATGCGAACCCGCCCTATACACTGGAGCAAGGTGATTGTCGCAATCCTGGGCCTTATTGCTCCGATCGCGATCGCGATCGCGAACGCGATGGCGATGGCGGACGGGATGGCAGACGCGGCGCTGGCCTATGAAACCATGGAACCTCCGCGCATCAGGCTGGGGGATTCGGCGATGATCCGGGTAACGAGCTTGGACGGTTACCTGAAAAACGTCCCGTTACCGACCGTGCCCGGACTGACATTCGAGTTACTAGGACGATCACAGGGACTCGAGTTCGTCAGCGGCAAATCGATCCCTTCGACGTACATCCTGATCCGTGTCACCCCACAATTCACGGGTCTGTTCAGCATTCCCGGACTCACGCCGACATCGCGTTCTCTCGGACTCGAGGTTGTCAGCGGCGATGAACCCAATCCTTACGCCTTGCACAGTCACAACCAATTCCCCCAACCGCTGAAGGTCTCGCCTGCTCCGATCCCGAAAGGCATTCAGCTGAAAGCCGGCGGCGCGGCTTTCGTCCAACTGGTCATTCCGACACGCGCCGTATATGTGGGCGAAAGCGTGCCGGTGGACATCGAAGTGGGCATACGCCCGGGAATCGTCACGTCAATGAATGGCCTGCCCACGCTCAGTGGCACTGACTTCACGCTCAACAATCTCTCAAAACAACCCAAGCGCAGCGACCAGGTCATCGAAGGCAGCCCCTTCGCGGTCATGACCTGGCACAGCGTGCTCGCTGCGGTGAAGCCAGGCGATTTTTCTTTGTCGGTGGAAACGCCGCTCAGCGTGAAAATCAACACACACTCGGCCGAGGATATCGCGATCGCGGCCCGGATGGGTTGGCCGTTCTTGCAGAGTATGTACAACGGAATCGTTCCAAAAGACATCACGATCGCGAGCCCCTCATCCGCTCTGAAGGTCTTGCCGCTGCCCACGCAGGGGCAACCCAAGGACTTCAGTGGAGCCGTCGGCGACTTCCAGGTATCGAGCGACATTTCGCCCGCCCGCGTAGCGGCGGGGGATCCGCTCACTCTTCGCCTGCATATCAGCGGTGTCGGGAACTTCGATCGCGTCGATTCAACGATGTTCGATCGTCTCGATCGTTGGAAAACCTACCCGGCGAAATCCTCCTTTACTCCGAGTGACGCGGTCGGATACAAGGGTGAGAAAGTGTTCGAACAACCGCTGATCGCAGCGCTTCCCGGCGAGCAAACGATTCCCGGACTCGAGTTCAGTTATTTCAATCCCAACACGCAACATTACGAGCGTGCGCACACACAGCCAGTCAAAGTGATGATCGCCGCCTCGCTGGCCGATAGCTCACTTAGTGCGCTGGCCGCGGCCCAGAGCCTGAACGGCGCCCCCACGAATCAATCCGCCCGGGGCTTGCGCCCCGACCACCCGCGGCCGCAAAGCTCGGTGAGCGAGATGCGACCGCTCTATTTCCAGGCACTGTTTCTGGCTGTTCCGGCAACACTTGCCTTGATTCTGGCGGGGAGTTGGTTCGCTGTGCGCCCCAACCCCGCGCGCGCCACCTCGAAATCAGCCGAGCGTGCGCTCGCACAGTTGGACGCGGCAGCGCAATCCGGTGATTCTTCCTCATTCTTCGAAGTCGCGCGAACAGCACTCCTGCACACGTTCGCCGTGCGGTGGCAGATGTCTCCCGATCAAATCACTGTAGCAGAGCTGAAGGCACGGCTGGGCCCGGCAGGCGAGGACATCGAAAGGCTTTGCGCGCTCGCCGACGAGGCGAAGTATTCGGATTACGAGCCCGGGAGCACGGATTTTCAGCATTGGCTCAGGCTGATTCGCGGCCAGCTCACAGGCGAGAGGGAGTAAATGCGCGCGCCAACGATAGCGATGCTGATCGTAGGTCTCGCGCTTTGGTGCGGGCAGACGCTCGCGCAGCCATGGCAGCCGCGGTACTCGGCAGATGGCCTTTACAACTTGGCTAACTCATACGCGCGGGCCGGAAAGCCGGGATTGGCAGTGCTCAACTATGAGCGCGCCTCGCTGCTGGCGCCCGATGACGCGGACATCAATGCAAATCTGGAGTACGTCCGTGCCTCCGCACATGTGGCCACGGAGCCGCGCACCCGTTTTGCGCGAATTGCCCAAGCCGCAAATCCCACCTTAGCGGCTTGGATCGGCGTCCTGGGAATTGCCCTTGTCGGAGTGGGACTGCTGGCGAGAAAGCTTGCGCCGCGATTTCAATGGTTACGGGCCGGCGGTGTCCTGCTCGGCGTCGCACTGATTGCTCTGACCGTGTCCAACGCGATGCTGCTGTGGCCGCGAATGCACGAGGCGGTGGTCCTCATCAACCAGACGCCGGCGCGCGTCTCCCCAGTGCCAATGGGCGACACGGCATTTGTATTGCGGGAAGCGGAGACTGTCACGATTACAGCGGAACACGAGGATTTCATACTCATCCGCACTCGCGGCGGCCTCTCAGGCTGGGTCGCTCGTGCAAATCTCGGCACCGTCGTGCCGCAACTTAGCGAACCCCCGCCCCCCTGATTACAAATATCGGCCCGCAACGCATTCTACAGCATACAGCTAACGGATCACGGCGTCCGTTGGAGCCGAATTGAGCTTGTAGACAACTCCCGCCTTCATCACAAAGCTCACGTGCTTCATGACACTGATGTCCGTCAGCGGATCTCCATCGACAGCGACGACGTCCGCAAACTTACCAACCGTCACACTACCGAGATCCCTGTCGTGCCTCAGCAATTGGGCTGCGTTGATCGTCGCTGCCTGAAGTACAAACATCTGCGGCATACCCGCTTCGACCATCAGCTCGAACTCATGCGCATTCTCGCCATGAGGATAGACGCCAGCATCCGTACCGAAGGCAATCTTCACATGCGCCTTATAGGCTCGCCCGGCGGTTGCCTGGATGAGGGGCCCCACCGCAAGAGCCTTTGCTGCCACCTGCGGCGGATAGTAGCCAGGGATCTTCGCCTGCCGCATCACATAGTCACCCGCGATAATCGTGGGAACGTACCAGGTGCCGTGCTCGATCATGAGCTTCATGTCCTCGGCATTCATGTAGGTTCCGTGCTCAATGGAGTCCACACCGCCCAGGACCGCACGCCGGATTGCCTCCGCGCCATGCGCATGGGCTGCCACGACGAATCCGTAATCGTGCGCCGTTTCAACCACGGATTTGATTTCATCGAGAGTCATTTGCGGATTCTCTCCGCTCATACCCTCGTCCATGACACCACCAGACGGCATTATCTTTATAACATCGTCGTTTTGCTTGTAATGCTGACGGACAGCCTTCACGGCATCTTCCACACCATTTATGATGCCCGTCTTCGCACCTGGATCACCCGCGAGGTCATCTCGATAGCCATTTGTAGGATCTGCGTGTCCGCCCGTCGAACCAATGGCCCGTCCGGCCGTGAATATCCGCGGACCCACCACCACTCCCGAGTTGATTGCGTTGCGCAAGGCGACGGACTCATTGGCGTTATCGCCCAGATTTCTGACCGTCGTGAAACCCGCTAACAGGGTTCTTCGTGCGAATACCGTGGAACGAATGGCGTAGTCCGCCACATTCCAGTGAAAAACATCGGAGTAACTTGCTCGCGAGAATTGCATGGTCACGTGAGTGTGACTGTCAATCAGCCCAGGCAGACAGGTTTGTCCCGAAAGATCGATCTGCCTGGCCCCAGGCGGCGCAGTGGACGCTCCGGACACCTCCCGGATGCGGTCGTCTTCGACCAGGACAGTGGTGGCGCCAAGCAATTTCCCATTGATCGGATCGAGCAGGTGTCCGCAGTGGATCGCGATGACCGAAGAGGGCTGGGCTGCACCCTCAGCCCCAACTGACACCGAGGCCGTTGCTGCCACTACCACGGCAATCGAGCGCATCAAGCCCGAGCGGGTTTTGCAACTGATTTCCTTTACGAAGCACTCACTGGGCATCCGATTTTCCTTTGCCTGCCTTACGAATGTTGATTTCATCGGAAATGATAAACGCCTGAATGGCCTTCACATCATCAGGAGTCAACGCGTCCTTGAACGAGGGCATCCCTGCGTAAGAAAGCGCGCCGTCCAATACGATCGATTGGAACGCAGCATGGGTCGAGGGAGACAGGTTCCACAGATCAGGATAACCATTGGGGATACCACGGAATCCGTGACAGCCCGCGCAGCGGGCGATCAAGCTTATCCCATGCTGGAGAACCTTTGGGTCGGTCGAGATCGGGGCCGGTAGAGGTTGCAACTCGGATTGCCGGTTGGGCGGCAGGCTTACTGCCCCGCCGTCGAGTTTGAACACGAGCACTCGCTCGCGGTTTTGATACTTCAGCGCAGCCGAGCCCGGCGGATAACCGATTTGATTCATGGCACCCCCGAAACCTGCGAGAACCGCCACGTACTGCGTGCCGTCCATCTGATAGGAGATCGGCGCAGCGATGATGCCGGTGCCGGTCTCGAGCTGTGCGACCCGGGTGCCTTTGCTTGCATCATATGCTGAGAAGACTCCATCAGCCGCCCCCTGAAAGACCAAACCCGATGCCGTGGAGAGTACCCCGCCGGCCCAAAACGGCTGCGGCGGTGTCTGCCATACTACTTTGCCGCGTCTGGGATCCCAAGCCTCGAGAACGGACTGAAACGGCGGCCCACTCTCGCCGGGATTCGGCGGAGCCCACGGAATGCCGCCGTCGCCGGCAGGCCTCGCCCAGCCCACATCATCGCCTTCATTGTTGGCGCCAACACGAAAGTGCACATCTTTGCCGGGCAGCATTCCGAAGTTCATTCCGGCATTGAGCGTCGGGATGAACACGAGATGACTCGTCTCGCTGTAAGACATGGGCATCCAGTTGTGGCCGCCGGCCTGGCTCGGCCATATCTCCTTTTTTTCCCTGGAATAGTCAGCCTGCGACGTCAACAACGGCCGTCCCGTGGTCAGGTCGACATTCCGTGCCCAGGTTACGTGCGTATAAGCATTTGCTGACAGCAACTTGCCATTCGTTCGGTCGAGTACATAGAAGAATCCGTTCTTCGGAGCTTGCATCAGTACATGGCGCGTATGGCCGTCGACCTCGATGTCGGCCAGTATCATGTTCTGTGTAGCGGTGAAATCCCAACTGTCTCCCGGGGTCGTCTGATAATACCAGCGCATACGACCACTGGTCGCATCGAGTGCGACGATGGAGGACAGGAACAGGTTGTCGCCGCCGCCTGGGCTACGCGTCCAAACAGGATGAGGCATGCCATTTCCTGTTCCCACGTACAGCAATTTGAGCGCGGGGTCGTAGACCATGGAATCCCACGCAGTACCCCCGCCACCCAGGTCCCACCGCGACTCCTTGCTCCACGTCTTGCGAGCCACCGTCACATCTGGCGACTCGTCGGGCCCCTTGGCTGGATCGCCGGGGACGATGAAGAAGCGCCACGTGAGCTTGCCCGACGCCGAATCGTATGCAGAAACATAGCCACGAGCCGCCAGCTCCGCGCCGGAGTTGCCGATAACGATATTCTCACCGGCGACCCGGGGTGCGCCCGTGCTGGCGTAGTTCATGGTCTTCCGGTCGATAAACGTGTCCACTTTCCAGACAAGTTTGCCGCTCTTAGCATCGATACAGACGAGATAACCATCAAGGGTTGCAACGTAGACGTGCCCCTTCCATAGCGCCACGCCGCGATTGACGACGTCGCAACAAGCTCGCCGCGCCCAATTCCCATCTACCTGCGGATCGTACTTCCAGAGCAGCGTACCGACCCTCGCATCGAGGGCATACACCACACTCCAGGGTCCCGAGAAATACATCACGCCGTCGGCGACAATCGGCGATGCCTCGTTACCGCGGTGAGTGCGTCCACGTACCACGAAGTCGTTGAATTCCCAGGCCAGGCCCAACCTTCCTGCGTTGGCCACATCAATCTGCTTTAGCGGAGTGAAGCGTGCTTCCTGATATGTCCTGCCGTACAACGGCCAATCGGAAGCATCGCTTGCAGTATCGGCCGCTCCGGCTATGGCGCTCGCAGCCGCGAGGCCGGATACCATTGCAATAACGCTTGATGCCACTCGTCGTAACAGCCTGTTCATCTTACGCATGTCAGAAGCTCGCGCGGACGCTCACACCTACCGTGCGCGGACGAATCGTGGTTGCGCTCGATACTCCCGAAGCACGCCGGAAATCGATCAATGGCGCGGCGTTGGTAACGTTATCGACATACAGACGGTATTGCATCGCGCCATTCTCGAAGTTGAAGTTGGTATTGACTACGTGATACGACGACTGAATCTGTGTCGCGTCAGGAACCAACCCATGTGAGGCGTCGGGATAAGTTACGCTCTGGAATGAGTCGAAGGCACGCAAATTCGCCCCATGGAACAGAAGCTCAGCCCGAAAATCGCCGCTCCACGCCCCCACATTCAATAAGTGATAGTCACCAAAGACGCTTCCGGTCCATTTCGGCGTATCCAGCACTTGCTGCCCTACCTGGGCGGAAACACCCGGTGCGGATTCCGTGATTCGCGTGGCCGTGTACGACACATTGCCGCCCAGCGAGACGCCCGCGCCCACCATGGATTGCGCTGACAGCTCGACACCCTTGATGGTGGCGGCTCCCACATTCCCCACGAATTGGAAGCCGCAGGAGTTGAGATTCACCTGCTGCTGGATCTTCTTCCAGTCAGTGTAAAACACCGCTGCGTTCAGTATGGAGCGGCGCGCGCCGAATTCGTTCTTCGTTCCGAGCTCGTAGGTCCAAAGGCTATCGGGTTTATAGCTGTCAGGCGCGCGACTGATGCCGAGCCGCTCGAAGTCCGGTGCGCACAATGGACTGTCGGTGTTGAAGCGATTTGGACCGCCCTGGCGGAATCCCTTGCTGGCGCTCCCATAGATCAGGTGATCGACAAACGGAGTATAGCTCAGGGCGTATTTTGGCGTGAAGCCCACGTCGGTGCTGCGCTTGGCATCGACTTGACTGTGACCACCGTTGAATACTCCGTCGAAGCTGCCGTCCACGCGCTGTTTGATATCGAACCATCGCAACCCGACACTCAATTCCAACTGCTCTGTGAGCCGATAGCTGAGATTGCCGAACACGGCCTTCTGCGACGTGTAGGTCAGTTGATCACCCAGGTACGTCACATCCGTGCCCGTCATGAAGAAGCCGCCGGCGCCCACCGTATTCACAATCTGGTACAAGTCGTCGCGCTGATGTGAGTAGAACACGCCAAGCGTCCACTTGAGAGCTGCCTGGGCATCAGGGGACTCGACGCGAAACTCCTGCGTGAAAGAGCGGCTCTTGGTATCCGAGCGGTTGTACGAATTAGTGGGCAGCAGTGGCGGCACGAGTCCCGCGATGAACAGCGAGTAGTCGCGATCCCATTCAACGCTGCGGCTGAAGTAGCCTGTCAGGGAGACAAAATTCGCCCATGCAGACTGCTGTGCGGCATTGAGGCTGTAGACCTCCAGATTATCGCGCGTGGGCTCGGCGAAGCGCACGGAATTTTCGAACTTGGGCAGATTGGTGAAAAAGTCATTCGGATTGGCCTTGTCGCTCCGTTGAATGGTCGCAACCGGCGACACGGTAAGCGAGTCGGTGGGCGTCCATTTCACAGATGCACGCGCGAGCGTAGTGCTGCGCTCGTTCCAGTTCTCGCGGGCATACGTACCTACGTTTGGATAAGTCACCGGCTCGAACGCCGCCGGCGGCTGTGTTGCGCTCCGGCTATAAACCTGCACCAACCCGCCTGCAACGTTGTCGACATATCCGGCGTCGAGTTGATAAGCGCCACCGACGCGAATCGCCAGGCGGTCAGTGATCAAGGGAACGTTAACGAAGGATTCGACGTTGTAGGAAATCCCTCCATGTGACACCGAAGCGACTCCGCCCTCGGCGGTGATGGCAAAGCGATCCGATTTCGGCTCACGGGTCACATATTTGATAGCGCCACCCATTGCGCTGCCGCCATACAGGGTTCCCTGAGGTCCCTTCAGCACCTCGACGCGTTCCAGATCCACGAGCAACGGGTCTGCCGCTCCAGTGAAATTGGTGCTGATGGTAATCAGCGATATGTCATTGAGGTATACACCGACGGTTGGGCTGGAAGCGGCTGTACTGACGCCTCGAATGGAATAGCGGCTCTGACCCGGCTCGCCGCCTGAGTATGAAACGCCCGGGACCGACAGCAGAACATCCTTGAAGTCGCGGGCGCCGATCCGATCCATGTCATCGCCGGAAATCGCCGTTACGGAGATCGGGATGTCCTGAATTCGCTCGGTGCGTTTCTGGGCCGTAACGACGACCTCGGAGAGCTCAGCCGGCTCAACTGACGTCTGAGCAAAGACAGGCAACGGAGTACCGAGCAGGCCGCCGAGTCCAACCAGCGAGGCCCGGCCTAAGGCAGCCAGCCCGCGAAAATGCGCCGTCGCACGGGCACCTGTGACGTGCGGGCTCATTTCTTCTCCGCTGCAGAATCGGAAATCGCCACCTTGGCGCACTCCACGTCCTGCTCGGCCGAGCCCCCGGAGACGCCGATCGCACCGATCGTCCGTGAGGCAAGCTTGACCGGCATACCGCCCGGATCATCAGTCACTCGAAGGAGCATCATCAAATCCCGGGTAGGCGCGTCCTGGCTCATGGCGACCAACGCGGCGGTGGGTCCTCCCAGCCTCGCGGCGGTTTGGGCCTTGAGCAACGCCGCATCGGCAGTGATCGCGGATGCACCATCCTGACGGCGTAGCAAAATCAGCGCACCAGCCGCATCGACCACGGCGATTGAAAACGGCGGCCACGCGTTAGGCTTGGAGCGCGATAGACAGCGTTGCACCATGGAGTCCGCCGTAGACTGATCGAGTACGTCGGGTGGGGCGGCCTGGGCTACTGCGTCCGCCACCAAAATCGCTGCGCACATAACGAGCGCCACCAAGCCGCCGCCCATACTGACGGGCCGTCCTCGAGTCTGTCGCATCACACCCTCCCCGGCCAGTTCGAGCCGCAGGGCGGGAATCTACCGGAGGAACCGGCCAAGTGGTTTCGCGATTGTCACGAATGCTGTCGGCATCATCACGAAGTGCGCTGACGCGATGGCGATCGCCGGAATTCGCGGGTAAACGAGGCGCTGAAGGCGCTCGCCGAGCTGAACCCCGTCGCATAGGCGACCTGCGCAATCGGAATGTCGGTTTCCATCAGCAGCCGCCTGGCCTTCTCGAGACGCAGCGACCTGCAGAAATCATAGATGCTGGCCCCGAACAACTGCGCAAATCCACCGCACAACTTGTTGCGATTCAGACCGAACTGGCGTGCCAAGGCATGGATGCTAGGTGGCTCGACGAACGTCTCGAGGAGAAGGTCCCGCACGGCAGCCAGTTGACAGCGGTCCCGATGGCTCACGCGAAAGCCTGAGGCGCGCGGTCTAGACTCCGCCTGGAAGCGGTCCAGGATCAGGCAGAACAACTCTGTAACTTTTGCCTCGACGTACAGGCGTCGCAGGGCTCCGGTACGCCGGCAGTTGATGACTGCCGCGGCGATAGCGATCTCCTCCGGAGTGGGCACCGAGATCGCCAAGCGAGGCCGCACACGCTTGCGCACCAAAAATGAGCGAAATCCCGAGGACAGCGGCGTCTTTTCCTCATCAAGGAAACGCCACAAATCCTCGCTACACATCGCCACTACGACGCCCCTGACGTCCCCATGAGCAATGAGCCGCTCCTCTTTCGACACACCGTAGTCGTGCAGAAGGACCGCGGTCGCCGCCCCGTTGAGACTCGTTTCGTGTCGCCCTTCAAAGCTGAGAATTCGCTGTCCCGACAGCTGCACGCCGAATTTCAGCAGGTTCCGTCCGTCAATTGTCGCGACAATGTCCCGATCGGTGTGGCAGGCCTGCACCGACATGCCAATGCCGTCTTTCAGGTCGAGGGTTTCCCAAGGTACGAATCCGCCCGCGATTGGCTGAGGAAGATCCACGGACATCGCGCCGAGCGCATCAGCAAGACGTGACAATCTGGCCCCGCGTGTTTCTGTTCTGAGAAAGGATGGCCAAAACCCCCGGCCAGCACCACTAATGTCGGCGGGGTATTACGGCTTGTCAAGGAGAGCAAAGACCGCCTGCCACGAGTGTACGGACGACGATGTAGCCTGCGCACTGTTGGTCGGCCCGTGACTATTGCTGATTACCTTCCCGCTGACCGGCAGCGACCCTGCTACGACGCGTCGACCACAGCAGCGCGACGGCACCTGTGGGCACGCGTCACGCTCGCTTCCAAAAGCGCCTCTGTGTGTGAGACTTTAATCGTTCTACGAGCACCTCCGCGCGGCCGTAACCTCAGCCCTTCTGCCGACACTGGGGAGTTCGGCGGCTTGAGCTATTCGGCTCTGCGACCCGCGAGGATTTCACGCCAGCGAGCGACCTGGACTTTCTCGTAGAGTTCTCGGGAAGTCCTTCGCTGGATGACTACTTGGGATTACGTGCAGGTTTGCAATCGCTCTTCAAGCGAGATGTGGACCTCGTCATGCCCAAGGCGGTCCGTAACCCATATATCCGCGCGGCGATCGAGCTCGACCGACAACTTCTGTATGCGACGTGAGCCGGCTGCCTTTCGAGAGTTTGTAGGCGATCGTGATTCTGAGCAGTTTCCAACAGCGCGATAGTGCAGTCTCCCGTTGAGCGGCAGGTTGCGAACAGGGAAAGCCGTCGAAGCCACGAGCTTCATCGATCTGGGGGTTTGCCGGCTGGGCGGATTGCCCTGTTCCGGCAGTGCCCGTTCGGGTCAGGGTGAAGTAGGTTGCACGGGCGGGGACACGTTGGGAATCTCCAGGAACTTCGTCGAGTGATCGCTGTCATCCTGCGCCGATGTCCATCTGGTTTTCGATCAGGGCTCGTTCGCGCAGCAGTTCCCTTTGCAGCTCTTCCTCGCTGGGCAACGTGAAGCGATAGCGCGAGGCGAACAGTTGCTGGCTCTCATGCAAGACAGAATAGCGAGCGACGGCCTCGTTCTTCTCGGAGCAGAGGATCAGACCGATGGTGGGGTTGTCGCCTTCGAGCCGGTGCTGTTCTTCATAAAGGCGGACGTAGCCATCCATCTGACCGATATCCTGGTGGGTGAGTTCTCCTATTTTCAGGTCCACCAGCACGATGCACCTAAGCAGGTAGTTATAGAATACCAAGTCGATATAGAAATCTTTGTCGGCGAAGCGGATGCGGTGCTGACGTGCTATGAACGAGAAGCCACGACCTAACTCCAGTAGGAATTGCCGAAGGCGCGTGATAATGGCCTCCTCGAGCTGGTCTTCGTGCAATTGCGGTGTGCTCGGTAGATCGAGGAACTCCAGCACGTAGGGATCCTTGAGCACATCGATGGGACGCAGTACTTGTGCAGACTGACTTTGGCCTTGCAGCAAGCCGGTTTTGTCGGCGCCCGCCAACAATCGCTGGTGATAAAGACTGTTGATCTGCCGCTCCAGGTCACGGCGCGACCAATTAGCGCGTACGGATTCGGTTTCGTAGAAGTGGCGCGCATTGACGTCGGTCACCCGCATCAAGGCACGGTAGTGAGACCAGCTCAGATTGGGGTGGAACGTACGGAGCGATTCCCCACCCACTGGGTGGGGAATTCCCTCCGGATCGGGCTTGGGCTGCGATTCCCCACCCGGCAGGTGGGGAATTCGGTCTCGGTACGCCAGGTAGAACTGACGAAAGTAGCCGAGATTGGTTGCGGAGAACCCCTGGCCGTAACGGTCGGTCAATTGCTGAGCCAAGCGTTCGATTAAAGCCTTGCCATAGGCCGCTCGCTCGTCGCCCTGCTGAAGCGCTTCGACTACTTCGCGGCCGATGTGCCAATAGGCTGAGACCGTGGCATGGTTAACCGCGCGGACGACGTGCCCACGCGCGGCGTCCAGAATGGACGTTATACGCCCAAGCAGCCCGTCCGTGGCCTGCAACCGAGCACTGTCAACACGTCGGCCGCTCATGGCGCCGACCGCCGGTTGCCAAAACACATGGGGCGACCAAACATCGCTCCAGATTGTTGGGCAGGGAATGCAGTAGCGTTCCGGCTATTCATCGCTGAGGGATCCGAACTTCATCACCCCAGAATTCCGAGGTCGGTCAGTTCCGAATGCTGCGTTGGGAAATTGCAACTGTCTGCGATCAACCAGGAGTGGTGCCACCGACAAGAGTCGGGGCACGGCCCACGGGGGTTAGTGCCGCGACGTAAAAAGCCGGGAGGGGTTTTCCGTCGGGTGCATCTCAAAGGCGTCGATCCAGTGGTGACCTGGCGAGCTCCTCGAGCTTGGGTAATGCCGCCGCAGTCCATCCACCGCCGAGCGCCTTCACAAGCAGGACCGTGGCATCCATCCGCCGTCGTCGAATCTCAACCTGGTTGCGTTCGTTGTCGAGATAGGCGGTCTGAGCCGTGATGACTTGGAGGTAGTTGTCCCGGCCACCCACATACCGGTCTGTGAAGAGGCGCAAATTGTTCTTTGCCGAGTCGACGGCCTCGTCCTGCTGCTGCGCTTCCCGTTCGAGGATACTTAACGCGGCGAGATGATCCTCGACCTGCTGGAATGCAGTCAGCGTCGTCTGGCGATAGCCGGCGATGACCGCATCGTATTGCGCCCGGGCTGCTTCTGTCTTGGCGTGGCGGCGCCCGCCGTCGTAGACGATTTCGGCCATGGAGAGGCCGACCGCCCACAACCGGCTGGGCCAATCGAACCAAGTCGCGCTCGAGCTGCTTTCGAATCCTCCCACTCCGTTCAGGGACAGTGAGGGATAGTAGGCCGCGATCGCAATGCCGATCTGTTCGTTCGCCTCGCCGGCGCGGCGCTCGGCCGCGGCAATGTCAGGCCGGCGTTCTAACAGCTCTGAGGGGATCCCAATCGGGACTGCCGGAGGCTGCGGGTCGAATGGCGCAGCCGCCAACCCGAACGATGCCGGCGGCTGGCCGATCAGAACGGCAATCGCGTGTTCGTATTGCGCGCGCCGCACCGCGATATCGGTAGCCTGGACGCGCGCCGTGTCCAGTTGGGTCTTAGCTTGAGCGACGTCAGATTCAGGAGACACACCGCCGTCGAGGCGATTGCGCGCCAGCTGCAGTGAGTCGCTGTATGCGTCCACGGTATCCTCAAGCAGGTGCTGCTGCGCATCAGCGCTCCGGAGCTCGAAGTAGTCGATCGCCAGCTCCGCGTGTAGGCTGAGCTTGATGCTCTGCAGGTCGGCGGCGGTAGCCTGTGCTTCCTTGCCAGCAGCCACCACACTGCGCCGGATGCGGCCCCACAGATCAACTTCGTAGGACAGGTCCGCCGGCAGCACGAAGTCGCCGGTCGCGTGAGAACTAGGAAGGGGGAAGTAGGGTTGGGTGGACGAATCCCGTAGGGAGCGGATCCCGGATCCTACGCCGATGGTGGGGAACTCGGACGCCCGAGCATAGCCAATCAGCGCCCGCGCCTCGCGGAACCGTGCCTCTGCGACCTTCAGGTCCTGGTTCCCCAGGACAACCTGTTGTTCCAGGGCGTTGAGCTGCTCATCGCCAAAGAGTTCCCACCAATTGGCGCGCAGCGTGTCGTCGCTGGGCTGTGCGGGTTGCCAGACGCCGGGGTTCTTGTATGCCTCCGGCGGCGACTCCTTATACGCCGCTGTGCGCGGTGTGTCTGGCCTCACGTAGTTCGGACCAACAGTGCAGCTGGCGAGCAGTACAGCTGCAACCGCGACAAGCCAAGGTCCGTAACGCATAGGGTCTATTCCGATTTCGAATCGAAGATGCCGACGACCGTCCCGCTGACCAAGGAGTCGGACGGATCGACGATCACCTCGTCAGACGGCCGCAAGCCCGAGAGGATCTCGACCTTTTCGCCATAGTCGCGTCCGATGGTGACCGGAACCAGGTACGCGTGCCCGTTGCGCACGACCGCGGTACGCAAACCCTCTTTGCGGAACAGCAGCGTGTTGGCGGGGGTCGTGACGGATTGAACCGCCGAGGGCAGGCTGAGATGCACGGAAGTATAAGCACCGGGCAAGAGCCGGCCGGACGGATTGTCGACGTCAACCTCGACGAGCAGCGTGCGCGAGGAAAGGTCGATTGCGTTAGCGTTTCGTATCAGCCTGCCATGGAAGGACTCGCCGGGAAACTCATCGAGTGTGACGCTCGCTGTCGCACCCGGTTGGGCGGCGCTGGAATAGGGCTCGGGGACGGCGACATAGACGCGAACCGTGTCGATGGCCGACAGATGAAACAGCTCCTTCGACGGCGAGTTGGCGCCGGCATCGATGAGCGCACCAAGGTCGGTATTGCGCGCCGTGATGATCCCGTCGAACGGGGCGTGGACCTTCTCATAGGATTGCAGCTGCTCGAGCCGGGCGACGTTGCCTTCATTCGATTGGACGATGGCCGTATCGGCAGCCAATGCGCCGTCGGCATTGTCGCGCTCCTGCGTCGAGACGGAACGCGTCTTCAGCAAATCCTCGTTGCGCTTGGCTGTGATCGCCGCGAGTTGCAAATTCGCCTGTGCGGTGGCGAGATCGGCACGTGCCTGGCGCAACTGTTGATCGACCTCGGGCGTGTCGATCTCGGCCAGCAAGTCGCCTTTCCTGACGTGGGCGCCAATGTCGAAGCGCCAGGTTTTGAGATAGCCGCTGGTCCGCGCGTAGACTGGCGCATCCGTGAATGCCTGGGTATAGCCCGGCAGCACGACTACCTGATTGGGCGCACCCCCCTCCGGATGAATCACTGTGACGCTCGGAACGGCGGCTTCCAACGTAGTGCGGGCCAGCCTCTCCTCGGCATCGACGCGATCGGCAAACCTCGCGACGATGGCTCCGCCCACAGCAACGACGATCGCCGCCATCGTCATAAGTCTCCAGCTACCGCGCTTGCGCTTCTTGTTCCGAGACAAGGTCGTTGAGTCGGAGTTGGAGTCATGGGTCTCGTCGGGCGGCATGGTATCGATCCTCTGGGGTGCCTGCGTGTCAACCGGGGACGCTTGTATTAGCTCGCCGTGCTGGCAGCAGCGCGCCGTCCGTGCAAGAGGCTGAACACAGCGGGGACGAAGATGAGAGTGGCGACGGTGGCCAGAAGCAGTCCGCCAATGACCGCACGTCCAAGCGGTGCATTCTGCTCGCCGCCATCGCCGAGCCCGAGCGCCATCGGGATCATGCCGACGATCATAGCCAAGGCGGTCATCAAAACGGGACGGAACCGCGTGTACCCGGCTTCGAGCGCCGCCTTGATCGCATCGCCGTGGCTCGCAAGCTGTTCACGGGCAAAGGACACCACGAGAATGCTGTTCGCGGTGGCAACACCCATGCACATGATGGCACCCATCAGCGCGGGCACGCTCAATGTCGTATGCGTGAGGAAAAGAAACAGAACGATGCCGGCGAGCGCGGCGGGCAGCGCCGTCACGATGATGAACGGGTCCAGCCATGACTGAAAGGTGACCACGATCAGCAGGTAGACGAGGACGATCGAGAAAGCGAGTCCGCCGAGCAAGCTGGCATAGGAATTGCGCATCGTATCGACCTGTCCGCGAAGCGTCACGAAGCTGCCGCGCGGCAGCAGTTTGCGGTCCTTGTCGACAATCCGCTGGACGTCACGGGCCACGGCGCCGAGATCGCGGTCCTGCACCGAGGCGTAGACATCGACGACCCGACGGATGTTGTAGTGCGAGACAACCTGCATCTCGTTTGATCGCTTGATCGATGCAACATCAGCCAGAATGTCCGGATCCTTCCGCTGCGGGGATGTCAGCGGAATACCTTCGATGTCCTGAATCGACTGGATGTTGTATTGCGGCGGCTGCGCGACGAGGTTGTAGTTGACGCCATTTTCGTAGTTCAGAAAGAACATCGGCGTAATCTGGAAGCTGCCACTCAAGGAATTGAGCACATTGTTGGCGACCTCCCGTTCGGTGTGTCCGCTCTGGGCTGCTTTCGTACGATCGACGGTGATCTTGAAAGTGGGATAATCGAACGCCTGCTCGATGCGCGCATCGACTATGCCGGAGACCTGGCGGATCTCGCCGAGGATCTGGTTGGCGATCCCGCGGTTGCGGTCGATATCTGCGCCATCGATCTGGATATCAATCGGCGCCGGCAGCCCGAAATTCAGGATCTGCGTCACCATGTCGGCGGGCAGGAAGGAGAACGTGGTGGACGGGAACTCGCGCGGCAGATCCGTACGCAGGCGCCGGACATAGTCAGGCGTGGGATGATGCATCGCCTTCAGGGAAACTACGATATCCGCGTCGCCTGCGCCAATCAAACCGGAGGTGGCATGCATGAAATTGATGCCACTGAAGGGTAGCCCGATGTTATCGAGAATGGTGTCAGTCTCGCGCGCTGGAAGGTGACGACGGATGGATTTTTCGACGAGATCGACCAGCCGTGCGGTCTCCTCGATGCGGGTACCGGACTTGGCCCGCAGATGTAGGATGAACTGACCGCTATCGGAGCTGGGGAAGAAGTCCTGGCCTAGCCACGCCACTAGAGCGAAGGCCGAGACGCAAGCCGTCAGAAACACACCACTGAAGATGGCACGATGCTCGATCAGCGTGGTCAGCAGACCCCGATAGTGGTGCCGAAACCTCTCGAACACACTCTCGAATGCCTGTTGGAACCGTACCAGGGGATTGCGCGATGGCCCTGCAGCCTGCCGCTTTGCCTTGAGGAGATACATCGCCAGTGTCGCAACCAGGGTACGAGACACGATGTAGGAGGCGATCATGGCGAAGACCACCGCTTCGGCGAGAGGCACGAAGAGGTAGCGGGCGACCCCTCCCAGGAAGAACATCGGCAGGAACACGACGCAGATGCACAGAGTCGAGACGAGCAAGGGCGTGCCGATCTGCTGCGCGCCTTGCAGGATCGCGTCCTTGAGACCGCTGCCCTCCTCGAGGTGACGCTCGATGTTTTCTATCGTCACAGTGGCATTGTCAACGAGAATGCCGACCGCCAGGGCCAACCCGCCGAGCGTCATGATGTTGATAGTCTGTCCGACAGCGCCGAGAACGATGACGGATGACAGTATGGACACGGGAATGGAGATCGCGATGACGAGCGTGCTGCGCCAGCTCCCGAGGAAAAGCATGATCATGGCAGCGGTCAGCACCGTGGCGAGGAGGACTTCTTGGATGACGCCGTTGACGGCGCCTTTGACGAAGATCGACTGATCACCGAGAGATTTGATATTCAGCTCTGACGGGAGTGTCTGGACAGCGCGGGCAAGGACGGCATGGATGCCGTTGACAACGTCGATAGTGGAGGCCGTACCCGCCTTCAACACGCCCACCAGGACGCCGCGCCTGCCGTCCTGGCGCACAATATTGGTTTGTGGCGCCGAGCCGTCGCTGATGGTGGCGACGTCCCGCAAATAGATTACGGCGTTGCCCACAACCTTAATCGGCAGATCATTCAGTTCCTGGATCGTGCGCGGACTGGCGTTAATCGAGGTGTCGTACTCGAATTCGCCGATCTTTGCGGTCCCAGATGGCAACACGAGGTTCTGACTGGTGACAGCGTTGAGAACGTCGGTCGGCGACACGCCCTTTGCCCGCATCAACGGGGGCACCAGGTTGATCATCACTTGGCGCTGCTTGCCGCCAAAGGGAAGCGGCACGACGGCCCCAGGCACCGTGACTAACTGGGTGCGCAGGAAATTGGTCCCCAGATCATTGATCCGCTGCTCGGAGAGACCCTTTCCCGACAGGCCAAGCTGCAGGATCGGCACGCTCGAGGCGCTGTAGTTGATGATGAGGGGCGGCAACGTTCCGGGGGGCAAATAGCGCAATATCGATTGCGATTCCGCTGTGATCTGCGCATTGGCCGTATCCAAGCTCGCACCCGGCTGCAGGAAGATCTTCACGATCGCCTGGCCGTTTACCGTAGTGGATTCCAGGTGTTGGATGTTGTCGACCGTGGTGGTGAGCAGGCGCTCGAAAACGGTGGTGAGCCGACCTTCCAATTCCTCAGGATTGAGTCCCGCAAAGGTCCAGTCCACGGCGACCACAGGAATATCGATGTTCGGAAAGATGTCCGTAGGGGTTCGCGAAATGACAACCGCGCTCATGATGAGGACCATCAGCGCGAGCACGACAAATGTGTAGGGCCGGGTTAGAGCGACACGCACAATCCACATGGCAAACGAATCCTCCCGGTACCGGGATCTACCAATGACAATATCTGGCGGAGCGCGCCGGACTATGAGACGGGAGGAGGTTTCTGTGCTATAGAGCCGCAGTTATGGCTATCATAGATGCCATGGATGTGCGCGGCCTCGATCTCAACCTCCTGATCCCTCTGCGCGTCCTGCTTACCGAGCGCCACGTCACGCGCGCGGCCGAAAGACTCGGGATCACACAACCGGCCATGAGCGCGTCTTTGGCGCGCCTGAGAGCTCTGTTTGACGATCAGCTGCTCGTGCGCGGCCCTAAAGGCCTGGCGCCGACGGTCCGGGGTCAACAGCTCTTGAATCAGTTGGACCAGGTCATCGGCGTGATTGAGCAACTGGTCGCGGATCCGAAGGAGTTTGTGCCCGGCACGAGTCGGCGTACCTTTACCCTCATCGGAACGGATTTCATCGAGACTCTCTTGTTGCCATCATTGATGGCAGATCTCGCCGTTGAGGCGCCCGGCGTTCAAGTTGTTTTCCGCCCCCCTGATCCCAAGAACCTCGAAGCCTTGATGAGCGAGGGAGAAGTAGACCTTGCTGTTGGCTACCTTCCAGACGCCCCGAAAGGTCTGATCACCAGCGTGGCCTTCCACGACCGGTTCGCCTGCATCGCGCGCCGCAATCATCCGCAGCTGTCGGCAGACCAGTTTCCACTCGATCAGTTTGTCGATCTCAAACACGTTCAGGTCCTGCCACGCAACCTCCCGATGTATGGAATGCCCATCGACGCGGCACTGGGCGCTCTGGGATTCGTCAGACGCGTTGCTCTTTGGCACCCGAGTTTTCAAGCCCTCCCCGCCATCGTGGCCAACACCGACCTGGTGGCGACTTTACCGAGGCGCTTGGCCATGCATGCAGCCCGGACACTGCCGATCGCAGTTTACGATCCGCCCCTTCCACTGCCGGCGGTCGATTTCTCGCTGTATTGGCACGCCCGAAGCCACGAGGATTCAGGGCACAAATGGCTGAGATCCAAGGTCACCGCCCTGCTGAGATCGGCAGCCGGTTGAATGTATTGAGCGGACTTGGCAACTGCGCACCAGCCGGGCTTTCTCCTCGGTTTCCAGGCTCATTGAGGCTTCTTGGCTGAGGCCAATGACTCCCGCGCCCTGGCGCGTAGATAGTGGATCAAGCTCTGCACGTCGGCATCGCTGAGCTCGGCGTAACGCGGCATGCCCCTGGCTTGCAGAATCCCGCCCTGTACCACCTGTGCGAACGTGGCCGGACTGAGTACCAGGGGCGAGGCCCGCAAGTCCGGAGCGCCGCCTCCCGCGATCGCCGCAAAGCCGTGGCACATCGAACAAAGCTTCCCCATGAACAGGTTTTTGCCCTTCTCGGCGAGGACCGTATCGATCTTGAACTGTGGATCGTCGAGCGGCGCCACAGGACCAGGCGGCGTGCCGGCCGGCAGCTCAGCCTTGCCATCGATGACGAAAGTAAACAAGCGTTTGGCGTGAACCCGCGCCTGCCACCCGAACTGGGCAACAGGCGAGCCAAAAATGGACGGTTGACCGTTGACGCCGGTCAACACCGAGACGTACTGCCTGCCGCCGACGCTAAAGGTAATCGGCGGCGCGAGCACACCGTTCGCCGTGTAGAAGGACCACAGTGGCTTGCCGCTGTCGGCGGCGTAAGCCTTGAACTTGCCATCCATTTGGCCTTGGAAGACCAGATTGCCCGCAGTGGTCATCGTGCCGCCGCTCTGGAGACCAGGTGTTGGTACGCTCCACACGGCCTTTTGCTGCACCGGATCCCACGCCACGAGAGCGCTGCTGCCCACGTTCATCGGTGTGTCGACGTTGTCTGCGTTGAATCCGTAAGCGGCTTCCACATTCTTCGGGGCTTTCCACCGTGCCAGATCGATACCCTTGTCACTGTAGAGACCCGGCAGGTCGATAACGGGGATGTAGACGAGTCCCGTGTCCCGGTTGAAGGACATTGGCTGCCAGTCGTGCGCTCCGGTCGGGCCCGGCCAGATCAACGCTTCACCCGCAGGCAAGCGCGCATTCGCTGTCTCGACAGGACGGCCGGTGGCCAAGTCGATGCGCTCGGCCCAGGTTACGTGGCCGAATTTCTGCGCCGAAATCAACTTCCCGGTTGCGCGGTCGATGACATAGAAGAAGCCGCTCTTCGAGGCGTGCAGGATGACTTGGCGCGCCTTGCCGGCTATTTCGAGAGTAGCCAGCTCGATATCGAGCGACGCATCGAAATCCCAGGTATCGCCGGGATTGACCTGGTAATGCCAGGCATAGTTACCGGTGTCGGCATCGAGTGCGACGATGGAACAGATGAACAAATTGTCACCGCCGCCCGGGCTGCGGATTTTCTGGTTCCATGGCGCGCCGTTGCCAGTGCCGATGTAGATCCGGTTGAATTGCGGGTCGTAAGTCATCGCATTCCAGACCGTGCCACCACCACCATACCTCCACCACTCGCCGTGCCAGGTCTTGGCCGCCGTTTCCATGGCCCGGTTCTCGAATCCCCGTGCCGGGTCGCCCGGCACCGTGTAGAAGCGCCACAACTGCTTGCCGGACTCCGCGTCGTAGGCCGTGACGTAGCCCCGCGTAGCGCCGTATTCGCCGCCGCCATGACCGATGATTATCTTGCCATTGAACACGCGCGGTGCGCCGGTAATGTAACGGTGGTCATCGGGATCGACCGTCATCACGCTCCACACCGGCTTGCCGGTGTTGGCGTTGATTGCGATCAACCGGCCGTCACGGGTGCCGAGGTAGATCTTCCCCATCCAGAAGGCCAACCCGCGTGTGCCCCAAGCCGTGCGCATCTTCTGGTCGGCGACCTTGTAGACCTCGGGATCGTAACGCCAGAGCTCTTTTCCGTTCTTGGCATCGACTGCGTGAACTTCCGAAACACCGGGCGAGAAATAAATGACGCCGCCGACTTCGATCGGTGCCGTCGTGGCGAAGTTGCTGTCGGACAGGTCGAGCGACCAAGCCAGGCCGAGGCGGGAGATGTTGCTCGCGTTGATCTGCCGCAGCGGACTGTAGTGCTGCTCGCTGAAGCCTCGGCCATAGGCGGCCCAATTGGCGCCATCGGCTTCATTGGCGAGAGCGGCGTTGTCGATTCCGGGCGGACTGGCCGCGGCCATCGCCGCCGCGGCAAGACAGGGTCCCAACAAACTGGCCCGCACTGACTTGCTCATGCGAACGCTCATTCTTGTCTCCCGCAATGATGCGACCCGGCTCACACTGGTGCGGTCACGAGTGGCAGCTTCCTTACTCGTTTTCCCGTTGCTGCGTACACCGCGTTAGTGAGTGCAGGCATCACGCACGACGTAGCAGGCTCGCCGACGCCGCCGGGCGCCTCGACACTCTCGATGAGATGCACTTCGATGGGTGGCGCCTCGTTCATTCGAAGTACACGGTAGTCGTGGAAGTTGCTCTGCTGGACACGTCCGTCCTTCAGCGTGATCTCGCCATAGAGCGCGGCCGACAGGCCGAAAATGATACCGCTCTGCATTTGTGCACGAACCGTGTCCGGGTTGACGACTAGACCGCAATCCACGACGCAGACCACGCGTGTGACGGCAATCGCGCCGTGCGTGCCGACTGCAACTTCCACGACCTGCCCGATGAAGCTGCCGAATCCCGTGCACAGTGCAATCCCGCGCCCCCGGTGCCGAGGCAATTTCGTCCCCCACCCCGCCTTCGAGGCTGCGAGTTCCAGCACCGCCCTCGCGCGAGAGTTCCTTTCAAGAAGCGTTAAGCGGTACCCGAGCGGATCCACCTTCGCGTGCGCCGCCAACTCGTCAATGAAACTCTCCACCACGAATGTGCTCCGAGTGACTCCGA
Organism: Gammaproteobacteria bacterium; assembly: GCA_028293745.1. GTDB lineage: Bacteria > Pseudomonadota > Gammaproteobacteria > Steroidobacterales > Steroidobacteraceae > 13-2-20CM-66-19. The sequence goes on along the minus strand of JAQGOF010000037.1, from coordinate 9,566 downwards.
CTCCGCGCCAGAAAGCGGTCGGAATGCCTGGCGGCTCCTGGGCGATCCACTCCACCTGCATGGCGCCAAGTGCATATGCGGGATTGGCTGCACTCTCGACAGCGTCCGCGTCCACTCCATTTTTCACAGCCTGCGGAAAGAAGCGCGCTTGAATCGAAGAGCCGGCGATCCGATGCGTCCAGGCTGTCGGTCTGCCGCTCTCATTGAGCGCGACGACCAGATGATCGTAGTAATACGGCCGATACATGTCGTGCTGAATGTCCTCTTCGCGCGTCCAGATAACTTTCACCGGGCCATCAACCTGCTTTGCGACCTGTGCGGCGCGCACGATGCCGTCTACCTCGAGTCGCCGCCCAAACCCTCCGCCGAGCAGATGGTTGTGGATACGAACCTGCTCCGGTTTGAGCCCTGTTACCCGCGCGACGGCGCTTCGGGCGGTGCCGGCAACCTGTGTCCCCACCCACACGTCGCAGCCATTCGGCTGCACATGCACAGTGCAGTTCATCGGCTCCAACGCCGCGTGAGCGAGGAACGGCTGCTCGTAGACAGCTTGCATTCTCTGTGTAGCACTTTCGAGAACGCGAGCGGCCTCCCCCTCGCGTCGTGCAATCGCGCCCGGTTTCTGACAAGCCGTCGCGAGTTGGTTCACCACGTCGGCGGTTGAAAGCCACGCATTTGTGCCGACATCCCACGTCGCGTTGGCTGCCGCGAGACCTTGCTTCGCCGCCCACGTGTGCACCCCGATCACCGCTACCGCATCCTGCATGCGCACCACCTGGCTCACGCCCGCCACCGCTTTTGCCTTGACCTCATCGACGTCCGCAAGCGTTCCACCGAAGGTGGGCGAGATCGCAACCACCGCGAACTTCATGCGAGGTATCAACACATCGATGCCGAAGGTCGCCGAGCCGTTTACTTTGGCGGGTGTGTCGAGCCGCCGATGCGATGTCCCAATGAGCTTGAACATCTTCGGCTCTTTGAGTGCGACATCCTGTGGCACGGGCAGCCGGGCCGCCGCATCCACCAAATCCCCATACGGTTTCTTCCGGGCGCTCGAGCGATGCAGGATGTAACCGTCCGCGGCTTCACAGCTCTTGGGATCGACGCCCCACTGGCCAGCGGCCGCATTCAGCAACATGACTCGCGCGGTCGCGCCAGCTCGGCGCATCGGCTCCCAGGACGCGCGGACGGAAGTGGATCCGCCGGTCATCTGTATGCCGATCAGCGGATTTGCGTAGACTTTGTCGTCGGCGGGCGCGTGCTCCACAACCACGCGATCAACATCGACTTCGAGTTCTTCGGCGATGAGCATAGGAATCGACGTGTACGTTCCCTGGCCCATCTCGATAAACTGCATGACGAACGTGATGCGACCGCCGGCATCGATCCGCAGGAAAGCGTTCGGCTCGAACGGCGCATGAGTGGTTTCCGAATCGCTGACCGCAGCAAAAGCCGCAAGATCGATCCCGAGCAGCAGACCTCCCCCTACGGCCGCACCAATTTTCAGGAAGCGGCGCCTCGAGTGAGAACAACAACCACGCCCACCCTGCGATACGGTCATCTCACGCCTCCCCGGCGGCACGCTTGATCGCTTCGCGAATACGCGGATAGGTGCCGCAGCGGCAGATGTTGGCGGTCATTGCTGTCTCGATGTCCGTGTCGCTCGGCCTCGAGCTGCGCGCGAGCAGGCTGATCGCGGACATGATCTGGCCGGATTGACAATACCCGCACTGAGGCACGTCCAGATCGATCCAAGCTTGCTGAACCTTTCTTCCGAGGGCGGTCCCGCCGACCGACTCAATGGTCATGATCCGTCTGCCCGCTGCGGCTCCCACGGTAGTTACACACGATCGCACCGGCTCTCCGTCCAAGTGAATCATGCAGGCGCCACAGAGCCCCCTACCGCATCCGAATTTGGTGCCCGTCATCTGCAACACATCGCGAAGCACCCACAGTAGGGGCATGTCGGCCGGAACGTCGGCCTCTCGCTGTTGGTCGTTCACATTGAGGATAGTCATGGTCGACGCGACTCCACCTGGCAATCAGCCGTAGCCGAATGGCAGCCTGATCCTGAGGCGCAAAGGAATCTTCCCTCATCGCCGGTCAGATTTTCTAATCGCACGTTCCGCAAAAGCTGCCTGCCACGGAAGCGTATCGACGGTCGGAAGAGCTATCCTTGCAGTAATCACATGGCCGCGAGTCTGCGTATGACAACCATCTCTCCGAGTCGCAAGCTTGTCACGCTGATCAATGTCTTCACCGTCGAGCCCGCGAATCAGCGGCAACTCCTTGAACTGCTGGCCCGTGCAACGGAGACTTCCGTACGCCATGCGCCGGGTTTCATTTCGGCGAGCCTGCATCGGGGTCTCGATGGAACAAAGGTCACGATGTACGCTCAATGGCGCAGCGTCGAGGACTACCAGACCATGCGCGAGAATCCGGCGCCGTTGCCCTATTTGCAGCAAGCGCTCGCAATCGCAAAATTCGATCCCGGAATGTATGAAGTCGTCGAAACCTACTCCGGAGCTGCATAGCTGCGCGTTCGGCGAACTGCGTCGGCGGTAGCCGCTGAAGCATGATTGCCCCAGCTCGTGCGAACGAAATTGACCACGTCTGCAACATCCTGATCGGAGAGCCTCCAGGCAAAGCCTGGCATGGTGAACTGCGCCGGTGACGCGCCCGTGCGCGGAGTCCGCGACCCTTCGAGAACGATGGAGACAACCGAAAGCGGATTCCGCGCTTGAACGATGGGATTTCCGGACAAGCGCGGGAAGACACGTTCATATCCCATGCCGTCCGGACGATGACAGGCCGCACAGTTGTTCAGATAGAGCATCGCGCCTGGCTTGCTCGCGTCACCGTTCTTCAGTGCGCGGTGTTCGGTTGCATCATAGACAAAGGATGGTTGCGGTGTTGCGCCTGGGAATCCGAGTGTCTTGAGATATTTCGCCGTCGCGAGTGCATCCTCCGAAGTCATGTACTGGGTGCTGTGTGTGATCACGTCAGTCATGGAGCCGAACGCAATGCCGCGTGTGTTTCCACCGGTCAGCAGGAACTGCGTGACCTCGTCGGCGCTCCACTCACCAAGAGTCCCGGGTCCGTCGCTACGCAGGCTCGGAGCAAAGTAGTTCTCAATCACCGCGCCCGACAGGTACGTGGGGCCATCGGCCCCCGTGGCGGCTCGAGCCTGCAGGAAAATCCCGCGCGGCGTATGGCACTCTCCGCAGTGACCTAAGCCCTCGGCAAAGTAGGCGCCTTTGGCAACTTCATTGGTCATTCCCGGCGCAGCGGCAAACGGCGAGGGCTTGGGCGCGAATAGCCATCTCCAGAACGTAAGCGGCCAGCGCATGGAAAGGGCGAACACGATATCGGTCGCCCGGTTTGGCACTGAGGACGCCGGCACTGCGTACTTGAAGTAGGCGTACAACGCAGCGACATCCGCCGGCGTAGTGTTGTAGTAAGAGGTGTAAGGCATTGCTGGGTACAGCGTGTGTCCTTTGGCGACGCCGAAGCGCAAGGCGCGATCGAAATCCGTGAGCGTGAAGCGGCCGATGCCATTGCTTACGTCGGGCGTGATGTTGGTCGTGTAGATGGCGCCGATCGGCGTGCGCATGCGCAAGCCACCCGAAAAGGCAGGCCGCGCGGGAACACTGTGGCACGCCGCACAGTCCCCGAGCCGTGCAAGATAGGCGCCGCGCGCAACAACCGCCGCGGTAGGTGTTGGCGCCATCAGAGTCTTCTCGCCCGCGCGCTGATCCGACACGTACGAGACCGCCATGGCGGCGATCAGCGCCACCAACGCGCCGCCGACCATCGCGAGCAGTCGCTTCAGCCTCACACCTGCACCAGCGGGCCGGGAGATCTGAGGTAGGTGTCCCTGATCTTCGCGGCTGAGAAATACGCCAGCGCGGCAAGCAGCCCCGTCGGTGCGCCGCCGAAATTCTGCGGGAAGGCGCAGGCACCGTAGACGAACAGGTTCGGCAGGTCCCAGCTTTGCGAGTAACGGTTGACCACACTGTTGCTGGGATTCGAACCCATGATCGCGCCGCCGGTCGTGTGCGTGGATTGATAGAACCTAACGTCGTAGTGATCGCCCGGCCGGATCAGCATGGTCGCCTGCTTCTCGGGCTTCATCGCGCGGACTATCTCCTCTATCTTTGCCGCGGTGTAGGCGGCCATCCGGGTTTCGTTGTCGTGCCAATCGAAGGTGATGCGCAGGAGCGGCAGACCGTGCGCGTCGGTGTAGGTCGGGTCCAGAGACAAATACCGATCGCGGTAGGACATCACGCTGCCCAGAGTCCCGATGGGGGCGGAATGACGGTAGTGTTTGCGCACGGCCGCCTTCCAGCCTGTGCCCCAGGCTGGAGTGCCGGGTGGCAGCATCATCTGGTCGATCGGGCGTCCCCCCGTGCCGCCCGCTAGGATGAGCGAACCGCCGATGAACCCAAGGTGGGCATGGTCATAGTGATCCGAGTTGAGCTCGTCGATCGCGCGTTTGCCGGCTGCCCCGGCACCAACAAAAGGGTTGATCTCCACGTCCTCGCTGAAAAAAACACCCGTGCCACTGGACATCTGGTAGGCATAGTTCTTCCCGACAACACCCTCGCCCGACACCGGGTCGTACGGTGTCCCAATGCCGGACAGCAATAGGAGACGCACGTTGTGCAACTGGAACGCTGAAAGAACGACCAGGTCGGCAGGCTGCTCCACTTCGCGTCCGTTCTCGTCGATGTACGAAACACCGGCTGCCATCGCGCGCGTTTTGTCGCGCAGAATCTTGGTGACGTAGGCACCCGTGCGCACCTCCAGGTTTTTGCGGTCTGCCAGGATCGGCAAAATTGTTGTCTGAGGCGATGCCTTGGAATAAAGGAAGCAGCCGAAGCGCTCGCAGAATCCACACAGATTGCACGGCCCCAGTCGCACACCATAGGGGTTGGTGTAGGCCACTGAGCTATTGGCTGCCGGCAGCGGAAAGGCCTTGTAACCGAGCTCCGCCGTAGCTTTCTCGAACAGTTGTCCAAAATAAATCGGCGGTAGCGGAGCCGTGGGGTATTCGTCGCCGCGCGCGCCCTCGAACGGATTGCCGCCCGCTCTGATGTGACCGCGCAAATTCCCGGCGAGCCCGGAGACGCCGCAGACCTTCTCGAAATGGTCGAAATGCGGCTCCAGCTCCTCGAAGGTCACGGGATAATCCTGAATCGTCATGTCCTTCGGAATGAGGGACTTCCCGTAGCGCTGCTCGATATGACTGCGGAACCGCAGATCTTCAGGGGAAACGCGCCAGACCATACCGTTCCAGTGGACACCCGCGCCACCGACACCGTTGCCGAAGATAAAAGAACCGTACTGGCGATACGGCACGGCAACATCATTCACGGTGTGCCGAACTGTTACCGTCTCGCGCGCGAGCGGCTGCCACAAGTCCCCACGGACGCCATACTTCAGCTCATCCGCGATCCGCGGGTACTCAAAATCGGGCGACGTGTCGAGCGCCGGACCGCGCTCGAGCGCGACCACCGAAAGGCCGGCATCCGTCAGGGCTTTGGCCATGATGACACCGGTCCACCCATACCCGATGATGACCGCATCGACGGGTTTCTTCCGATCGGCCATCACGCCCTCGCACCGCTGATTGAGACCGGACCGTAGGGATAGGCGCGACCCGCTTGGTCGAGCCAGTCGGTGAAATCGGCTCGCGCCCCAGGGAAGCCAATCCATTGCCAAGCGACCATGCCGCGGTTGCCGCCGTACAGCGGATCGGCGAAATAACCCTCTTTGGAATTGCCAAGGAGTTGCCCGAAGAACACCGGCGCCGGCACTGACGGGAAGAGCACCTCGCCTTTTTCCATCCTCTCAAGGAAACTATCCTGTTCGACGGGGGCGAGCTGGGCAAAAGCCTTACCCTGCGTCTGTTGGGTCGCGAAGTTTGCCGCGGCAATTCCCAGTCGGTAAATCTCGCGCGGTGAGTACCGCAGTTGGTAGCCCAGCGTTGCGGGGCTGTCCGGCCGAAACGGACCCTGCATATAGAAGTAAGCGCCGTGGCCGTAGGGCAATTCCATCTGCCGGTCGATGAACTCCGGAACGCCAGCCTGCACGGCTCCGGGCCCCGATCCCTCGGCTGGAATGAGGCGACTCACCGCTGCGGTGATGAACGCCCATTCCGCGGAACTGAAGTAACTCGGCGTGTACGTTGATGGGTCTGCGTGCCCATTGCCCTTCGAACACGCACTGACGCCTAGAGCGGCGACCGTGACCCCTGGCGCGGCTCCCAGCAGAAAGCGCCGTCTGTCGAGCAAGAAAGGTTGTGTCATGAAATCGCTCCGCGACTACGGGTAGTACCGAATCGTGATATACACCATGATGTTGTTGGTCTCGGCAGTAGTGCCGTTCTTGGCGGCATAGGTCGTGTCCTTCACATACTCAACCTCCGGACCTGCCGTGACGTATCCGAGTGGCCCCCGATAAGCCTTCCACACGAAGCCTCCGGCGACTTGCCGCACTCTTCCGACGCCGCCGCAGTCTGCACTGGTCGGGAGTGAGCCCACATTGATGAAATTCGTGCTGCAGGCCATGTTGTTGTCGGGGACGAGCCCGTAGGCAGCGGTCTGCTGTTCAAAACCGCCGTAGGCGTAAACGTCGAAGGCTTGCAACGGGTGTGCGATCAATCCAACCAGTCCTTGCTGCTCGCGCAAAGCCGCTACTGAGCCGTCCCTGGCGTTGTAGGTTGAATCACTGAGTTGCGCGGAGCCGTAGCGGCCGTTGCCATGGCCAATCAGCGTTGTTGCGTGCAGCTCCAGCCACTTGCTCCACAGCGGCAGGATGAGGCCGGCTCCGAAGCTCTGGGCGACGGTCGTGTGGCTGGTTTCGCTCGCGAGGTTGCCTGGCACGCCCGGTGCCCGGTCATGCAGAAACCGCGTCAGACTGTATAGCTCATAGTGACCGTATCCCGGATCGAGTGCCAGTTTCAAGATGACGTCTGGCGCGATATCGGTGCTGTAGTTAGCCTCACTGTTCAAGCCGGGGCCGCCTGGATTGCCACCTGTGGCGCCAGCGGGCACAGTGCCTTTCAGTGCGTTCTGCGGACTCTCGAGGGACAGCCCAACAGCCACCGCCGGCGAGAAGGTCTTGACCAGGCGAAACTGTGTTTGCCGCGCCCAGTTAAACCCTACGTAGAGCTGGCCATCGTCCACCAGAGGAATGTCTTCCTGGCGGGCCGTGAGACCGTTCTTGTATGGCGTCACCAAGCTCCACGCTTGTCCGGCCATGATTGCCCAACCGAGGTCGGGGCGTGACCAGCCCAGGTAGGCTTGGCGGATGCGCAGCGTATAGCTGTTACTTTGGTTGCCGTTGGAATTGGTGCCTGCGCTGACGAAGTCCGTCTCCAGGTAACCTTCTCCCTTGTAGTCGTAGCCCGGCGGGCCCTGCGCCAGCAGCGACACACGGGTGTCCCGCGCTGTCTCGCGGAACTCCTTGATGTAGTAGTTATTGTTATTCGGGAACGGGATCGATCCGAAGCTCGAGCCGATGTCGGCGGTTTCGTTGCGTTTGCGGTAGATGCTGGTGAACTCGAGAAACCCACCGGGCGTGAGCATGATGGGGCCGAGCTGGATGCCCCAATCGGTTCGAAACACCGCTACAGGCGCAGTCGGCTCATCTGCCGCAGCCACCTGAACGCTGACGCACGCGACGGCCAATGCCCATCCACAGCGACGAAAGATCACTTCAGTTCATCCGGCAAAGCAAAAGGTCGAGGCGACCAACTTGATCCCAAGGCGCAAACGAATCTTCCCTGATCGCCGCTCCGATTTTTTAATTGCACGTCCAGGAAAGTCGCCGGTCGTTCCTCGCGAAGCAACTCGCTACCGCTGCATCTCCATGATGGCGGATGCCGGCATCATGTTCGCGTTGAGATGGGCCATGATCCACAGCGAGCCTGCGACGATGAGGGTGACGACCAGCAGGCCGAAGGCGAGCGCAAGCACGTTGTTGTTGTTATCGGGCCCGGTGCCGATGTGCAGGAAGAAGACCAAGTGCACGCCCATCTGAGCGATGGCGAGCACAGCCAGCCCGGCCGGCACGCCAGGCGGCCACAACAGATTGGTTTGCGAGACCATGAACGATGCGCCGGTGAGGAGCAGTGCGAAGCCGAGGCCGGCCGTGTAGGTTGCCAAGCTGCCCGATTGCTCGCCAACACCCGGCGCCTTGTCGATTGAGCCCACATGCTGCCCTACATAGTGTTCCATCATCGCGCTCCCATCAGGTAGACCAGGGTCAGCAGCGCCACCCAGATGATGTCGAGCGCGTGCCAGAACAGACTGAAACAGAGCAGTCGGCGGCGTACGAAGTCGCGCGGACCCCTTGCGGCGGTTTGTGCCACCATGAAGCTGAGCCACAAGAGGCCTGCGGTGACGTGCGCACCGTGCAAACCTACGAGGGAAAAAAAGGCCGAGAGAAAGGCGCTGCGCGAAGGGCCAGCGCCGCGCGCGACCAGGCCAACAAATTCGCTCAGCTCCAAACCAAGAAACGTGGCGCCGAGCGCAAAGGTGAGCGCAAAACCCATATAGAAGAAGGTCAAGCGGCGCCGCTCGAGCGCTAAGACACCGAGGCCGCAGGTATAGCTGGAGAACAGCAGGCAGAGAGTCTCGATGCCGACATGGCGCAACTCGAACAAGTCGTGACCGGAAGGACCCTTCGCGGTTTGACCGGACAGCACTGCGTACGACGCAAACAGCGCCGAGAACATGATGATGTCGGACAGCAGGAAGAGCCAAAATCCGTACGCGACGACGATTCGAACCGGCGCCGGCCCGACCCTGCCATCGCCGCGCGGTGTCGTCGCCTCCGGCCCGGCGAGGCCGGCCGCGATCGCCTGCGTGCTCATGCGGAGCCAATGGGCCGCCGACGTACCCGCTCATCATTGGCCAATTGCTCGCCCGACACCTCGTGCTCGACCCGCTCAACCCACCCAAAGGCAAGCAACGTCAGCACAGCGCAGACCAGTCCGAGGATCGCCAGCCACCCGATGTGCCAAATCAGGGCAAAGCCGGTGACGACGGCAAAAAAAGCGGTGACGAATCCGTTGGCGCTGTTCCTGGGCACTTCGATCGACTCGTACCGCTGCGCCGGCCTCATCGGCCCGCGTTGCTTCATGGCCCAGAAGGCATCCAACGAATCCACCTGCGGCAAAACCGCGAAGTTGTAGGCCGGCGGCGGCGAGGAGGTGGACCATTCAAGGGTCCTGCCATTCCAGGGATCGCCGGTGCAGTCGCGACGGCTCTCGCGCGTACGGATACTGACCACGAGCTGTGCGATGGTCGCGACGATGCCGCAGAGAATGACGAGCGCGCCCACTTCCGCCACGATCAAGTACGGTTGCCAACTCACGTCGGCGTAATGCTGCATCCGCCGTGTCATGCCAAGCAACCCAAGAGCGTAGAGCGGCATGAACGCGAGATAGAAGCCGATCAACCAGCACCAGAAGCTGACGACCCCTAAGCGCCGGTCGAGCGTGAACCCGAACGCCTTGGGGAACCAGTAGTAATAGCCTGCCATGGCGCCGAATACCA
>JAQGOF010000033.1 GCA_028293745.1 Gammaproteobacteria bacterium | reverse complement strand
CGCGAACCATGACTGGTATGTGAAGGCCGGACAGATGTACCTGCCCTTCGGGTTCCGGTTGCAGGACCAGACTGCCTTCATTCAGCAGATCACGGGAATCAACATGACCACGCCCGACCGGGGTGTGGAGTTCGGCGTCGAGCGCGGTCACTGGGACGCTCAGCTCGCCATTACAAATGGCACGGCCTCCGGGCCGGCGACAGCTCATCATGGGAAGCAGTACAGCGGCCAGCTGATCTATGTCGAATCGTTGTGGCGGGCGGGGCTGGCGGCCAACATCAACAGTGGGCCAGGCGGCAACAAGAGTGCCGGTGGATTGTTCGCAGGCCTACGCACCGGACCGGTTTCCTGGCTGGCAGAGGTGGATCTCATCGATGACAAGAGCCTCCCGGTCAGCAGCGGGCGGGAGCTGGCCACGCTGCTGGAGGCCAATTGGCGCATCGCGCAAGGGCATAACCTGAAGCTGACGCACGAATACCTGGATCCGAATCGGAGCGTGCCGAACGATGCGCAGACGCGCTACAGCCTCGTATACGAGCTGACGCCGATTCAATACGTGCAGATCCGCGCGGGATTCAGGTATTCGGACGGCATTCCACAGAATCCGGCTGAGCACTTGAAACTGGGATTCGTGGAATTGCACGGGTTCTTCTGACACCATTGACCAACTCTCTATCGATTGCTCTATGGACCCGACGTTGTTGCCTACGCCTGAATTCGGCGTCAGAAAAAATCGGCCAGCGGTCTTGACTGTTGTTTTAACATTTGCGCCCACCCGACTTCCGTCCGTGGGTCGATGTTATGCAGTCATTCATGATCCGCCCCATGCGACGACAAAAGGTTGCCATTGCATTCGGCCGGGTGCTTCGCGAAGCGCGCCGGGAGAAGGGACTCTCGCAGGAGGAGCTGGCGGGCGACGCGGAATTCGATCGCACTTATCCTTCCCTGCTGGAGCGCGGCCTGCGTACCCCTACCCTGACGGTTCTCCTGCAACTGGCCAAGGTGTTGGAAGTCAGCGCGGCATCCCTGGTGAACAAGACGCTGGACGAGCTGAATCGCAACTGACGTTCTAACGTCCCAATATCTCATCCCTGACATCGGCTATTTCCCGCGCCCGGGAGGGACGTGCGCCTTCGCAGCGTTCGGGGCGTGGACAGCGCGTGCTGCGCGGGCAGATGATGCGCGCGGGTTGTGATAGAGCGTCCTCGATCCACGCGATGTTCAACACATTGGCTACTGCACCGAGGACCTGCGCTGCGGCCTTGGGAATCTTCCCTTCGCCGCGGCGGTGCAGACACTCCTTGAATATCGATTCCACCAGTTCCGCGGTGTTGGCGCCGTTCGAGTCGAGGGCCGGCGCGAGGTCCACGCCCACTGAGAGCACGTGTGGGTTTCCCGCCATGTCGCGTACCCGCAGGGAGTTGCAACAGTACAGAAGCGACCGCTCGCCATCGCGCAGCACAGAGATCTGCGAGCCAAACTCCCCGCGGTGACCCTCAATCATTCGGAAGACAGCCCAGTTGGGGCACGGATCGCTCACCTGCGCGAGATTTCCCCAGGGCAAGGGAATGCCATTGCCGCGATAAACCGCCCGCAGATACCCCGGCGGGTACGCATCGAAGAAATGCCAATATGGATACGGCGAGACCTTGGTCATGCGGCGCATGATGACCGCGGGCGTCAGCTCGAGTTTCACGCCAGATTCGACGCGATAGCGCTCGCGCGTGAGGAAGCGTCGAAAGGGCGCGCGCGGCGCGAGCAGCGAGCCGGCGAAGAAGCTGCATTCGAAATCGCGCCAGGCGTGCAATACATCCTGAGCATCCATGCCGGCCGCGCTCGAGCCCCCTTCCGGGCTGCCGCCCATCTCGCCACCGGTGGCGTGCGCTGACTTGAGTCCATCGCCTCCGTGCAGCACCTTGTGCGCGATGTGTGCCGCAAGGTCAAACTTCAACCTCGCCGGATCGGACTGCAACGCACGATTGGCGTAGACGATTCCGGGTGGCTCGAAGAACGACCGCACCATGCTGCGCACATCCCTGTCTTTGTCCCGAACGAGTACCGGCTTGCGCTCGAACCAACGGATCTCCAACCCGTGGCGCTTGCACAGCTGCATCAGGTCCTCGACCGAGAGTGGGAATTGCCGCTCACCGACGCTGTCAGCGGCCCGCTCCAGGTCGGGAAAGTCATTGCGTGACATCTCCTGGTGTGAGCGGATCAACAGGTGAGCGAATTGCCGCCCGGTCGTACCTGTCTGGGCCAACAACTCCGGGATCGCTGCCTGCAGTACGTTCTTGGAGAACAGGAATGCGGGCTCGAGCGGAATCCGCGCCGCCCCTCCGGGTGGAGTTGCGGGCAGTGACAGCTCGATATCGGCGCTCTCATCGAGAAACCAAGCCGGATCGCGCTGGAAAACGGCGGCCAGCAGCTCGAGCAGATCCTGTGAAGGCGCCCGCTTACCGCTCTCGATCATGCTCAGATAAGACACCGAAGGAGCATTGCTGACGTCGCGCTGGATGCACCGCGTGGATAGCTCCTCGAGCGTCAAATTGTTGCGCTTGCGGATGGAACGCAGCTTTGCGCCGAGAAAATGGCCTTTGCGAAGAAGCGTGGGCATGGCAGTCAGTCCTGGGTAAGGCTGTGTGAAATTAACAGTGTGAAGTTTCTGTCGTCAAATTCCATCGAATTCGCGCTTATGCTGGATGACATGAACGCCGAACCCGACATTGCAGGCTATTCGCGGGAGCAGGCGGGACCGAAGATCGAGATTTCGGGCCCCTGGGTGGAGCGGTCGGAGGAGGTGCTGACACCGCTGTCAATGCAGCTCCTGGCCAGTCTGCACCGCCGCTTCAATCCTCGCCGGCTCGAGTTGCTGGCTGCCCGGGATCATCGCCAGGCCGAGCTCGATGCAGGCGCCCTCCCCGAGCTCGTTCACGCTCACACTCCACTGGCTGCCGTGGAGAAGGCCCCCGGAGACTGGACCGTCGGGCCGATACCGAGTGACTTGCGTGACCGCCGTGTTGAGATCACGGGTCCGGTTGACCGCAAAATGATCATCAACGCCCTGAACGCACCGGTTTCGTGCTTCATGGCGGATTTCGAGGACTCATGCTCCCCAACCTGGGGAAACATCGTGCGTGGGCAGGTCAATCTGCGGGACGCGATCAGTGGCACGATCGCCTTTGCGGACCCTGAGAATGGCCGGGTGTATAAGCTTCACTCCGAGCGCACTGCCACGCTGATCGTGCGGCCCCGCGGCTGGCATCTGCCGGAAAAGCATGTGCGCATCGGTGGCGAGGAGGTCTCCGCCGCCCTGTTCGATTTCGCACTGTTCATGGCCAACAATCACGAGGCGCTCGCTCGCTGCGGCACCGGTCCCTACTTCTACCTGCCCAAGCTGGAAAACCACCTCGAGGCCCGGTTGTGGAACGACGTGTTCGTCGTGACGCAGGATGCGCTGGGGATGAAGCGGGGCACGATCAAGGCGACCGTGCTCATCGAGACTGTTCTCGCCGCGTTCGAGATGGATGCCATCCTCTTCGAGTTGCGCGAGCATTGCGCCGGACTCAACTGTGGCCGTTGGGACTACATATTCAGCTTCATCAAGAAATTCCGGAATCGGCCGGACTTCCTGCTGCCCGACCGCGCCGTCGTTACGATGGACCGGCACTTCCTGAAGTCATATGTCGATCTTCTGATCCAGACGTGTCACCGCCGCGGCGCCCATGCGATGGGCGGCATGGCCGCGTACATCCCGATCCGCAATGACGCGAGCGCAAACGAGCTCGCCATGGCCCGTGTGCGGGCAGACAAACTGCGCGAGGCGAATGCCGGGCACGACGGTACCTGGATCGCGCATCCTGGACTGGCGCAGACAGCGCTCGAGGCGTTCAATTCCGTCATGACCGGGCCTGACCAGCTCCATGTCAGGCGCCCCGACGTCAATGTAACTCCCGCCGATCTGTTGCGGGCCCCCGAGGGAGAGATTACCGAAGCCGGTCTGCGAGGTTGTATTCGCGTCGGCGTGCAGTACATCGAATCATGGTTGCGCGGCAACGGCTGCGTACCTCTGTACAACCTCATGGAAGACGCCGCAACTGCCGAGATCTGCCGTGCGCAGCTGTGGCAGTGGATTCGGCACGGAGCGCGCACCAACGATGGGCGGGTGGTCACCGAGGGCCGCTTCGATCGCCTGCTGACGGACGAGTTGGACAGCATTCACCGCGAAGTGGGGTCCGCGCGGCTTGCCGGCGGAGTATTCCCCACCGCCGCGCGTCTGTTCGCCGCCATGATCAAGCAGGATACGTTCGACGAATTCCTGACACTTCCCGCCTACGAGCACCTGAGCTGATGGAGACCGAGACAATGAGCTTGCGATCGCAACTGCCTACAGCCGAAGAATTGCGCAGCCTGTGGCGCGACAGCCCGCGGTGGCGCGGCATCGAGCGTCCCTACAGTGCCGAGGACGTCGTGCGGCTGCGGGGCACGATTGCTGTAGAGCATTCGATCGCACGGCTGACCTCCGAGAAGCTGTGGCGCTATGTGAATGAAAAGCCGTTCGTCAACTCGCTCGGCGCGCTCACCGGCAACCAGGCAATGCAGCAGGTCAAAGCAGGGTTGGACGCCATTTACCTCTCCGGCTGGCAGGTGGCCGGAGATGCCAACCTCGCAGGGCAGATGTACCCGGACCAGTCGCTGTATCCGGCCGACTCGGTTCCGGCGGTGGTGCGCAGAATCAACGCGACCCTGAAACGCGCGGACGAGCTGCATCACGCCGAAGGCGACGACTCGATCGACTGGTTCAAGCCCATCGTTGCAGATGCCGAGGCAGGCTTCGGCGGTGTGCTGAACGCGTTCGAGCTGATGAAGCAGATGATTGACGCGGGGGCGGCCGGCGTTCACTTCGAAGATCAGCTCTCGTCCGCCAAGAAGTGCGGCCACATGGGCGGCAAGGTGCTGGTTCCGACCCAGGATGCCATCAACAAACTCGCGGCTGCCCGTCTTGCTGCCGACGTCTCCAATGTGGCGACCGTGCTGCTCGCGCGCACGGATGCAGAGTCAGCCAACCTGTTGACATCCGATGTTGACGAGCGGGACCGCCCGTTCATCGACGCGTCAAAGGGACGCACCGCCGAAGGCTTCTTCCCGGTCGAGGCGGGTATAGAGGCGGCGATTGCGCGCGGCCTCGCGTATGCCCCGTATGCCGACCTGCTCTGGTGCGAGACGGGCAAGCCCGATCTCGAAGAAGCGAAGCACTTCGCCGAAGGCATTCACAAGAAGTTTCCCGGCAAGCTGCTGGCCTATAACTGCTCGCCGTCGTTCAACTGGAAACGCAAGCTGGATGACGCCTCCATTGCGAAGTTCCAGCGGGAGCTGGGAGCGATGGGCTACAAGTTCCAGTTCATCACCCTCGCCGGCTTCCATGCGCTCAACTACTCCATGTTCGAGCTTGCGCGCGGGTACAAGGCGCAGCAAATGACGGCCTACGTCGCTCTCCAACAGGCAGAGTTTGCCGCTGAGGCCAACGGCTACACCGCCACCAAGCATCAACGCGAAGTCGGCGCCGGATATTTCGACGCCGTCACCCAGACGGTCACGGGCGGCAACTCCTCGATCACTGCCCTGGGGGGGAGCACCGAAGAGCAGCAGTTCCACGGTCACGCCTAGTGCGGGGCGCGTAACCGGGCGGGCCCAGCGGGCTAACGAGGGGGGTCTAGGGTGCGCCGCTGCTGGCAACACCGGCAGCGGCGCCACTCTTCTCCGGCCTCGCACGCCGATGCGCCGGAGGCGCACCCAGCAGGGCGCAGCCGGCAAAAACCACGCTTTTTGCCGGCGGGCGAGCGGCGATGTCCGCGGAAATTGCCGGGAGCAATTTCCGCCAATTAACTAGTGTGCGCCGCTGCTGGCAGCTCCAGCGGCGGCGCCACTTCTCTCCGGGCGCGCCAGCCAGATCACAAATATCAGCGCCAGGAACAGCAGGCCGGATATGAAGAAAATGTCATCGGCCGACAGCATGAAAGCCTGCTGGTCAACCAGGCGGTTCAACACTCCGTAGCTCTGCTGCTGGTCCAAACCACCCGCCCGTAGTGTCGCCATAGCCTGTGACGAGGCCGGGTCTGAGCCCGTCATGTGCTCCACCAGCTGGGCGTGGTGCAGCGTAGCGCGTCTATCCCAGAAGGTCGTGGTGATGGACGTACCGAAGGATCCGGCGAGGATCCGCGCAAAATTGAACAGGCCGGCGGCCCCCGGAATCTTCTCCGGCGACAATCCTGACAGGCCCATCGAGATCAGGGGAATGAAGAAGAATGACATCGCAACGCCCTGGACGAGCGTCGGAACGAGCAGCGTCCCGATCGTGGCATCGGTGTTGAAGTGCTGCCGCATGAACAACACGAGCGCGAAGACTGCGAATGACACCGTGACGAAGATCCGCGGATCTACTTTGTCGGTGAATCGTGCCACCACCGGCGTCAGGAAAATCGCAAACAGGCCGACCGGCGCCAGCACCAGTCCGGCCAGCGTCGCCGTGTAACCCATGTATTGCTGCAGCCAAAGCGGCAGCAGCACGACGTTCCCGAAAAACAGGCCATAGGAGAGCAACATGGCCACGGTGCTGACCAGGAAGTTGCGCCGGCCGAACAACGCAAGATCCACGACAGGATGCTTCTCCGTAAGCTCCCAGATCAGGAATATCGTAAATCCCACCACCGCAGCCACGGCCAGCGTGACGATCTGGCCGGAGTTGAACCAGTCGAGGTCCTTGCCCTTATCCAGCATGACCTGCAAGGCGCCGACCCAGAGCACGAGCAGAAAGACACCCACCTTGTCGATGGGAAGGCTGGTAGTCGGTGTCTCCCGGCGCTTGTAAATGACCCACGTTGCAAGTCCCGAGAAGATGCCGACTGGGATGTTGATATAGAAGATCCAGGGCCAGGAGATGTTGTCCGTGATCCAACCTCCCAGCACGGGACCCACGACGGGAGCCACCAGGGTCGTGATCGACCACATACCCAAGGCCGCACCGGCCTTTGCTTTCGGATAGCTGGACAGCAAAAGCGCCTGCGACAGAGGCATCATCGGCCCGGCCACCGCTCCCTGCAGCACGCGGAACAAAATGAGCATGTTCAGCGATGGCGCGAGCGCGCAGAGGAATGATGCAACCGTGAACAGCGTGACCGACCACGTGAACAGCTTCACTTGTCCGAAGGTCCGCGTGAGCCATCCTGTCAATGGCAGAGAGATTGCGTTCGCGACACCAAATGAGGTGATGACCCACGTGCCCTGATCGGGTGAGACACCCAGGTCGCCGGAGATTGCCGGTATCGACACGTTCGCGATGGATGTGTCGAGCACGTTCATGAACGTGGCGAGCGAGAGCGCGATGGTCCCGATCGTCAATGCGCTGCCGGTCAGCGGCTGCGATTGCGGCGGTTGGGAAGTACTCATTGCAGACTCGCGAGTTTCCCTGTCACGTGTTTCGCGGCCCCGTCCGCCGAATCGTTGGCCGCAATGATTTCCTGCACCCGCGCATCCGCGGCTTCGTCGACCGAGTGAAACACATCGGTGGCATAGGCCGGCGCATTGTGGGCCACCTCCGGCAGCCGCGCGCCACTACCGTCACGCACGGATACTTCCACCTTCATTGAGAGGCCGATCTGCAATGGATGCTCCGCTATCTCATGCGCGTCGAGCGCAATGCGCACCGGCACCCGCTGCACGATCTTGATCCAGTTGCCGGTGGCGTTCTGCGCGGGCAGCAACGCGAACGCGGAACCCGTACCGGCACCGAACCCGGCCACCTTGCCATGATAACGGAAGCTGCCACCGTACAGGTCGGCAGTCAGGGTCACCGGCTGTCCCACGCGCATGCTGGCGAGCTGCGGCTCCTTGAAGTTCGCATCCACCCATACCTGATCGAGCGGCACGACCGACATCAGCGGCGCACCGGGGCCGACCCGCTGACCGAGCTGCACACCCCGACGCGCAACAAATCCCGATACCGGCGCAGGCAGAACGGTCCGACTGTAGCCGAGGTAAGCGTTGCGCACCGCCGCCGACGCGTTACGCACATCTGGATGATTCTCCAGTGTCGTGCCGTCGACGCGAGCCTGGTTTCCTGCGAGCTGTTGTTGCGCTGACATGAGGCCCGCCTCGGCAGTCCTCGCTGCATCGCGCGCGTGCTGC
The DNA here is from genome assembly GCA_028293745.1 of Gammaproteobacteria bacterium. Classification (GTDB taxonomy): domain Bacteria; phylum Pseudomonadota; class Gammaproteobacteria; order Steroidobacterales; family Steroidobacteraceae; genus 13-2-20CM-66-19. The sequence continues at coordinate 13,832 of JAQGOF010000033.1, read as the reverse complement.
AGCTCTTCGTTCGAGATTGCCCCCGAGTTGCCGAGCCGTTCGCGCCGCGCCAGGTCTTTCCGCGCCATGGCCAGATCGCTCTGGCGCATCTCGACCGCCGCCCGAAGCTGTGCCGACGTGGCAAACAGATTGCGGACCTCGCGAACGGTCATGGCAAGCTGGGCCTCGGATTGATCCAGCGCGACCTTCGCATCAGCCTGGTCGAGCCGCACCAGCGCCTGCCCCGCCTTCACGAACTGTGTGTCGTCGGCTCCGATAGAGACCACTGTCCCCGAAATCTGTGGAGTGATCTGCACGACGTTGCCGTTGACATAAGCGTCATCCGTGGACTGCCTGTAGCGAAGCACGTTCGCCCAATACAGGGTGTAGGCAGCGCCGATCACCAGGAACGCGCCGCCCACAACCGATAGCCATAGCCATCGACGGCTGTTGCGCGCAGGAGCGGTGTCATTTTGAGCGTTCATACGTTACCCCCGCCCAGAGCGCGGGCCAGATTGATGGACAAGTCGAGCGCGCGCGCGCGGAGTTCTGCCTCCAGGCTGCGCTGTGAGAGAAGTTGTGTTTCGGTCGTCAGCACCTGCAAGTAGTTGCCGACGCCCTCGCGGTAGCGGAGGGTCGCGAGGTCATAGGCATCCTGCGCGGTGGCAAGACCCTCGCGCTGCTGGGACCGCTGCTCATCGACGCTCCGGAACGAAGCCAACTGGTCTACGACCTCGCGCAGCCCGTCGGCCACGGCCTGGTTGTACTGCTCGACCGCGATGTCATATTCGGAATCACGCGCCGCGAGGTTTCCGCGCCGCTTGCCGCCATCGAAGAGGGGCAGGCTGACCGCCGGGCCCACGCCGATTTCGCGGTTGCCGGCCGTCACGAGGCTCCCGGCTCCCAGGATCTGGAACCCCGCAAACGCTGTCAGATTCACGTTCGGATAGAACTGCGCTTTCGCGTTGTCTATGCCGTGCTGCGCGGCTTCAACTCGCCAACGCTGCGCCAGGATGTCCGGGCGGCGGCCGAGCAGCTCGGAGGGCACCCTGCTCGGAATCGCAACTGCCGCGAGCGCACTGGCAGCGGGACGCTGGATGGATTGACCCCGGTCGGGGCCCTTGCCCAACAGGGCGGCCAGCTGGTTGCGTGTGAGCTCGATGGTCTCCTGCAGCTGCGCAATCTGCTCGCGGGCCGCCGGCAGGGCCGACTCGGCCTGCCGCAGCTCGAGCTTCGAGTCGACCCCCGCCTGGTTGCGATCCTGGGTCAACTTGAAAATCTGCTCACGCTGCTGGAGGGTCGCCTGCGCAACATCGAGCTGCAGGTAAGCGCGCTCCAACTGTACATAGGCATGGGCAATGTTTGCGGACAGCGCGAGGCGCGCCGCGCGTGTATCCAACCCGGCGGCGCGAGCCTCACCCAACGCCTGCTGGTAGGCGGCGCGATTTTTGCCCCAGAAGTCGATCTCCCAGCTGAGCGCCGCCTGCAGCTCGCTGAGCGTGTCCCAACTGCCACCGTACGGCGGAGGGATTATCGACTGCTCCGGGAATCGCTCCCGGGTCACGCTTCCCTTCGCATCGAGCTGCGGAAGCCTTAGCGACTGTGCAACTCGAGCCTGCGCCAGGGCCGCACGTGTGCGCGCCTCGGCCACCCGCAATGTCGGGCTGCCGGCGAGGCCTTCATCGATCAGCTGGTTCAACTGCGGATCTTGAAATTGCGTCCACCATTGAGAGTCCGGCCACGCATCGACGCCGACGGCGGTGTTGGCCAACGCCGCGGAAGTCTGCAGCGTGTCCGGCTCGTTCATGGAAGACTGCGGCGCGAGACCATGAGTGCTGGCGCAAGCTGACAGCACGGCTGCAACGGCCACCGCCACCGCCACCCGGTAGAATCTGTTTGTCGCGCTCACAAATGCCTCCCTTTACGTTGCAGTCTTTTACGCAGGCGTTCGCTTGTACCGCCGGTAAAGCCACAGCAATACGGCGATGACCGATCCGCCCGGCAACAACAGCTCCACCGCGGCGTACGGCCCCAACTCACGCACTCCCGCCAGACCTTGCATCCACCACCCAGACAATTTCTTCATGACCGTCTTCCTGCCGCGGCTAACAATGCCTAGGCAACTAATTACGTAAAAAAACTCAGCCTCCCCGCGGCGCGTTCTCCAACATACGAGTCAGAAAGCCTTCCAACTGGCGCGCTTCCACCTTCGTGAACCCCTGTAAGAATCGGTTCAAAACCCGCATCGAGGAATCCCGCATTCGAGGCAGAGCTGCGTTACCCTTTTCAGTGAGCTCGAGGTTCACCAGGCGCCGGTCGCCTGGGTCACGGCTGCGCCTGAGCAGGTCCTTCTCCTCCAGGCGGTCGATCATCCGGGTCATGGCGCCCGCGTCGTAGGAAATTCCCTTGCACAGGTCCGAGGCTGATTTCGCCAGGCCCATGCTCAACGTCGCGAGAATGATGAACTGGGCCGAGGTCACTTCCATGGCCGCCAGCTGCTCATCGGCCGCCAGCTCCCGGTCCACCGCCGCCAGGATTTCAGTCCTGACGCGATGTAGAAGATGGCCGATCCCCTTGCGGGGCTCATAGGTCGCGCTGTCGTAGATGTCACCCATTTGACGCAGAATATTACTTGCCTAGGCTGTATTTGTCAAGGCTTTGATTGCCTGGGCATGCGGGGCGGCTGGGCGCTCGCCAGCCATCCGTAGTGCTGCGGATACCGATACAGTTTTCAACGCTACGAGGCAACTGTGGCTTGGGCCGGCATCGTCCAGACCGCATAGTAGAGCACTTGCCGCGCACGGAGAATCGTTCATGCTCAATCCGACCGAGTTGCCCTCCAGCTTGCCGATGGTTTCGCATTGGATCGGCGGGCGGCCCGTACCCGGCGGTGAGTCGCGCGCCGGCAATATATTCAATCCAACAACGGGCGCGATTGCGGCGCGCGTGCCCTTCGCTTCCGACGAACAGGTGAATGCAGCCGTGGCCGCGGCTCGGGAGGCCTACCGCGGCTGGGCGGCGACGCCGGCGCCGCGCCGCGCTCGTGTCATGTTCCGATTCAAAGAGCTCGTGGAGAATGCTGCCGACGAGGTGGCACGGCTGATCGCACACGAGCACGGCAAGACCGTCAGCGACGCTCACGGCGAGCTCGCACGCGGCCTGGAAGTCGTTGAGTTCGCGTGCGGAATCCCTCATCTGTTGAAGGGCGAATTCAGTGAAAACGTCGGCACTGGAGTAGATGCTTACAGCATGCGCCAGCCGCTGGGCGTCGTGGCGGGCATCACGCCTTTCAACTTTCCGGCGATGGTGCCGATGTGGATGTTCCCCATCGCCATCGCATCCGGCAACACCTTCGTCCTGAAGCCCGCGGAGCGCGATCCTTCGACGGCCGTCCGACTCGCCGAGTTGCTGAAACAAGCGGGCCTGCCGGACGGCGTATTCAACGTCATTCACGGCGACAAGCAGGCGGTTGACGCGTTGCTTCGGCACCCTGATGTTGCGGCTGTGAGCTTCGTTGGGTCCACGCCCGTCGCGCGCCATATCTATCTCGAAGGCACGGCCAACGGGAAACGGGTGCAGGCGCTGGGAGGCGCCAAGAACCACCTGGTCGTGATGCCCGACGCCGACCTGGAGCAGGCAACGGAAGCCTTGTTGGGTGCCGCGTTCGGCTCCGCGGGCGAACGCTGTATGGCCATTTCTGTGGCGGTCGCCGTGGGCGATGAGGTTGCGGATCGCCTGGTCGCGAAACTTTCGCCTCGTATCAAGGCCCTGCGAATCGGTGCGTCCGACGACGAATCAACGGAAATGGGTCCCCTGGTGACTCGCGAACATCTCGAGCGCGTGCGTGGCTACATCGACACCGGCGTGTCCGAGGGTGCAGCCCTAGTCGTAGATGGCCGCACTGTCGAGGTTCGCGGCGGACATAGGGGCTTTTTCCTCGGCGGCACGCTGTTTGACCGCGTGCGCCCGGATATGAGGATCTATCGCGAGGAGATCTTCGGGCCCGTGTTGGTCGTTGTCCGGGTGCCCACTGAAGATGCGGCCATCCGGCTGATCAACTCACATGCGTATGCCAACGGGACAGCAGTATTCACCGGCAGCGGGGATGCCGCGCGATCCTTCGCTGCGGCAATCGAAGTCGGAATGGTCGGCATCAACATTCCCATTCCGGTCCCGATGGCTTTCTACAGCTTTGGCGGCTGGCGCAGCTCGTTGTTCGGCGATCACCATATCTACGGAATGGAGGGCGTCCGCTTCTATACGCGGATGAAATGCGTGACGCAGCGGTGGCCTAAGTCATCCACTGCCGAATTCACGATGCCGGTTATGAAGTAGCGGGTTGCGCCTCACCCCGAACCCTGGCCTCTTCCCGGTGGTCAGCACCCAGCATGATGTAAACGGCCGGCACGATGAACAGCGTGAACAACGTGCCAATCGACAAGCCCGTGAACAACACGATCCCCATCGCGCGCCTGCCTGCTGCGCCCGCACCTGAAGCGATGACCAGCGGCAGAACTCCCAAGACCATCGCGGCGGTGGTCATGAGAATAGGACGAAGGCGCACTGCCGCCGCTTCTTCAATCGCATCGAGCTTGGTTCGTCCCTCGCGCTGCAGCTCGTTCGCGAACTGCACGATCAGGATGCCGTGCTTACTGATCAAGCCGAGCAGCGTAACCAATCCCACTTGCGTGTAGATGTTCAGGGTCGCCGCCCCCAGGTTGATGAACAGCAGCGCACCGAACAGCGCCATGGGCACCGAGACCAGGATGACCGCAGGGTCGCGGAAGCTCTCAAACTGCGCCGCGAGCGCCAGGTACACGATGACGAGAGCAAACACCATGGTTGCCAGGAAGCCGCTGGAGCCCCGCACGAACTGGCGTGACTGGCCCGAGTAATCAACGTTGTAGCCGCTCGGCGCGACGTCCTGCAATGCACTGCGCAGCATCTTCAGCGCATCGGCCTGCGAAACGCCGAGCGCACCCGCGATGGTCGCCGAATTCAACTGCTGAAAGTGGTTGATGGCCTCGGGCACCGTGCCCGTGTCGATACGTGCAACCGTAGCGGCGGACACGACCGAGCCATCGCCCGAATGGATGTAATAGTCGAGCACCTGGTCCGGGTTCAAGCGGTATTTCTGCAGGACCTGGGGAATGACCTTGTACGAACGCCCCGCCAGCGAGAAGTAGTTGACGTAGCCGCCGCCCAGAGCCGCGCCCAGGGAGGTGCCGACATCCTGTTGCGTGAGCCCGAGATCGGCGACCAGCTCGCGATCGATCCGCAACGTGGCCTGGGGCTTGTCGAGCTTCAGATCGGAGTCAACAAACCAGAACATGCCACTGGCTTTCGCCTTCTCGAGCACCTTCTTGGCGACCTCGTCGAGCGTTGTAACCGGCTCGGTGGTCGTGATCACGAATTGCAGCGGCAGGCCCTGCGATCCGGGCAGTGGCGGAAACTGAAACGCGGCCACGCGCGCGCCGGGGATTTTATTCCACTCATCCTGCAGCACTTTCTGTAGTTCGTCCGCGGAGCGCTTGCGCTCGTCCCAGGGCTTCAACAGCATGCCGCCGAATCCCTGGTTGACGGCCGGGGTGCCCGTGATCTGGAACGAGGAGTCGAATTCGGGCAACTTGTGCGCGATATCGAAAATCATGTCGGAATATATCTGCATCTGCTGGTAGGTCGCATTCGGTGGCCCGATCACCTGCGACAGCACGACGCCCTGATCCTCCTGCGGAGCGAGCTCCGACTGCGAGGTCATGAACAGATACGCCGTCCCTGCGAGCAGGAGAACACCCAAAACAACAAGGACCTGCCACGTTTGCAACCAACGCGACAGCACACGTTTGTATCCCGCACGAAGACTCGCGAAACGGCGGTCGATGAAGTGGACGAAACGGCCCTCTTCCTGCTCGGCACGGAACACGGTCGCGCACATCATGGGCGAGAGAGTGAGCGCGATGATGGCGGAGGCGGTCACGGCGCCGGCCAGCGTGAAGGCAAATTGCGTGAACAAAGCACCCGTCAGGCCGCCCTGGAACCCGATTGGCAGATAGGCTGCGACGAGAACCACCGTCATGGCGATGATCGGGCCACCGAGCTCCCGAGCGCCCTGCAGCGCCGCGTTGAACGGCGATACGCCCGCTTTCAAATGCCGATCGACATTCTCGACAACGATGATGGCGTCATCCACGACCAGGCCGATGGCCAGCACCAGCGCCAGAAGCGTCAGAAGATTGATCGAGTACCCGAGCGCCGACATCAGGAAGAAGGCGCCCACCAGCGAGAGCGGCATGGCGACCACCGGAATGATGACCGCCCGCAGGGTACCCAGGAACAGGTAAATCACCGCGGTGACGATGAGCAACGCCTCAACCAGCGTCTTGATGACTTCCTTGATCGAAGTATCGATGAACTTCGTGCCGTCGTACGCCATCTTCTGGATCATGCCAACAGGCATCTGCGCCTGGATGCCGGGTAACGCGGCCTTGACCCGTTCCGCGGCCTGAAGAACGTTCGCACTCGGAGCCACCTTGATACCGATGAACACCGACCGCCTGCCGGTGAATGCGACGCTGAAATCGTAGTTCTCCGCGCCGAGCACGACGTTGGCAACGTCTTCCAGCCGGATGATCGCATCGTCCTTCTGGCGGACGACCAGTTTTTTGAATTCATCGACTGAATGCAGATCCGTGGAGGCCGTGAGATCCACGGTGACCATCTGGCCTTTCGTGTTGCCGACGGCCGTCAGGTAGTTGTTGGCAGCCAGTGCGTTGTAAACGTCGCTGGCGGCTACCCCATGCGCCGCCATGCGCTCTGGATCCAGCCACGCCCGGAGTGCGTACAGCCGTGATCCAAGGACCTCCGCAGTCTGCACGCCTTCGACCGCGTCGAGCTTGGGTTTGACGACCCGTACGAGATAGTCGCTCAGTCCGTTGCTCGGCAGGGTATCGCTGAAGTAACCGATGTACATCACGTCGGTCGTCGTCCCAACGGCAACCGTCAACACCGGCTGCTGCGCCTGGGGCGGGAGCTGGTTGCGCACCGAGGCTACCTTCGTGTTGATCTCGGTCAGCGCGCGGTTGGAATCGTAATTCAGGCGCAAGGTCGCCGTGATGACCGAGACACCCGTGCTGCTGGAGGAGGAGAGATAATCGATGCCCTGGGCCTGCGAGATAGCCGCTTCCAGCGGCTGCGTGATGAAGCCCGCCACGGTCTCGGCATCGGCGCCGTAGTAGGTCGTCGAGATGGTAACGACCGCGTTCTCGGTCTCCGGGTACTGACTCACGGGAAGCCCAAATATGGCGCGGCCACCCAGCACCAGGATCAGCATGCTCAGCACCAGTGAAAGGACCGGGCGCTGGACGAAGATGTCGGTGAACTTCATGGCGCCGCCTCACTGCTCCTGCGGGCTGGGATCCGGATCGTTGGCCGGCTGAATGGAGTTATTGATGATCAGCGGTGTGCCGTTGTTCAACTTGAGCTGACCGCTCGTCACGACCAGGTCGCCCTCCTTCACCCCGCGCAATACGGCGACCTGGTCACCCCGGGTCGGCCCGAGCGTCACGAAGCTCTGCTGCGCAATGAGATCCTTGTCGCTGCCATCGGGCTTCTTCTGGGCGAGAAACACCGTCGCACCGTACGGGTTGTATGTGATGGAGGTCTGCGGCAGGGTTACGTACCGCTTGACGTCTCCAGCAAGGACGGCGACCCGCGCAAACATTCCCGGCATGAGGCGTCGCTCCGGGTTGGGAATGGTCGCCTCCGCTTGAAAGTTGCGGGTGCCTGCGTCCACGCGCGGATCGATCGCAGTGATCCTTCCTGCGAACTTGACGCCCGCAAAGGCGTCGGTGGTCAGGTTTACCGCCTGGCCGCTGGTGATCATTGCAAGTTGCTGCTGTGGAAGCTTGAAGTCAACATAGACAGGGTCCACGGCCTGCAGCGTAACGACCTTGTCACCGGTGTTCAGATACTGTCCCGGGTTGACCGTCGTAATACCCAACCGGCCGGCAAACGGCGCACGCAGAGTCTTTTTGGCCACCAGCGCCGCCTGCGCCGCCGCCTGCGCGCGCTTGTTCTTCAGATCGGCCGCATCGGCATCCAATTGCGCCTTGCTGATGGCCTGCACCTCGTACTGGGCCTTATCGCGCTCGTATACGGTTGAGGACAGATCCGCCGCAGCCTCCAGGGCGTGCTGCTGGGCGATCTCGGCATCTGCATTGAGCTCGACCAACACCTGCCCGCTTTGTGCCTCATCGCCCGATTTGAACCGCAATGCACGCACGAGCCCTGTCACTTCCGTCGTAACGTCCACGCCGCGCACGGCGCGCAGGCTTCCTACCGCACTCACTTCGGGTTGCCAGTCGGAGGACTGGGCGGCGGCCGCGGTGACCGTCTGTGGCGGAGCCGCGTTCTTCATTCTCAGCTGCGCAACGAAGTTGGCCTTCCAGGTATTGAAGCCGACGATCGCGGCCAGCAGCACACCCGCTGCGAGCACCACGATGATCAACCGCCGTCTCATGACGCTTCCGTTGTTTTCTTCGACGACGCTGCTCACTTCCTGGCCACCTCTTGATCCTTGCGATTCCACCAGCCGCCCCCCAGCGCCTGGAATAATGCTGCCGAGTCGGAATACCGGGCCGCCTGGGCCTGCACCCGGCTCTGGCGGGCCTGAAGAAACAAACGCTGGGCGTTCAACACGCTCACGTAGCTGATGCCCCCAACTTGAAACTGTTTCTTCGCAATCTCGAGCGCATCGGCAGCTGCCTGCTCCGCCTCTACCTGCGCCCGGAGTGACCGGGCGTCGGCCTCCAGCGCGCGTAACGTGTCAGCGACCTCCTGGAATGCAGCCAGAACGGTCTGCCGGTACTGAGCATCGGCGCGTTCGAGGTCCGCAACGGCAGCGCGCCGCTTGTACCGAAGCTCGCCTCCATGAAACAAGGGCTGCAGTAAAGAGGCTCCGGCGCTCCAGGTCCCAGTCCCGGCGCCAAAGAGTCCGCCGGCGGTCACGGATTCGGAGCCGATCGAGCCTGTCAGATTGAGCTGCGGCAGCAGATTGGCCGTTGCAAGCCCGACCGCGGCAGTGGACTGGTGAAGCTGCGCCTCGGCCGCCTGCACATCCGGCCGCTGGCGAACCAACTTCGCCGGCACGCTCACGGGGAGCTGCTCCGGCAGGGTGAACCCGTCGAGCACGAAATCAGGCACGCTCGCGTCATCGGGCGTGCGGCCCGCCAACACCGCAAGCCGGTGTTGTGCCTGGGCCAAGGCCTTCTCGAGCCCCGGCACCACGGTCCGTGCCTGCGCAAGCTGCGCCTGTTGCGACAGAACGTCGGACTTCGAGGCGCCACCCACCTCGAACTGCCGCTGCACGACTCTGTACTGCTCGGTCTCGGCGCCGACGACATCGTTTACCGCAGTCAGCTGATCACGCAACGACGCCACATCGAAAGCGGTTGTGACCACGTTGCCCGTCAGGGTCAGATTCGCGGCTTCGAGCTCCCAGCGCTGGAAGTCGGCTTGCGCACGGAATTCCTCGACCTGCCTGCGGGACGCGCCGAAGATGTCCAGCCGATATGAGACGTTGACTGCGGCGTTGTAGAGCGTGAAGGTACTTGAAGGCAGTGAAGGGATGCCAAAAGCCGCGCTTGAAGAGCGCTGGCGTGTAACACCGAGCTGGCCATCCGCCTGGGGCAGAAGCAACGCGCCCCGCTCCGCAATGTAAGTTGCCTCGGCAGAGCGCAACGCGGCTTTCGCCGCCTCGACTGTCGGACTGTCGTGTAACGCCCGGCGTACCAGGTCATCCAGTGGTTCCGACTTGAATAGACTGTACCAGTCGGCGGGTATGTCCCTGTCAGGGACTAACGTCTGAGCGCCGCCCCCCGGGACAGGCGAGTCGGTCGTGACTTGAGGCTGTTGCCCACGCGTGTACTGTGTATTCGCAGGCGGCGGCGGCGAATGAAAGTTTGGACCGACTGCGCAGCCGGCCAACGAACAAACGGCGATCACGCCGGCAATGGTGGAGCGCCGTAACATGTTTTGCACTTTATAGTCTGAAATGAGCGGTCGCAAATGCGGCGCGGCAAGAGGATAGACGCTTGCGATGCACCGATATTGTGGGGGCGGAGCTTATTGCGACGGTCTGACGGGCTCTCTCTCTCGAAAGAGGTAGTCACTACCTCAGGCCAGACCCCGCGCGTGGCCGTCGCACCTGCAGGCTCGGAGCCAGACGGTCTAGGCGCGCCCGGCAAAATACTCCTGTAGGGATGCCACGCCCAGGCGGTGAGCCTCGAAGAGGCTTTCCAGATGCTCCCGTGAGTTGACGAGCCCCCGGGCGCGCAACTTGCCGGCCGGGTCCAGCAGGGCCGCGAAGGGCAGCCGGCTCACCTGGTAGGTCATGCCCAGCGGGGCCGACACCACGTAAGGAAAATCCATCAAGCCCCGGCTGCGGACGAATTCCTTGTGAGAGGCGGGCTCGCCGTCACTCGCGAGCACGATCTGCAGCCAGCTTCGCTCGTCCTTGCGGCTCGATTTGAGCACGGGCAGAAGCGATTCGCAGACCGGACACGTTGGCGACAGGAACAGGATGAGCGTGCTCAACCCGTCCGAGCGCTCTGCTCCTACGCGCAGGCTCTGCCCGTTCAGGTCGACGACGTCGACGGCCGGAGCCTGCTCGCCAACGGTAAGGCCGCGGTTGATCATCAGAGCGCCGGCCGGCGCGATGCGCTCATGCAGGACACCAACCTGGCGCGTCAGCGCGAACACGACTGCCAGCAAGGCCAGAACGACGATCCACAGAACGACATTGGAGATGGCAAGTGCAGTCATTGCGACATCCGAAGCTCGGCTGACAGACGGCCGGTGCGACCCAACAGTCTGTCGAGGCACAGGTATACCAGGGCGCAGGTCGCGGTTCCGAAACCGATCGTCACCATGTCGGTCAGCTCCAGCGGCCGCGGGCCCGGGGGCAACATCACCGGAAATAACACTATCGCGAAGAGAATATTGCGCCAGACCATCCATGGAGCAATCGGACGGCGGTCATCGGGGCCGCCGCAGCCGCACGCGAGCTCGCGACGGCCGCGAATCAGGTTCACGGTGATCGCACCGGCGTACGCGAACAGCAACACGATAGCAACACAAGCCGCTGCGTTGCGCGATACGTCGAGCACCAGCCCTACGGCCACGAACGCTTCGAGCAATGGCACGGCGCGGGACAGTCGCAAGCGGGCGGCCAACGGCAGCAATCCATACGCTGCGAAAATCTCGTCAAACCGGCGGAGGTCGCGCAGCTTGTGGATCGCGGCCGCGGCAAACAGTAACGCGGTACAGGCGACGACGAGAGCGGCGATTGCGGGGTCGATGGTCATGCGTAACCGGCGTCAGACGTCCGCGTGCGCGGGAGCCGCGCCGCCCGCCTCGGTACGCGGCTGCGCCCGAAACGCGGAGCGAAGCATGGACACTGCCGCATACATCACGACAATCATGACCAGCCAGCGCAACGCCTTCAACGGCAATTGCTTGACGACGAACACCGCAACCAGAACGCCCAACACGCCGCCCATTGTCAAACCGAGCGATGTGCCCCAGGAAAAGCGCCCGGTCTTGAAGAACCGCAGGCTGGCGACCGGCTGCACGAGGCCGCAGGTACCCATCATGATGGGGTAAGCACCCAAGGGATGCAGGCCCAACAGCGCCAACAGCACCATGCAGGGCGCATACGCCCCAATTCCCACACTCATCAGCGCCCCCAGCACGAAGTTGACTCCGACCGCCACGCCAAACCGCCACCCGGGCAGGCTCATGGCCTCGCCGCCAACGGGAACGAAACCGAGCTTGTCGAGCACGAAGAAAGTCGCCGCTATCAGCAAGGCTACGCCCATGAACAGTTGAATCGCCCGGCGCGGCAGCCGGCTCACGATGCCTGCGCCCAGCCACGCCCCGACGGTTGCACTCCCCACCATGGCGGTCAGGAGAATGGGGTCCACGGCGACAGAGGTTACGAAAATTGCGGTTTCGACGAACGCCGAGGCGTTGTGGCCGACATTCAATGTGCCAGGGATGAGCTCGTCCGCGGGCCGGCCGCGCAACTTGAAGAGTGCCGTGGTAGGTGCAAAGGAGCCGATGCCCAGCGCATCGAAGAAATCGGTGACAAAGCCGATCACTACATCGCCGGCGGCCGGCTTGTCGCGCAACGGGTGGGTCCGCCTGGCGCGCAGCCATCCGACCAGGAAAGCGATGTTGACGACGAGCAGTACCGACAGAAACCCTGCTGTTGGCCAACTCATGGCGATCCAGCTCATGGCGCGCTCCCGACCGCAAGGAAACGATCGCGTACCCGTGCCAATCCGTCCAGCGCGCGCAGGCCCTGGATCGCCAGGCGTGCGCCGATCTGATTGAAGCGATGCAAGGGAATCGGCGCGAGCGAGGTGACGGGGAAACCCAGCTCGGCAGCCGGTGCGCCGCGAGCCCAGTGGGCGAGAATCCGTCCCATCACCGTTGCCATCGCAACGCCGCGGCCGTTGTAGCCGAGCCCCGTGAGCAGCCCGGGAGCGACTTCGTGCAGATGAGGCAGGTGATCGCGGGTCATGCCCACGAGACCGCCCCAGTGGTATTCATATTGAATCCCGGCGAGTTGCGGATATATCTCGCGCACAGCCCGGTAATGATGGCGGGCTGCTACGGTGAGCGGCACATCTGCAAAAGTACCTCGGGAGCCCATGATCAACCGCCCGGTCGCATCCAGACGGAAATATCTCAGCAGATGCCACGTGTCCGAGGCGGATTGCCCACCGGGGAGGATGGTCTGACGCAGTTTTTCCGGGATGGGCTCGGTAGCCACCTGAAACGACGGCACGGGTATCAGAGTCCGGCGCAGAGGATCCACGAGCCGATCCGTATAGGCGTCCGTGGCGAGAATGACCGTGCTGCTCGTCACCGAGCCGCGCGGAGTTCTAATGCGCCACTCGCTTCCGGTTCGCTCGAGTCCGGTCGCCGGGCTGCGGCTGAAAATTCGAGCCCCCAGGTTCGCAGCGGCGCGGGCGAGCCCTCGGACATACGACAGTGGCTGCACGGTTCCACCCCGCCGGTCGATCCAGCCGCCACTATAGCGCTGGGAACCGGTCAATCGCGCAGTCTCGGGCCCGGACAGCAGCTCAACATCAGCGCCGCGGCGCCGCCACTGCTCCACACGTCCCGCAATCGCCTCGAGTGCTGACCCGGAAGTGGCAGGCTGGATCCAGCCCGTGCGGGTGGCGGCACAGGCAATGTCGTACTTCCGGATGAGCTCGAAGACCAGGTCGGGGCCTGAGGCCACGGTGTCAACGAGGCGCCCGCCGGTGGTGGGCCCGAAGGTCTCCTCCAGGGTATCCGGATCGTGTTTGACCCCCGGGATCACCTGGCCACCGTTGAGTCCGGAAGCGCGGTCGCCTACGTCAACCGCTTCGAGCACGACGACGTCGCTTCCCGCACCGGCCAGGTACAGTGCTGCCGAAAGCCCCGTGTACCCTGCCCCGATGATGGTGACTTGCGCGCGCACGTCGCCCGCAAGCTGCTCGAGCGAAGGGCCCGGCGCCGCGGTTGCGGACCAGAGCGAGCGCATGGCGGTCATGAGATACTGTCTACTCGATAATCGATACGGCGATATCGCCATGGGTGCGGCGACTCTATGCGCTTGCGCGCCCGCGGGCAACTTGGCGCCGGCATCCGCGCCAGCTGGGCCCCGTCATCGCCAGCACGCTCGCGGGCACCGCCAACGGGCCAGGGCCCGCCATCAGCCTAACCGGCCAGCAGCTCGTTCACCGCCCGGTCGGCCTGGCTCATCGCCGAATCCGTGTAGGCCGCGCCGCCCGCATCGGAAT
>JAQGOF010000011.1 GCA_028293745.1 Gammaproteobacteria bacterium | reverse complement strand
CGGTGTGGCTGGAAGCGGCGATTCCGGAGTCCCAGAGCGGACTGGTCGCGCCAGGGCAAACAGTCGAAGCGCAATTGGCGGCCTATTCCGGAGAAACTTTGAAGGGCCGGGTCATCGCGATCCTGCCGGAGACGAGTGTTGAAACGCGGACCACGCGGGTTCGGGTGGAACTCCCGAATCCCAATCTGCGGCTGCGACCGGGGATGTTTGCGCAGCTGCGGCTGCATGCGGGAGATGACACCCCAAGGCTGTGGGTTCCCTCGGAAGCGATCATCCGCACCGGTACGCGCAATTTAGTCGTGGTTGCGGCGGACTCCAACCGGTTCGAACCCACGGAGGTGCAGATCGGTCCGGAAGCCGGCGGTAAGTCCGTGATTCTGTCGGGGCTCAAGGAAGGTCAGAACGTCGTCGCCTCCGGCCAGTTTCTGATCGATTCGGAGGCGAGCTTGCGGGGCGTGCTCGCGCGCTTGAACAGCCCGGACTCAGCCAACAGCTCGGATGCGCAGAACGCCGAAAGTGCGAAGGACCATCCGCCGCAGGACACAATGGGTGAGAGCACCGATCGCAAGGGTCCGAGCCATGATTGAGCAACTCATCCGCTGGTCGGTTCGCAATCGCTTTCTGGTGTTGCTGGCGGCGGTGTTTGTCGGGGCCTGGGGAATCTGGGCCCTGAAGACCACGCCGGTCGATGCCCTGCCGGACTTGTCGGACGTCCAGGTGATTCTGCGTACCAGCTTCCCAGGACAAGCTCCCCAGATTGTGGAGAACCAGGTTACCTATCCTCTCACGACGACGATGTTGTCGGTCCCGGGCGCGAAGACGGTGCGCGGCTTCTCCTTCTTCGGTGATTCCTTCGTCTACGTGTTGTTCGAAGATGGCACTGATCCGTACTGGGCGCGTTCCCGGGTGCTCGAGTACCTGAATCAGGTTGAGAGCCGGTTGCCGGGGACGGCGAAGACCTCCCTGGGGCCCGATGCCACCGGCGTGGGTTGGATTTTCGAGTATGCATTGATCGACCGCAGCGGCGGCCATGATTTGAGCCAACTGCGAGCGTTACAGGACTGGTTCCTGAAATACGAGCTCAAGACGCTGCTGAATGTCGCGGAAGTGGCGAGCATCGGCGGGATGGTGAAGCAGTACCAGATCGTGCTCGATCCCGGGAAGCTCGTCGCGTACGGCATTCCGCACACCAAAGTCATCCAAGCTATCCAACAGGCCAATCAAGAGACCGGGGGCTCGGTGCTGGAGATGGGTGAGGCCGACTACATGGTGCGCGCTTCTGGCTACCTCAAGTCCTTGGACGACTTTCGCGCCATTCCGCTCGGCGTCCGGGCGGGCGGTGTGCCGGTGCGATTAGGTGATGTGGCGAACATTCAACTGGGACCGGAGATGCGCCGGGGCGTCACCGAGCTGAATGGAGAAGGGGAGGTGGCCGGCGGCGTCGTGATCCTGCGCTCAGGCAAGAATGCCCGTACGGCGATTGCTGCCGTCAAGGCGAAGCTTGCCGAACTACAAAAGAGCCTCCCGCACGGTGTCGAGATTGTTCCGACCTATGACCGCTCGCAATTGATTGATCGGGCCGTGGAGAACCTGACCCACAAGCTGATCGAGGAATTCATCGTGGTAGCCGTCGTCTGCGGGCTGTTTCTAACGCACCTGCGCTCCGCCGGCGTTGCCATCATCTCGCTGCCGCTCGGCATCCTCATCGCCTTCATCGTCATGCGCTACCAAGGCGTCAGTGCCAACATCATGTCCTTGGGCGGGGTAGCCATTGCCATCGGGGCGATGGTCGATGCTGCGGTGGTGATGATCGAGAACGCGCACAAGCGTGTGGAAGCTTGGACGCATGCGCATCCCGGGCAGCTGCTACAGGGAGACGCGCACTGGCGGGTGATGACAGAGGCCGCTGTCGAGGTGGGACCCGCGTTGTTCTTCAGCCTGCTGATCATCACGCTTTCCTTCATCCCGGTGTTCACGCTGGAGGCGCAGGAGGGCCGGTTGTTCGGTCCGTTGGCGCTCACCAAGACCTATGCAATGGCCGCCGCCGCGGGTCTGTCGGTCACGTTGGTACCGATCCTCATGGGGTACTGGATCCGTGGGAAAATTCCTGAAGAGACCCGCAATCCGCTCAACCGGGGATTGATCCATCTGTACCGTCCACTGCTCGATCGGGTGTTGGAGAAGCCAATTCTCACCATCGTGGTTGCAGGTGTTGCGCTACTCTCGACCGCCTGGCCATTGAGCCACCTCGGCGGAGAGTTCATGCCGCCACTGGAGGAGGGGGATCTGCTCTACATGCCCTCGGCGCTCCCCGGCCTGTCGGCGCAGAAGGCCTCGGAACTCCTGCAGTTGACTGACCGCCTGATCAAGACCGTGCCCGAAGTTGCCACTGTGTTTGGCAAAGCAGGCCGCGCCGAGACCGCCACCGATCCGGCGCCGTTGGAAATGTTCGAGACGACGATCCAGTTCAAGCCGCGTGATCAATGGCGCCCCGGGATGACACCCGAAAAGCTCGTCGAAGTGCTCGATCAAACCGTGAAGGTGCCGGGCTTGGCCACCGTTTGGATACCACCGATCCGCAACCGGATCGACATGCTGGCGACGGGCATCAAGAGTCCCATCGGTGTCAAGGTTTCCGGCACCAGCCTCGCCGACATCGACCACGTGGCGCAACAGGTCGAGCAGGTCGCGAAGCACGTTCGAGGCGTGAGTTCTGCGCTTGCCGAGCGGCTGACCGGCGGACGTTACGTCGATATCGACATCGATCGCGCAGCGGCTTCGCGCTACGGACTCAACATCGCCGATGTGCAGTCGGTGGTAGCCTCGGCCGTGGGCGGCGAGACAATCGGCGAGACGGTCGAAGGTCTCGCGCGTTTTCCAATCAGCGTGCGCTATCCGAGGGAGCTGCGCGACTCCATCGAAAATCTGCGGCAGCTTCCCATTCTCACCGACATGGGACAGCAGATCACGCTGGGAACCGTCGCGCGCCTGAAGATCAGCGAAGGGCCGCCCATGTTGAAAAGCGAGAATGCACGCCCTTCCGGCTGGGTCTACATCGATGTGCGCGGGCGTGATCTCGCCTCCACCGTGGAGGAGCTGCGGACGGCCGTTGCGCGGCAAGTGCCCTTGAAAGCCGGCATGAGTATTGCGTACTCAGGTCAATTCGAGTACCTGGAGCGCGCCAATGCGCGCCTGAAGCTGGTCGTCCCCGCAACCCTCCTCATCATCTTCGTGCTGTTGTATCTGACATTCCGCCGCATCGATGAGGCGGCGCTCATCATGGGCACCTTACCCTTCGCACTGACCGGGGGAATATGGTTCCTGTACGTGCAGGGCTACAACCTGTCGATCGCGACCGGTGTCGGTTTCATCGCGCTCGCCGGCGTAGCGGCTGAATTCGGTGTCGTAATGCTGCTGTATCTGAAACAAGCGGCGGCCGAGCGCCAGGAGGAAGGGCTCGATTTGGTGCCGGATGTTCTGGACGACGCCATCCGCCATGGCGCGGTGCTGCGAGTCAGGCCGAAAGCTATGACGGTCGCGGTGATCGTCGCGGGCCTGTTGCCGATCTTCTGGGGCCATGGGACCGGCTCGGAAGTGATGAGCCGCATAGCCGCTCCGATGGTGGGCGGTATGATCACCGCCCCGTTGCTGTCGATGTTCGTGATTCCCGCAGCCTACAGGCTCATGCGAGTGAGGCGGCGCGAAGCCCGCCCTGCGCGAGCTGATAGTCTGACATGACGGTCAAAGTGGTAAATGCTTGAAAGACAAGTCGATTTTCAAATAGACTGCGCGGCGCTGACGCGGGATTGTGTGCGGTCCGACCTTCCCGTAATCATCCTACGAAAGTACCCTAGCCCTAGTCCGTAGCTGCTTTCCCGGGTTTTGCGCCTTTAGGAATGAGCCAGTTCACATCGCCACAGACAGGGATACTCGGCTCTCTCGCCATCGAGCAGCTCAATGACTTGGTGTACGTGTTCGATCGGCAGCTGCGGTTTCTCTATGTAAATGAGACCGCTTGCCGGATTCTCGGTTATGCCCGTGAGGAGCTACTGGCGGCGAGTGCAGCCGTCATCGGCGCCGAGGATCGGTGCCCGAAGAGCCCGGGGGCGGGGGGAGGCCCGGGCTGGAGCATCGGCGAGCACTACACAGCCGAAACTTCTCTGCTATCACGCGGCGGTCGTGTCATTCCGGTCGAGATCTCGGTGCGGGTGATCGAGCATGCCGGCGAGCCGATTTGGGTGGTCGTGGCGCGCGACATCGGCGAGCGTAAGCGCCTGGAAGAAAAAGCCAACGCGCGGCTGGGAAGGTTTCGTACCCTCGCGGAGAATTCTCCGGATTGCATCATGCACCTCGATGCGCAACTGCGCTGCACGTACGCCAATCACGCTTTCAAGCAGCTCTTGGGAGACGTTCCTGACGCGCAGTTGATCGGACAATCCGTGGAGAGCTTCTCGGTCGGTCCGGTGGTCAATCGGATGGAGGTGATCGAGCGGTTGTGCAAGGTCATCCGGGGCAGGGCCCTCCAGGAGTACGAGCTTCATCTGCGTACGGCGACGGGTGAACGCGTCTATCTCGCCAGAGCCGTACCGGAGTTGGATAGCCGCGGCCAGTTGGTAGGAGTGATTTCAACTGCCCGCGACATCACACCCCTCAAACGTATGGAGTCCGAGCTCGCGGCGCGCGCGCGGGAGTTTCACACGCTCCTCGATAACCTCCCCGACGTCGTTGTCCGTTATGATTTGCAATTGCGGCGAACCTATGTCAACGCTGCTTTTCACGCGGTGCACGGAACGACGGACGAGGACGTGCTGGGCAAGCTCCCCGGTGATGGCTCGCGTTTGACCGAACCGGGAGCGATCGCGCTGCAGGAGCTTCTGCGGCAGACCTTTGCAACGAGGGTCCCCTGTGACCATGAATTCGCCTTGCCCGCAAAGGATGGAAAAATCTTCTATTGGCACCTGCGCGTGGTTCCGGAGCTCGATGAGAACAAGGCCGTCATCAGTCTCCTGACCGTCTGGCATGAAGTCACGGACCGAAAGCATCTGCTGGCCAGTCTCGACCGGATGGCCTATCACGATGCGTTGACCGGAATTGCGAACCGCGCGCTGCTCGTCGAACGAATCACACAAGGGTTGTGCGCGGCCCAGCACCGCGGCGATGCTCTTGCTCTGCTCTTTATCGACCTGGATTGGTTCAAGCTAGTCAACGATCGCTGGGGC
This sequence comes from Gammaproteobacteria bacterium, assembly GCA_028293745.1. Taxonomy (GTDB): domain Bacteria; phylum Pseudomonadota; class Gammaproteobacteria; order Steroidobacterales; family Steroidobacteraceae; genus 13-2-20CM-66-19. The sequence goes on along the minus strand of JAQGOF010000011.1, from coordinate 2,561 downwards.
CACGAAGCCGGGGATGCTGTGTTGGTCGCCATTGCGCAGCGGCTGCAGAGCATGGTGCGCGAGGCGGACACTGTCGCCCGGTTTGGGGGTGATGAGTTCGTGATTGTGCTTGGGGAGACGTGCAGCGCCGCGGCTCTCACCGCCGTGATGGAGAAGGTGACCGCGGCCATTGCCGAGCCGATTATCTGGAAAGGGACCCTCCTGCGGATTGGAGCGAGTGTTGGCCTCGCTCGCTACCCCGAGGATGGGCTCGATGCCCACTCGCTGCTGCAGCGTGCGGACGAGTCGATGTATTCTGAAAAGGCTCGACGGCAGGCGAGAGCCGGGAGATACGGTTAGAGCGGACGCCAATGAGCCGCATGCTTTGCGATGCGGAGTGCGCAAGCTACGGGCCGCTCGCTCTCAACGCCAACTTTCCAGCTCCAAAGGCGGACGATCCGTAACTCGATTCGGCCGGTCAGGGATGCCGCGAGGTCGGAAAGAGACCGACGGGCCAGAGCGAAGCAGTTCGATATAACGGCACGCCCAGCCCACTGGGTCGATCCGAGGCCTATAATCAGGCAGCCGCCGGTGTCGCAGATTGTCGAGGGGTCAGTGACTCGTACCATTGCCCGGTGCGTCATTCGCTGTACCTTACCTCGTCTGCGAGGCTGACGGAACCCGAAGCTGGGCCGGCAAGTCAATAGCGGGCCTTTCGCTGGAAGGAGGAGCGTCATGTGCTACAACAAGAGATTGTTGAAATCATGGGTGAAGCAGGAAGTGCAGAATCGCGAGCAGATCAAGCCTGAGATAGAGCGTGCTCGCCCGGACGTGCTACCGATTCGCCCGGCATCCGAACGCGAGATAACACGCCGCAAGGAAGTCGAACGCGAGCTCGAAGAGATCGTTTAGCTACGGTCGTAACTCCGGGACCAAGATTACCGTCGAACAGCCTCTCGCTCTGCGTACCATCCAGCGGCGTCCCACCGCATCGAGGACTGCAATGCGGTGGGAGACCGTTCGGCGTGGTGTTATCTTGGTTGCGGAGTAATGCGCAGATAAGGCCTCGGTGCCTTCCAGCCGGCGGGGAATTGAGTTTTGGCCTGCTCGTCGGAGACAGACGTTGGAATGATCACGTCGTCGCCACGATTCCAATTCACGGGTGTGGCCACATTGTGCTTCGCGTTCAACTGGATCGCATCGAGAACTCGCAGGACCTCATCGAAGTTCCGACCGGCACTCATGGGATACGTGAGAATCAGCTTGACCTTCTTGTCAGGTCCGACGAGAAACACCGAACGAACCGTTGCATTGTCGGCGGGTGTCCTCGATTTGGCCTCACCCCGGGCCTCCGCCGGCAGCATGTCATAGAGCTTCGCGATCTTGAGTTCCGGATCACCAATCAGTGGATAGTTGACCTTAGCCCCTTGCGTCTCTTCGATGTCGCTGGCCCATCTCTTGTGGTCCTCCACCGGGTCAACGCTCAGTCCGATGATCTTCGTGTTGCGCTTCTCGAACTCCGGCTGCAGGCGCGCCATGTACCCGAGCTCGGTTGTGCATACCGGCGTGAAGTCCTTCGGATGCGAGAACAGGATCGCCCATCCGTTGCCGATCCACTCATGGAATCTGATCGTGCCCTGCGTCGTGTCCGCGGTGAAGTCGGGCACCTCGTCGCCTATTCGTAATGACATGGGAACCTCCCGTACGATTCGCTTCTGTTGCACCGCCCTCGAGCGGCTTTACCCTTCGGCCTTCCGTCCTATTCTATTCCTGCGGTCGCGCCTTCGGGCGGTGCAAAGGCGGAAGCCATCGATACGCCCGGCATTGAGGAGCGTGCTGCGCTCGGAGTCGCAGCCTGGCCGCTTGAGCTGAGCAGTCATCGAGCACGGCGCACAGCTCTTGAGTCCTTCGGCACGGCCGGTTGTAATCTAGCCTGCAAGTTCTGTTTTCATCCCGACACGCTGATTGCAACCACGCAAGAGATGAGACGCATCGCAGATCTGTTCGAGAGTTGTGGGAAGAAGATCTCTCACGAGGCTGGCCAGGTCGGTTTCCCGGCGTCGCTGAAAGTCTGGACGCGTCTGGCAAACCTAGCGCTCGTGGCCAAGGTGTTCGCGCATCCCAAATCTGCAAGCGGGCATCACGTCGGTCACGCGGGATCCACAGCAGCCTTGAGCCAATCTCTTACGGGAAAAGCCAATAACGTTGGACATTGCATAACACTCAGCGTACGGTCAATGGTGGCTCGTGACTCTTTCTTCTTGCGAGTATCTATTGGCTCGGGCGCGATTCTGCCGCCACTGTTGCCAGCCCGCAATCCGACCAGTCCTCCGAACTAGACAGGCATATCGCGGTATGCGTCGCCTGCGGGTTGACGGTGCGGTTGCCACGTGCGTAGTGCGTCTCCCGGCGTCTGCGGGATCATCCCACCGAATTGCGCGCGCGCCGCGACGGTTCATTCCATAAGCAACCCAAGCGGTTTCTGCCAAGCCTGCGGACGCTTGAGGAGTCGTTTCCATGAGTACTCAGCCTCGTAGCGATCTGAAGTCCACTGTGCTCACCAGCGTTAGTCGGAACGCCAT
>JAQGOF010000219.1 GCA_028293745.1 Gammaproteobacteria bacterium | reverse complement strand
GGACGCTGCAAAGCGTGTGTCGGAGAATTCGTAAAAGCAACTTCCGACAGGAGTTTGGTGTCAGAATATCAAGCACACAGCAGATGCAGGCGTATGCGAAGCGAATTGACTTCGAGCTGGAGCATGTTGTTTTAGTTCGCGATGCAGGAGGTTCAGATGTTTTGGAGTTCATTCAATGTGGAACTACACGCTCACACATCGGTGAACATTACGCAGGACTCGTCGAGTGCAGCGCGGCCGTCGCATCAGCCGCCGCGCCCGCGAGGGTGCCTGGCGTCGTGCACAGGCAAAGGGTGGGCGGTGTATCCTATAGTTTACATCCCGTAATCTATGGGTTACACTTCGCCTGGACCTGAAGTCCTCAAATCGGCAACCTTTGATACGTGGTTTTCCGGTCTGAAGGACCGTAAAGCGAAGGGTCGGATTGCGGTGCGGATTGATCGTCTTGCGCTCGGAAATCCTGGGGACGTGAAACCCGTGGGATCTGGCGTGAGTGAAATGCGGATCGACTACGGCCCGGGCTATCGGGTGTATTTCACACAGCGCGGGCCGTTTATCATCGTCGTCTTGTGCGGTGGAGACAAGCGTACGCAAGACGCTGACATCAAGCGTGCGATTGAGATCGCCGCCAGCTGGGAAGGGGCGAGTCATGGCAATGAAAACGAGGAAAAAGCGGACTAAGGAGACATTTTCGCGCTACGACACCGCGGACTACCTCAAGTCGGGGGAGGACATGTTGGCGTATCTCGATGCTTGTATGGAAGAAGCCGGCGACGATCCGGCGTTCATTGCCGTTGCGCTTGGTAACATTGCCCGCGCGCACGGTATGGTGCAGTTGGCGAAGCAGACGGGCCTCACGCGAGAGGGACTCTACAAGGCGCTATCGGCCGAAGGTAACCCGAGCTTAGGGACGGTACTCAAGGTCTTGAAGGCACTTGGATTGAAGCTCACTCCGCAGCTGGCTTGATGCGCCGGAAAAGGACGTAGCTCAGTGAGCGCGATCAGCGGCCAGCTCGCTGGGATCTATCACGCGGCCTCCCAGGATGACCTTGTAGATCCGGGCGTAAGCTTCAATCGTCTGGGTGGGATCCTCGCGAAGCAGCAACAGGTTGGCTCGTTTACCGACCTCGACAGTCCCAATGTCCCGATCCAAACGCAGCGCACGTGCGTTTGACAACGTCGCTGCATCAAACAGCTGAGCGGGCGTTACGCCCGAAGCCACCAGCCTGTGCATTTTTTTTGAATTGTCGTGGGGGACGAATCGCCACGTGACCGGCGGGCAGTCTTGCCCTCGAGGATGGCCGCGATACGTCTTGGAAAATCTCGTAGGGGTCGGCATGCTTTGCGCCGGCGTAGCGGGGGCGATTGGCGCCGTTGAACCGGGTCTGACGAGTCGGTCAGGTAGGGTGGTCGGTATTCTGGAGCTTAGATGCTGTGATGGTTGGCTTGCGTCCATTCGTTCCTCCATCGGGTGAAGCTCTGCGTCATGCCGGACGCTGATCTTACCGATCCTCCGCGCCCGCGACGTTCGGTGTTCCTGAGCTATGCCTCGGAAGACCGCCAGGCGGCGCAAGCCATCCGGGACGCCCTGCCAGCCTTGGGACTTGAAGTCTGGTACGACGAGAGCGAGCTGAATGGCGGGGATGCGTGGGACCAGAAGATCCGCAGGCAAATACGCGAATGCGATTTTTTCATGGCGTTGGTGTCGGCCCAAACCGAAGCGCGTCACGAGGGCTATTTCAGGCGGGAGTGGCGGCTGGCCGTCGAGAGGACCCTCGATATGGCGGACGATCACACGTTTCTGCTGCCCGTCCTCATCGATGACACCAATCAGGCAGGAGCACGGGTCCCGGAGAAATTTCTAGCGGTTCAATGGCTGCGGCTGCCAGGCGGACGGCCGACTGCGGCATTCGAGGCGCTGTGCCGCCGGCTGGTTACGGGCCAGACCCTGGGACCGCAGCCTCCAAGGAAGGTGCCGGATCAGTCTGCCAGGGCCCGCTCAGCAGCGCTCAGACGCGACTATCCGGAATTCCCGCGGGAGGAGCCGGGACAGCGGATACGGTTCTGGTTTCACGTGGCCGGATGGGCGCTTCAGTCGGCCTGGGTATTTTTCAATCGATTTCCCAAGTGGGTCAGGTTCTTCGTCTATGCCTGGCTCGCGATCGTTTTGATGTCCCGCGGTTGTACCTCGCCGGATGAGCATCCCCGGAAAATCACGCCCGCCACGGCCAGGAAGCTCAAAGAGATTTCGGACAACTATCAGGGTGGCTCGAGCAAGGCCGACATTGCGAAGCTGGGCGCACTGGTCGCGCGCGAGATTTCCCACGAAGCCGGGGTAAACCCGACCTCGCGAAGCCCATTGCTGGCAATACCGTTCAGTGCGCCTTCTGACGATCCCACTGCTCAAAAACTGACCGACTCCATCTTTGCGCTGGTGTACGGAAGAGTTGCCATATCCCATCAGGGCCACGTGGGCTTGGCGGATGAGCCAGTGCCTGCTCTTGATTCGGGCGTGGCCGTAGAGCGCGGACGTGCGAACCATTCGATTTACGTGCTATACGGCGGTACTGATAGCACACCTGCGGTGCAGAAATTGACGGTGAAGATCGTGGCCGTGGCCGATGGCTCGGTGGTGTGGTCGGAATCCTATCCTGTGGCCGGCGCCGACCCGGCAAAAATCGCAGCGGAGGTGGACTCCAAAGTGCCCTCGCTGGAAAACGATTGACTGTCAGGCGCCATACATCAAAGTCGGACGCTTTCGTCTGCAGGCACCCGATGGTACCCAGTAACGCCTCGTCCGCGCGATTTTTCGCCGACAGCTTTGACTTGGAACCGACTAGCTCGTAGTGCCCGCGACAGTCTCCGTAGAGACCGAGTGATCGTCCGAGAGATCGGTGTACTCACGCTGTTTGCGGGCGTGGACCTCGGCCCGGTCGACGACGATGGCGCGCGGGGCAGCAATGCCCAGGCGCACCTGGTTGCCGTGGATGCCGAGCACCGTGATGGTAATGTCGGGACCGATCTGAAGGGATTCTGTCGGGCGGCGGGCGAGTACCAACATACAATTCGCTCCTTGATGTTCTCTTTTGGACAGGCGAGGATTGACTGCAGGGCGCAGGCTCAGGGGAATCGTGGGCTGTCGCCACCGAATCGCCTTGATCTTGATCAATAAACTTGATCAATAAAGCAGTGCGCGAGGGCGAGGCGAGGGCGGCAAGCCGCTGCAGGCGGGACGCTCAGCGCGGTCGATCGGGCGCCGGGGCCTGCCGCTTGGCCGGAAGTCTGATGAGGCTGCGGACGAGTTTTTTTCCAATGAAGGTTCGAAACGTGTTGTCCAATAGCACGCGTCGTGCGAGGGATACGTAGTCGCGCTCCCTTCGGAAGCGCTCATAGTCGGTTATCGCGGCTAACAGCCGCACTGCGGCGGCCCGTTCGTGCAGGCGGCGCACGAGCAGAGGATCGGCCCGAAACCTCTCATCGCCGATGAGCGCCCTGGTGTGCTCATACATGAGGTGATAGTTGAGCGTGCTGCGTGACAGATTGGAGCTGCGGCCCGTATACAGATAGCCCGCCTCACGGACCAATGCATACCGGGCTCCGTGCGCAAATGCATCGACCATGAAGAGGAAATCCTCCCCATGCCGGGAAGCCAGCGGATACCGAAGTCCGTGCTCTTGCAGGAAGGCCTGTCTGAAAATGGGTTTCAGGAGGCCCCAGTCCGCTTCGCCCCTCAAGGGCCGGGCGCGGGCCAGGAAATCCGCGAAAGGTATCAATGAGTTTCCCGCGCCTTCATCCAACACCGCCGGACCGATACTGTTGGTCGCGGGTTTATAAGAGCGGAAGTTGTCAACCACGATGTCTGCGCCGCTTTCCACTGCATAGCTCAGCATTCCCTGCAGTCTTTGCGGCATGAAGGCGTCGTCGGCGTCCAACACCGCGACCCATTCACCCCTGGCGGCATCCAGTCCGGCATTTCTGGCCGCTGACGGTCCGCCATTCTGCGGCAGGGTGATGAGCTTAACGCGGCTGTCAGCCCTCGCGAGTTGCCGGACAACCGCCACAGTATCATCCGTAGAGGCGTCATCGACGACTAACACCTCCAGCGGCGCCAGGGATTGTGTCAACGCCGAGGCGACCGCACGCCCCACAAACCCTTCCGCATTGTACGCGGCGATGAGTACTGTGATTGAGGGAGTCACTGCAGTGAATCGCAGAGTGTCACGCTGACGCAGCAACACCCGTCGAGTAGTTCCGTATCAACTCGTCATAGAGGCGCTCGAGCGATTCGGTGCAACGCCTGAGGTCGAACTTCTCCTCCATGTTGCGCCGGCCGGCATTTCCCATGGCTGCGGCCGTCTTGCCATCCTGGAGCAGCCGCAGCAGGTGCTTGCTCAGACAGGCAACGTCCCCTTCCTTGAAAGCAAGACCCGTGACCCCATCGATGATGCCTTCGCGGACCCCACCCCTGGCAGAAGTGACGACCGGGATTGCGCAGGCCTGAGCTTCAAGAATGACGATTGGGAGGCCTTCTGCATCGCCATTCTCTGCGGTGACACTGGGTGAGCAAAACACCCGGGTTTGCTGCAATTCTTCCTTGATCTGCTGGCTGGACAGGCTTCCGAGGAAGCTGACCGGTACCTTCAATTGCGAGGCGAGCAGCTCGAGCTTCGCGCGCAGACGGCCATCGCCGGCGATCACGAGCTCAGCCGCGGGCAGCTGCGCTCTTACGGCCGCAAATGCGCGGATGAGATACTCGACACCCTTCTTCTCCACCAACCGGCCAACAAACAGAATGCGTGGCAGGCGCCTTTCGATCGGCAGCCCGGCCGGTCGAAAGCGGCTGAGATCCACGCCGATGTAGCGGACGGAAATCCGGCCGGCAGGGATCCCCCACTCCAGCGCGCGCTCTTTGATTGCGCTGCTGACCGCGACGAAGTGGACGCGCGGGTCCGATGCCAGTCTCAGCAGGCGGCCCGGGTATCGACGCCGTGCCGGTGTTTGCTCCGGCATCTGCCACCACTGTTTGTGTATGTTGATGTCATATCCGTGCAGAGTCACAACAACCGGAACATCGAAGCTGCGAATCCAGTCCCAGTGATCCACCGCATCGGTGCCGAAATGAACGTGTATGAGGGACGCGGATTCAGGCAGCAACCGGCGGCGGATGCCCGGAGGTGGGATGTTGAGCGACCTCAACACCTTGCGGTAAGCCCGTCCCGGCAATGATGTGTTACTGGGTATCAGACGGACATTCAGGTCCTCCATGGGCAGGCCACGGATACGCTTCAGGCCCACCATCACCGGCTTCCAGCCGGTGTACGCCAGCACCTGCTCCTTCACGAACGTCTCGGAATAGGGCAGAAGCTCGGACCTGACCACGAGCACTGTCGGCTCGTGAATCAGCGAGGACGATGAGGGCGCATCAATTTGGGGCATTGATCCGTGTTCCAGAGTATGCGTCACTGTGGAGTCGCTGGTAGTGTGTGTCATAGAGACCAAATACGAACCACCTTGGAGCCTGGCATTCAGACCGACGTCCCTGGTAGCAATCGCCGTACCACGCGCGCCGAGGGACGGGTTCTTGCCCTCACCGTCATAACCATTGCGCTGTACGTGGTGACTTGGCAGCTGGAAGGAGCCATGTCTCGCGGCGGCGACATGGAATGGGTCGCCGCTGGCCTGCAGTCACCCGCATCCGCCTATCGCCAATGGGCTGCGTGTACCACCACAACGCTCCTGATCTTCTGGGCCTACGCAGCCCTCATATCAATGTCCCTGCGCGGCGAGTTGGATTCGGGTCGGGCGCGGCCGTATGCGTTGCTGGCGCCCATCCTGTTGAATCTGTTGCTCCTGCCGTGCGTGCCGCGGCTGTCGATGGATACATTGAGCTATATCGCGCACGGTTTCCTCGGGCAGTTACCCGGCGGCAATCCATTGTTGCAGCCTGTGCAGGATGCGCGCGACACGCCCATCGGCCCCGAGCTGGCCGGCTACGGCTGGCACACGTTTCCGGGCATCACACCCTATGGAATTCTCTGGACTCGACTCGAGATAGCGATCGCGCACTTGTCGGGAATGAACGTAGGGGCGGCCATCCTGCTGTTCAAAGTCATCGCTACAGGGGCCAGTCTGGGCAGCGCCTGGTTGATTTGGCGCATTTTGGGGCACATCGATCCTGCCGTTCAGTTGCCGGGGACCCTGGCATACCTTTGGAACCCGCTCATTCTCATGGAGCTCGCGGGCGAAGGTCACAACGACGCTGTCATGATCTTCTTCTCACTGGCCGCTCTGGCGGCCGCCATTGCCGCCAGGCCGGCGATCTCGCTCATTGCTCAGCTTCTGGGGGTAATCTCGAAGTACGTGTCCGTACTGTTCGTTCCGGCGCAGCTGACTCTTCTCTGGCGTACCCGGCGCGACCGCACACAACTGGCGTGGCAGGTGCTGGTCGCGCTTACGGTAACGGCTGTCATCCTGGTCGTGTCGTATGCGCCCCTCTGGGCTGGTCTGCACAGCTTCGATGGCATCGTACACCGCAAGTATGCGGGCGGCTCCGCGACTTTTTTCGGCGTCATCCGCTGGATCCTGAAACACACTCCACTCAGGCCCTGGGCCGGTCCGCTCACGACTGTGCTCGTAACCGGCCTGCTTTTCGGCCTGATCGTGTGGAGTACTCTGTACGTCAGGGATGCGGTGAGTTTCGCCAGGAGCTGCGCGTGGATCTCCCTGGGATTTGCGCTGATCGTCTGCCCGGAATACTGGCCGTGGTATGCCTGCATGCCGATTGCGTGGATCTGCGTCGGTGAGTTGCGGCGACTGTTCTGGCTGGTGTTTCTCCTGGCCCTGTTTGGCCGTTTGACCGCTCCCCTGGAAGTACTACGCATTCACGGCTATTTAGGCTGGAATCTGTCCAAGGGCTTGACGACCGGCCTGGGCGCTTTGCTGCCATTGATGGTGTTGTTGGTCTGGTGTTGCTCCAACGTGTGGGTCTACCCGCTGCGGCGCAAGTACACCATGTCCCAATAGACCAGCCGCGGTACCGTAAACTCCACGTATCGCCCGCGCCCGTCCTGACCGCTCGTGTACGGCAGTTGCGTGGCCTGCCCGAAATTGAGATCAGGGCTTGCGACGTAGATGCCAGCAATCGTCGCGTCGACGTAATAGCGTAGCTTGATGTTTGTCTGGACCGGCGGCGCCCCCACCTTGGCGTTGCGCCAAAGGTCATCGAGCGTGACGAGGTTGACCAGGTGGAGCGTGTCGTACGGACCGATCCGGCGCGGCACCACCCAGATCCCGTTCGACCCTGTGTCGATCAACTTCTGGCCTGACATCGCCACGAGCGAGCTCGTGCCGGTTCCGAGAGATACCACCTCGGGCGGGAAGAGCAGGGTTTCGTACGCGCTGATGAAGGACAGGTCATCGCGGACGGCCCGCTTCAGTGGCGGTGGGATTGCCTTCGACCGGTCCGGGTAGTACTCATTGGCGAGGCTCTGCTGGTCGTCACCGATGAAGATCGGTGTGGCGCCGGAGGCAAAGATGGCCGCCAGCTCCAGGCGGACCGCATTCTCGTCAAACTGGTCCAGGCGCATGTTATCGACAAAGATCGCGCCGCCCGTCTCCTCCGCGATGCTCAGCGTGACCTTGTTGGTTCCGGCGGGCAGCTGTGCTGAGATGTGAGGGGAGGCTGTCCAGGCGCTCCAGTCCGCCAGAGAGGGAAACTGGATGTCGCCCACCGCATTGCCGTTGACGTACACCCGTCCGTGGACGGTGCGGCCGCTCGCGTTTGAGTAGCGGAACACGAGCGCCTCTGCCGAGGCTTCGGAGAGCCCGATTGTCCAGGTTATGGAATCGCCGGGATGGTCCATGCTGTCGATGAACCCAAGGCCGGTGAAACCGGGCACGTTATTGGCGATACCAGCACCGCCAGTCAGCGTGGTCGAGCCCTCAGCCTCATAAACGGGGCCGGCCCCCTGACCGTACTGCGCGTACGCCGCCAGCACCACCGGCCGGTGTCCGCCGATTGACCGGAGCTGCTCGACATACCGGCGCAGGTCATCGTAAGTGTTGGTCTTGTACCAGATCTCGCTGTAGAGGAAATCGCACGCCGTGCTCCCTGCCACCTCGGGCACGGCCCAGCCATTGACTGTGCCGTCGACCAGATTGAACGTGCACGCCGCCCGCTGCCGGTCGTTCGCCGAGAGCCGGGCGTCGGCGGCCTCGAGGAAGCTCGCGAAGGCGTGGGGTAAATCGATACGTGATCCGTCGGCTCGCAGGACACCCTGGCGCTGCCCCAGTTGGTCGACGTGGACACCGTCGAAGTTGAAGGTTTTGATTGCATCGACGTATTGGGAGCTCATCCAGTCCTGCCAGCCATGATTGCCCGGATCGAACAGGAAGAGCATCGTCCCGGGCGTTGAGGAGCTGAAGTCGAGGGAAACCTGCCCCACGGCGTTCGGTTGCTCGAACATGCCCCATGATGGGCTGATTGGCCAACGTTCCGCGTATCCCTCGCGCGCGGCATAAATCATGACGTAGGCCATGGCGAGGGCGTTGTAGCCGTGCACGGTATCGATGAGATTGTGGAGGACGTCCACCGAGTTGGTCCGGCCGAAGAGGTCCCGCCACGAGGGTACGACGTTGCCGTTGTCCCGTTGGATCAGTGCCTCGTGGCGCCAGAACCAGTCGTAGAACTGGAACATGTTGAGGTGGTAATCCTGGCCGAGCCGCTGCAGGATGGGGCCAACGACGCTGGGAGTCTGATCCGGCGCGAAGTTCGACAGGTAACCGTACCGGGGGTATCCCAACGAACTGGAGCTGATGTCGATCCCGGTCGAGCCGATGACGCGGCCGCCGACCGAGACGACGGCCAGGTAACCGGTGAAGTCGGTTTGCGGCGGCGTCCACCGGAACTCAACTGTTGTGGGCGTGTCGGGCCGGAGCGTGACCGGGTCGCTCACCCCGTGATACACCTGGTCTTGCAGGTGAAAGATGTTCAGCTCGAGCGGCCCGACGATCTGCGCACCGGTCGGTGACAGAGCCTGTACGCCTATGGCTGCCTGCTGGCCGGGCGAAAAGCGGGCCGCGAGACTATAAACTCGTGCCGAGTCGGGATGAGGTGCGAGCGCGTCATTCGGACTGAGCGGAAGCGGGGCGGGTATCTGCGCCCGGGCCACCAGTACAGGCAGCGCCAACACCACGCCAACTAACGCGGCCATGCGGCCGACCCAACCGAGCACTGATGGTTCGCAGTGGTTCGCCATGGTGTGGTTATTGCGCCGGCTGTGACGATGGCGCCTGTCCGGAACCCACCATTGGCGGCAGCCTTGGGTCGAACTGATTCAGGTAATTCAGCAGCCCCAAGGCGTACCAGGCCGCTGTAACCGGTTCCGCGGACGTACTCGCCAGAGGGCGGTTCGTCGGCCGGTCGACCGCCTCGCCTGGGGGGACGTACCCGGCGTTGGTGACGCTCGCGTACCACTGAAGGCGCTTGAGCGCGATGTCGTTGAGACCGCGCCAGTGCTCGAGCAGAGCCACATACATGTCCAATTGCGGCCAACTTGGCATGCTTGCGGTTGCCTCGAATTGACCGCCCGGGCTGAAGTCCTTTGCGTGGTAGAACTCATCGCCCTCGTAGCGCGCGATGCCGATGTGGTCGCTGCTGCCTGGGGCGAGTCTCGAGAGGACCGCGTTTCGCTGAGAAACAGCGCGATTGTCATCCTTGTCGACCAGGCCAAACACCCACACGAGATCTGACGCGGCATCCAGGCGGTCGTCGCGCGCGCAGTAGGTCCACGTCGCGCGATTCCAACGCGCCTCGCCGTCGTTCCAAAGCCCAGGGCAGGGCTGGGCGGACGCCGACCGGTGAATCGAATCGAGTATCCGGCGGCCGCTGTTGAGCCACTGACTGGCGTGATCGGTGTCTCCCATCTGCTGGGCGAGGAGGTGGGCCGCGTTGAGCCCGGAGGCGTAGTTCGTCTGCGTGAAGGTGTGCCACTCGAAGTCCTCTTCCCAAATCGAGAAGTCGCCGGGGCCAAAACCCTTGTCGTTGATGCTGTTCTTGACGAAATCGGCCGTCCGACGCACCGCGTCGTATACAGAGGTCGGACCCTGATCAAGCCGCTGGAGTGGGCCGTTCAGGAAGTCGTCGGCCGCACGCTGATCTTTCTCCTTCAGTAGCCGCCAGGTGTGGTAGACGCCGGTCATGAACAGACCGAGAGAGTCCCACTCCGGCTCACGGAAGGTCTTCGGTCCTTTGCGAAGCCAGTAGCTGTAGTTCGAGTACCAGGTGCCGGTGGGATAGCTCTGCTTGCTGCCGTCCTCCTGTATGGAGGCCATCCACTGGTAGAACTTCACGGCCTCGTCCAAGTGACCGGCGGCCGCGAAGCCCAGGGCGGTGACCGCTGAATCTCGCGGCCAGACCTTGTGACCGTACGCCGGGTTCGTTGCGGCCACGAACGAGCCGAAGTCGGGCTGTTGCGCCTGCTTGTTGGTGATGAGCGCGCGGGTGAGTGCCTTGCTGAGGCCCGGGTCGGACGTCTGGACCTGCCGGCCCTGCTGCAACCAGGTTTGGTACGCGCGGCGGGTCTCGTTGAACCAGAAGTCAGGATCCGTAGACGTCCGCGCGGTCATCGCGACTTGCTGCGCGTCCTGGAGGCTCGACGTAACGGCGTAGAAGAAGGCGTACTGCTGCTTGGCTGTGGGTTTGAGGTCCACCTGCGCCCACAGCGAAAGACCGAGATCCGTCGCGGACATCTGGTCCACGTTCTGCGGTGGGCCGGGTTGGTCGACGGTGTCCATCTCCGGGGCTACAGCGCGGTCGAATTGGGTTTCGCCGGAGAGAGGCTGGAAAGCACGGTGCCGATCCATCCCCTGCAAGGCGCCGAGGACGAGGAACGTCCCATTCGAGGCGCTCATGTCAGCGATCCACGCATTCACCTCTGGATGCCACTGGACCTGCATGTTGTTCAGCGGCTGCCCCGGTTGCGGCTGGTAGATGCCGGTGTCCGTCATGTTCTCTATGGCCTTCTCGTGGTCGGGCACGCCCTTGTTGTGGAGGTGCACCACTTCCGCGAGGCGTACGCGGACCGTTTTGTTATCTTGCGGCAGGGTGTTGTTGGTCACCGTGTATCGGACGACGAGAAAGCCCTGAGCCGGCACCATCGCGTACGACTTCTCGATCTGTATGGGCAGGCCGCGCTCCGTCTCGCGCAGATACTCGACGTTCAGGACGCCGCCGTCATCGAAGCACATAACTGACGGATACGATTGGCGTATACCGGGGTCGGCCGGAAGATCGTCTCCCTTCGCATCCCCGCTCGATTCGCAGAGCGTCGCGGGTTTTTCGGGGCCGTTCGGTTGTCCGTTACCGCCGCCGTTTCCGCCGAGGACCTCCGCGTGAAAGAAGGCTGTAGCGCCATCGATCTGATTCACTGTCCAATCCGCCTTGCTGCGAAGCGCCACGAGATACGGACCAAACACGTGCGAGTCCTTCGGGTAGAGCTGCCTCGCGTAATGGATTGCCAAGGAATCGGTCCAGTTGTTCATTACCAGAGCGCGAACGCTGGCGGAGGACGGCTGGCTGCCTTGAGTTCCGCCGGACGTCTGACCTAAGACGATGTTTCCAGATGTGGCGCTGACAAGGGCAGCTGCGAATGCGAGCCTCGCAAGCGCAGAAGCTCGGGAAGGTACCCTGCCTAGGGTGCGTGTCCTCGGGAAAGGCGGGTGCATGGCTGATTCTCCATCGGGAGTTTGGCCGACGATCCGCCAGTGACAGAGCCGCCAACGCCTCCGCTCGATGGTTGCTCAATCGTACATACATGGCCGCGATCCTTCGGCGAGGTGTAACGATCACCTCTTCCATGCGCGCCGCCTTGACCCGCATCAACCGCGAGTAGCGACCGTCGCGGAGTTGATACGTCAGCGCGGCGTGTACGTGAACTGCAGTGAGAGACCGCCGGCGTCCATGGGAACCACATTGATTGCAACCGGCGAATCTTTGAGGTTGCGGCGGTTGAGCGTGAATGCGCCCGTGTACACGCCGATGGCGGTTCCGGCCACAACGTCCGACAGCCAGTGCACGTTGCCGTGCAGGCGTGCGTATGCAATGCCGGCTCCCATTCCGTAACCGACAACGCGGCGGAACCATCGGTAGTCGTCTCCGCCTGATTCGGCGAATACCGTGCCGATGGCGAATGCAGCCGATACGTGCAACGAAGGAAATGAACTGCCGCCTTTGCGCCAGTCATCCACCCGCAATGTCTCGTTGGGCCGCGCTCGCCCCGCGCCGTACTTCAGGATTTCCGTCGTGATCGAGCTCAAAGCGCCAGCCTCGAGCATCCGGTATGCCTCGACGCGGCCGGCAGGGGCCTCGAGCACCCACCCCAACACCCAGGTTCCAGCCACCATCGCGGCAGCCGGCGCAGCGTCGCGCGTGCTGTTTTTGTCTTTACCAGTGAGCGCGGGGGTCTTGCCAGCGAAATGATCACGCACGCTGCCGTCGAACTGGTGGGCCGCGCCCACCGCGGCCAAGGTGCCGCCGAACAACATCCAGTCGGTGCTGTTCCACCGCAGTGGCGAGGTGAAATACAGCTTGGTATCGGACCAGGCGTCCGACAGTGTGAAATCGTCGGCGCGGACCGGCGCGGTTGCCGCGAGTCCAACGAGGATGATGCACGAGGAGCGGGACACGAGAGCCTTGCCGGGTATCGCCAACTTCAAACCTCAAAACCGTTTAGAAAAGCCAATCGTGACGCCCCGCGGCAGGATCGCAACCGAGAAGGGCAGATCCCGTTTCGCAGTCCAGTACCCGATACCCGATCCCAGCAGCCAACCGCCAATGACATCGGTTTGCCAGTGGGCGTGACTCTTCAGGCGGGCTGTCGCATCATACAGGGGCAGCAGCTCGAGCGCCCACACCCAGGGATGCTCACCCGCGTAGTGCACGATGAAGGGCGTGACGAAACTCGCCTGGAGCGATACCTCGCCACTGGGAAAACTCTCGCAACAGCTGCCGCGAAACCAGCGGTTCGGGTTGTTGCCTTGATCAGGACGCGCGCGTCCCGTTGTCTTCTTCAACACGGTTGCCGCAATCCCGGTGATCACCGAAGAGTCGATCGTCTGCCAGAAGACATGGCCCATCTCATCGTCACTTCCGAGCCACAAGGCGCCGCCGATCTCGGTCGCGATGACGCCGACCTCGAGTGCCGTTTGATATTTGCGTGCCCAGATACCGCTTTGGTCGAAACCGATCTCATGATCGATTCCGAGAGGTCCACCGCCGGCGTACGCAGTTCCACACACCAGCGCCGACAACAACAACATTCCAAAATGCAGATAGCGCATCCTTTTCCTCCGAAGTCGCTCCAGCAGGGGCATTGTCTGCCCCGCGACGCAAGCGCGCACGCTCATCCGTACCCGCGCATTGGACGTTATGAACTTTGCCCTGTAAAGTGATTTCTGGAAGCGCGGGTGTCGTCAAGCCGGGACAGGCGTGGGTCAGTTTTGCTCTGGCGGCGGCGTGCCCTATACTTTGCGCGCTGAGTACGCGGAGTAACGGCCATGAGTGAGCTTCGTCAGGCCCTTGCAGAGATCAGCGCCATTCGGACCCAGGTGGCGCGCGAGACGCAATTCCGGGGCTACGGACCTCGCTCTACGGCGGCCACTGGTGCGCTCGCGATCCTGGTGGCCGGCGTTCAATCGATCTGGTTCAAAGCCTCCCATGGCGATGCGAGCGTGTTTCTCATGGTGTGGGTCAGTACCGCGGTCGTGGCCGCGGGAGTTTCCGCGTGGGAGACCTATGTCCGGACGCGAAAGGTCCACTTCGGCTTTTCCCGGGAGATGATTCAGGTCGCCATCGAGCAGTTTCTGCCGGCGATGGTCGTAGGCCTGATGCTCACCGTCGTGTTGGTGAGGGTCGCGCCTCAGGAACTGTGGATGCTTCCGGGACTGTGGCAGCTGTCCTTCAGCCTGGGTATTTTCGCCTCCTGCCGCTTTCTGCCGCGTCCGATGTTTGCCGTCGGATTGTGGTACCTGGTGGCGGGCCTGGCGTGTCTGGCCGTCGAAGGGGGTCCGCACGAGTTCTCGCCGTGGACCATGGGGATTCCCTTCGGTATCGGGCAACTCTTCCTGGCAGCAGTCTTGAAATACGGCTACGAGGATTCCGTTGAAGAAAGACACACGTAAAGCACGCGAGGCGCCCTTCGCCTACGCGGGCCTGGACCGGTTGATACACGAGCACGCGCGCTTGAGTGTCCTCACGTCCCTGATCACAAACCATCAGGGACTGACATTCAATGAGCTCAAGGAGCAGTGCGCGCTCACGGACGGAAACCTGAGCCGCCACCTGCAGGTGCTCGAGGAAGCGGGACTCATCACGGTGTTCAAGGGAACGGAGCGCAATCGCCCGTTGACCGTATGCCGGGTGAGCTCGCTGGGCCGCAAGCGGTACATCGAGTACCTGACTGTCCTGGAAAGGGTGGTGGTGGACGCCGCCGCCGCTGTGAGCGGGGAGTCGGCGGGAGGCCTCGGCGCGAAGGAAGCTCGCACCTGACATTCTCACGGGCCGAATTCCCGGTTGACGCTCCTTAGACGTTTATTGGTCGCAGGATCAATCGGTCAGATCTGTCGTAAGGCGCAGACATCGGCTCTACCTCAGTCCCCGCATGACACCCTCGGCGTCCACGGAGAATTCGTGACCTCGCCAGATGACCCGGGAGGTCCGAAGCGCTCGCCACCAGACCCACAGCAACAACAGGTCCCGGGTTGGCACCAGCCATAGATCCGCAAGATTGAGTCGCTCGTCGCCCCAGCGGGCAGCGGCATAGATGCTGAGGCGAGCCGTCACGGTCATCGCGAAGAGCGTCAGGCTCAGCGTACCGAGCGAGGGCACCGAGAGCAGCAGCAACGCTCCCAGAAGCGCGAGCGGAAGACTGAAACTGACGAACAGAAAGCGGAAACCCTGTGGCCGCAATGCCCGGATCGTGCGCATCCAGCGGATTTCGTGGCCGAGCAGGTGATCCAGCGTCGGTTCGTAGTGCTCCGTGCGAGTCACGTAGTCAGACAACACGGCATGCAAGCCTATCTGCCGCACGCGTTCGCCGAGCTCGTAATCATCGGCAAGGTGATTGGCGATGGGCAAGAGTCCGCCTATCGCCTCCAGCGTGTCCCTACGCAGACACAAGGTCTGACCGGATGCGAAACCCCGGTGTCCGAAGAGCCACGCGAGCAGCACCGACGGGATGTACCAGTCATTGATGTACATGGCGCCGAGCCTGGACCACAGCCCTTGGGCCGGAACACTGCGATACGTACAGGTCACCAGGCCCACGCCGTCCTGTGCGAGAGCGGCCGTAATCTTCTCGAGGTAGGTTTCATCCACGTGGGCATCGCTATCGACGATAGCCAGCACATCATTACGCGCGTACGGCAGCATGTTGATGAGATTGCTCACCTTGCGATTCGATCCATGCTGTTGCGCATTGATCACGAGCTTCGTCGGAATGTCGGGGAATTCCTTCACCAGCCGTTCGACGGTCGCGATCGCAGGATCCGCTGCATCGCGCACCCCGAATACGATCTGAAATTCCCGATAGTTCTGCAGAAAAAAGGACCGGAGATTCTCGTACAGCCGCTCTTCAGCGCCGCACAGCGGCTTCAGCAGGGTTACGGCGGGGCTCGTTGCGGGTACGGTGACTGGCCCCGACCCGCGTAGTTTCCAGACCATCACGGCGATGAGCGCCATGACCTCATAGCCGCATCCGGCGATCAGGCAGGCCACGCCAAAGGTGGCAATCAGATCGTGCGTAATCAACATTGACACCTCAACGAAAACGACAGTACCGGCGCAGGGCCGGGCGTGACGCTCATGAGAGAGCGGAAAAGCTCGCTAAACCTCGTGAGTGCGCAGAAAGCGAAAGAACTCCACGCCCTCGCGCAGCCGCCGGCGCATCATCTGCGGACTGAGCAGCATCTCTTTGACGATTTCCCAGATCTTCGTGGGCCGGAAGTAGAAGCGTTTGTAGAAGACCTCCATGCTGTGAAAAATCTCCTCCTTGGACAGATGCGGATAACTGATCACCGCGAGCTGCACGCCCTGATCATTGACCATGTTGAAATCCGGCTCAGCGGGCAACCAGCGATTCTCGACGGCTTGCGCGTACAACGCGGTGCCCGGATAGGGAGCAGCGAGGGACACCTGGATGGTGTGTGGGTTGATCGCTTGCGCAAAATCGATCGTCTTCTGGATCGTTTGCGCCGTCTCGCCCGGCAACCCCAGGATGAAGGTCCCGTGGATCAGAATGCCGAGACTGCGGCAATCGGCGGTGAACCGCCGGGCAATCTCGGTTCGCAAACCCTTCCTGATGTTGTGCAGGATCTGGTCGTCACCGGACTCATAGCCGACCAGCAGCAGCCGCAGCCCGTTCTCCTTCATGATCTCGAGCGTGCGGTGGGGCACGTTCGCACGGGCATTGCAGCTCCAGGTGACACCGAGCTCACCCAGTCCGCGCGCGATCTCTTCAACACGGGCGAGATTGGCCGAATCGGTGAAGGTGTCATCGTCAAACATGACCTCCTGCACCTCAGGCATGTTTTCCTTGATCCAGCGCACCTCGGCGATGACGTTCTGCGCCGAGCGGGTACGGTAGCGGTGACCGCCGACCGTCTGGGGCCAAAGGCAGAAGGTGCACTTGGAGCGGCAACCGCGACCCGTGTACAGGCTGACGTAGGGGTGCTTCAAATAGCCGATGGAGTAGTTCCGGATGGTGAGGTCGCGCCGGTAGACCGGTGAGACGAACGGCAATTCATCCATGTTTTCGAGTATCGGCCGCGGCGGATTGCGAACGATCTCGCCATCCGCACCGCGGTACGACAGCCCCTTGACCGAGGCCAGCGGCCTTCCTGCGGCTACTTCCTGGCAGGTGTAGTCGAATTCCTCACCGCACACGAAATCCACCGCGGCGGCTGCCCGGAGCGAGCCGTTCGGGTCGACCATGGTCTTTGCGCCCACCAGGCCGATGAGAGCGCGGGGATTGTCGGCTTTCAGCAACGCGGCGAAGCGTGCATCGGTCGGGAAGGATGGCGTACTGGTATGCAGGATGATGAGCTCGTAGTCGCGCGCGATTTCGAGTGTCCGTTGCACGCTCAGGCGATCGGCGGGAGCATCCAGCAGGCGTGAATTCGGCACCAGGGCCGCCGGCTGTGCCAGCCAAGTCGGATACCAGAAAGAGTGGACCTCGCGTTTTGCCTGATACCGCGAGCCTGCGCCGCCGTCGAAGCCCTCGAAGGAGAGCGCTTGTAGAAATAACGTCTTCAATTCAGGTCCAGTGTCCGATGTCTGCCCCATGCGCGGTCTCACATTCATCCGAAAACCGAAAACGCGCCGGCAGCCCTCTACGGCTCACCGGCCCTCGAGCCGATCGAACCCATCGACAGGCACTTTGCAGCACAAAGTAATGGACCAGGGCACCGCGCGCAACACATTTATCCTTTAGACGCCGCAGGGAATCAAAAGCAATCGTTTTCTCGAGTACGAGGTGAGCGGGTGTCTGCAGGCGGCGACGCTGCAGCTTGTGCGGCCCGTGCGAGCGGCCATGCGCGCCGTCGGGGGAGCCGGTCGGCGCAGCCGGCGCCGGGCGCGAAACAAACACCGGCGGCATGCCTGATACCAACACTGTCACGCGACTGAAATGTTTGCACCCTACCTTGCCGCTGCATCGCGCAGTGCAACAAGCCCCGGACAGAAAGCGGGCTGACTGGCGAACCTGCCCAGAGAACGGCATCGCGGCGCCGCCCGCGAGAGTCTGGGGCGCGCAATAACATGGGTTACTCAGGTTTTGAATTCGATGGCAAACGTCTCGCGCACTCGTAAATTGGCTTTTTTGTCACTCACGATAACGACCCTCGCAGGCGTGTCCGCCGGGGCGCTTGCAGACGATGGCCCCGCAGCCGGCGCCAGCGACAGTGCGGGTCCGCGCAAACCGGGCATGAACGCGCTCGAGGAGATTACGGTCCTGGGTCAGCGTACGACCCAGCAGATCGCGCGCGAGGCGCAGTTCCAGGCGCCCAACCTGATCTACGTCACGACTGCGGATGAAATGCAGAAGCTGCCCGATGTCAACACCGGGGAGGCCGTGCGGCGCGTGCCGGGCATTTCGCTCGAAACCGATACGGGCGAGGGCCGCTATATCAACATCCGGGGTCTGGACGCCGATCTCAACAGCACGACCTTCGGCGGCCTGCGGCTGCCGCCGACCAATAACAGCTCACCCTCGGGCGCGGGGCGCGCGGTCGCGTTCGACTCGATCCCCATCGGCTTCGTGGGAGCGATCACGGTGACCAAGTCGAACCTGCCGGAGCAGGATGCCGAGGCCCTCGCAGGCACTATCGACATCACACCGAAGACCGCGCCGGCCGATGGCAAGGCGTTTGCGGACCTGACGCTCGGGACCGGCTTCGAAGTCCTGCGCCATACCTGGCGGACGACCGCAGGCGTGACCGCCGGGACGCGTTTTGGAGGCTCCGGTGACTACCATCCGTTCAGCGTGTTGGTGACGGGCGCACTGGACACGGATCGGCGCGGCATCGATGACGCGGAGGCCGGTTTCGTGGACGGGCAGCCGGTTGTACCGGACAAGGCCTTCAGCGCCTTTGAACAGCGGTATTACCGCTATCACCGCGAGCGCCATGGATATGGCATGGATCTGGGCTTCCAGCCGGATGCCGACAACAGCTGGTTCGCACGGTATTACGAGATGGGCTACTCCGAAACCGTGCTGCGAAACCGTTTGTCCTGGCAACAACCCGATGGTGGTGCCGCCACCACCGTCGATCCGGCCAACCCCAACGGACTGATCACTGCGGCCACCTTCTCCAAGTCGCTGCGTGACGAGAAGGAGTTCCTGAAATCACGGGTGTTCGAGATCGGCGGAAAGAACGTCATCGATGGCAATACTCTCGACTACCACGTGGGCTACACGCGTGGCAGCTTCGAAAAGCCTTACGATCTCAACTCGAGTTTCGCCAACCCCACGCCTGCCGTGGTGACCTACGACAACACGACACACCCGAACTGGCCGTCCTATTCTGCGACCGGTGTCGTGCCATCCGATCCGGCAGGCTACACGCTGAGCGGAATCGGGAACCAGACCCAGCATTCCAACGACCACGAGTGGGGGATCGGTGCGAACCTGTCGGTGCCCACGGCCTTCACCGGCTCCCCTGATGAGAACATCAAGGTGGGTGTGAATGCACGGCTGCGCAACCGTGTGGCGAGCGCTCAGAATTTCACAGCCACAAACCTTCCCGCCCTGAATCTCGCCCAGGCGGTCTTCGGCGGTAATGTGCTCTTCTACCAGGGCCATTGTCTGAACGGGCCGCAGATCGACCCTGCGGTACTGCGTGCCCTGTATGCGGCCAGCACGATCGTGGACAACACGGCTACCGATGCCAGCTCGTATCAAACCGACAAGGAGAACGTCTACGCTCTCTACGGTCAGTATCAGTTTGGGTTCGGGCCGCTGGGTGTGACGGCGGGTGTCCGCGCCGAAAACACACGGGCCACCTATGCGGCCAACCTGGTCGACAAGAAGGTGGACCCGGCTACCATAACGCCGATCTCGCGTGACAAGACCTACACCAACTTCTTCCCGAGCGCCCAGGCGCGCTATGAGTTCGAGCCGAATCTCGTCGGGCGGGCTGCCGTGTCCTCCACGATCGCGCGGCCCGGCTTCAATCAGGTCACCGCCGCGACGACCTTGGATCCGGGTGGAACCGTATCCACCGGCAATCCGAATCTGAAGCCCGTCACTGCCACCGGCATCGACCTGTCGATCGAGAAGTATCTGCCGCAGGCCGGAATTGCCTCCCTGGGCGTTTTCGACAAGGAGATCAGGAACTACATCGTCTCCCAGGTAGCCAACCTGCCCACGCCCGCCGAGGGTGGTTTCGTGGGTCTCGCGCGGACATTCACCTTTACCAACGCACCGCATGCACGTGCGTTCGGTGTGGAGGCGAATTACGTTCAGCATTTCAGGGACCTGCTGCCGGGCCCGCTCGGAGGGCTTGGAACATCTGTCAACTGGACCTGGGTTCAATCCAGTTATGACATCCGTCCCGGCGAGAAGTCCATGCTGCCTTCCACCTCCAGGAATACGGCGAACGCGGAGCTTATGTATGACTGGGCGCCCGTGAGCATGACGGTAGGCGCGTACTACACCAGTCGAAATATCTTCGGCGTCGGGCCTTCCGCTGCGACCGATTTCTGGACTCAAGGCCGGCTGTCCGTGGACTTCGGCAGCCAATGGCGCATCAGCGCGCCCTTCAGCCTGTATTTCAATGCCAAGAACCTGACCAACACGCCGTTGAAAATAACCGAAGGTAGCGGTGAGAACCGCCTCGTGCAGCGCGAGTTCTACGGAGTCACGCTGCAGGCGGGATTCAACTACAAGCTTTGAGGAACTCCCCCGCCGGCTGCCTGCCGGCGGGGGACTTGCCGTTGCGCCTCTGCCTGAGTCATCCTGTGGGCAGTTAAGGGGGCTGCAACGTGAAGATCCTCATCGTGGAAGACCAGGCACGCCTGGCTGACTTTCTGATGAAAAGCCTGTCGGAGCGGGCATATACGGTCAAATGCGCACCCAATTGCGCACAGGCCCGCGATGCGCTGTGTGAGAGCAGCTACGATGCCATAGTGCTCGACATCGGGCTGCCGGACGGCGATGGCTTCGAGCTGCTCAGGCAGTGGCGGGCCGGGGGTTTCAACGAGCCGGTCTTGATCCTGAGCGCGCGCGATACGGTGCAGGACCGCATCAAGGGATTGGACCTGGGAGCGGATGACTATCTGCCCAAGCCGTTCAGCCTGGAGGAGTTGCTGGCCCGCGTGCGCTCGCTGTTGCGCCGCCAGACGGGGTCGAAAAAGACCCTGCTGGAACACCGCGGGCTCAAGCTCGACCTGTTGAGTTGCACGGTCTCGTTGAACGAGCAGCCCGTCGAGATGACCAGCCGCGAATACGCGCTGCTGGAGATCTTCATGCAGAATACGGGCCGGATTCTGCCGCGGACCCTCATCTGCGAGAAGATCTGGGAGTCGCAGGGGGATGCCGATGCGAACCTGCTGGATGTCTACATGAGCCGCTTGCGCGCCAAGCTGGAATCCCCCGCCGCGCAACCGTTTTTCCGCACGATCCGCGGGGTTGGATATAAATTCCAGTGAGCTGCGGGCTGTCATGAAATCCATCGGCGCGCGGCTGGCACTCTGGTACGCACTCGCAGCGACCTTGACGTTCGCCTCCCTGTCGATTGCCGGCTACTTCATGCTCCACCGCTATCTCGTGCATGACCTGGACCTGCTCAACGAGGCCGAATTCCAGCAGATCAAGGCGCATCTGGGACCGGATCACGAGGCGTTGAGCGCCGTGGTCATCGAGGAGCGTATCCGCGAAACCACCGAATACGCCTCGGTACTGTTCTACATCGATGTCCACGGCAAGGGTATGGGCACGGTGTTTCGATCCACGAATCTTCGCGGTCAGACCATCCCTGATGTGCCGCACGAGCGACGCTTCCATGCGGAGCTGCCCGAGACCGGTGTGCTGCGGGTGGGGGAATTCATCCTGCCTCCGTACGATGTCATGGTCGCCACGCCCCTGCATCCGGTGTCCACGGTAATGGAGGCGTACCTCGAGCTGTGCGCGGCCCTCATGGCTGTGATGTTGGCGGTCAGCGCGGGGTTGGGGTTCTGGCTCAGCCGGATGGCATTGCGTCCGCTGAGAATGATCCAGGCCACCGCGAACCGCATCAGTTCCGACAACCTGAGCGAGCGCATCCCGGTGGCCGACGTGCAGGATGAGATCTCGAACGTCGCACGCCTGCTGAACCAGACGTTCGATCGGCTGGAGTCCTCCTTCAATCAGATCCGGCGGTTCACTGCAGATGCCTCGCACGAGCTGAAAACACCGCTGTCCCTGATCCGGCTGCATGCCGAGCAGTTGCTCATGGAGGACAAGCTGTCAGCGCACCAGGAGGAGGCGCTGCAGGTACAGCTCGAAGAGATCGATCGCCTCAACACGATCATCGAGGATCTGTTGTTCCTGTCGCGCGCCGAGGCGGGAGTCATCAGGCTCGATCTGCCCCTGCAGTCACCGGCGGCATTTCTGCATACCCTGGAGCAGGACGCGCGGGTGTTGGTCGAGCATGCCGGCTTGAGGTGCTCGTGCACCCACGAGGGGGAGGGCGAGATTCCCTTCGATGCGAAGTGGATCCGTCAGGTCCTGCTGAATCTGGTGACCAATTCGCTGGCTGCCTCGAGCGCCGGGGGGCTGATCACGATCCGTTCCGCCGTGAGCACCTCGAGATGGACAGTGTCCGTGGAGGATCAGGGGACCGGCGTGCCGGATGACCAGCGCGATCAGATATTCGAGCGCTTCGTGCGCTTGGGAAAGTCTGATCAGGCGGCCGATAAGGGCACGGGACTCGGGCTTGCGATCTGCCGCAGCATCGTCGAGCTGCATGGCGGCCGGATCTACGCCGCGCTGGCCTCGAGCGGCCAGGGGCTGCGGGTGATATTTGAGTTGCCCGCAACCACCACGCTGCGCGAAGGACCGCTGGACTCACAGTCTGACGGTCCGTCGAGTGGCCATGGCGAGGCGCCCCTCAAGCGAAGCGGGCGAGGAGAAATAACGCCAGCGTTACGGTGATCGCTCCACCGATGCGCGTTGCGACCTGGGCGAACGGCATCAGTTGCATGCGATTGGCCGCGGTCAGAATCGCTACATCACCAGTGCCGCCCTGTCCGCTGTGACAGGCATTGACGATGGCCGCTTCGATCGGGTACAGCTTGACCCACTTGCCGACGATGAAGCCGGTGGCCACGAGCGTCGTAACGGTAGCCGCGATGGTGACCAACTTTGGCAGAACGAACGCAGCCATGAGCGTCTGCCACGGTGTCAGGGCCACGCCGATGGCGAATAACAGCGGGTACGTTACTCCCACCTGAAAGAATCGGAATACGAAGAAGGCGCCCGCCTGCAGCTGCGGTGAGACCGCGCGGGCAAGTTTGACCAGGACCGTGATGAAGAGCATCGACACGGGCGCCGGCAGGCCGAACAGCTTGTTGCACAGCAGTCCCAGCAGGTAGAGCGAGATCGCGAAGAGCCCGGCGGCAACGATGTCAGTTACGGGAGGCTCGGGCAGCGGATCCTCTTTGGAGGATTGCAGCTCCTCCTGCTGGCCCGGCTGCAGGCGTCCCTCACCCGTCAGATTGCGATAGCGCTTGCCGAGCAGATTCAAGCCGCCGGCAAGCAGGATTGCCGTCAGACTGCCTAGCATCACTACGGGCAGAACTTCCGCAAAGAGCTCGCCTTGGCTGCGACCCAGGATCTGCGCGTATCCAACAGACAATGGAATGGCTCCTTCACCGACGCCGCCCGCCATGATCGGCACTATCAGGAAAAACAGCGTGTGCTTCGCTCCGAGACCCAACAGAGTGCCAACCGCCGTACCCACCAACCCGGCTGCAATCGAGCCCACGCTCAGGGGGATGAAGATGCGCGCAAAACCCCCGATGAGCACCTTGCGGTCCATCCCCAGGATGCTGCCTACGATGATCGCAGTTATGAACAGGTACAGGAAGTTCGTGTTCTTGGTGAAATCGGTCACCGAGCTCACCAGGGATGCCGGCAGGATCTTGTAGTAAACCAACACGGAGGGGATGAAAGTTGCAAAGATTGCACCCCCGCCCATCCTCCCGATGAGCGGCAGCCGCTTACCGATCTCCGCGCAGGTGAACCCGCCGATGGCCAGCACCGCAATGGCGACATTGATTTCGGTCGGCAGCTTGCCCTGCAGCTGAAAGTAGGCCAGCACCCCGATGCTGATGACATAAACCGGCAGCGGAATGACGCCTATCCGATATTCCATCAGCCGCCACCAGCCCTGTGGCCAGAATTTCTGCTCAGTGGGCCGTTCAGCAGGCTGTGGATGCGGGAAAGGCGTTGATTGTGCGGTGCCGGATTCGTGATCGCTCACGCGGATTTCCCCCCTGTTGCTCGAAGCGCGCAGCATGGCAGAACGATGCTGTGGCGTCATTCAGGTTGGTTTAAGGTTCATGGGGCATGCTGGCGCCGTGGACCATCGGTCCTAGGGGGACAACGATGCAGAAGAACGCACACCTTGGTGTCGCCGTGATGGCGGCCTGCTCAATGGAGCTGGCGGTCGGGACAGCGCACGCACAGGCCGCCGATACCGAAGATAAGGACTTGCCGAAAGTCGAGGCGGCGTCGGGCCTGGAAACGGTCACCGTGACCGGCTCGTTACTGCCCACCGCACCCGATGCGGTCGCCGTGCCCGTCATCGCGATCGACGCCAAGCAGTTAGAGCAGAACGGCGTCTCGACGAACGCTCTCGAGATCCTGCGCAAAGCCATCCCATCGTTTGCCGGACGCAGCAATGCCGGTACGAGCAATGCCAACAACGACAACCAGCGCACGGCCGGTGGCTCACAGTTGCAACTGCGGAACCTTCCGACGCTGATCCTGGTAAACGGGCGTCGGGTCGCAAACAGTGGCGTCGGCGGAATCAACGGTAAGAACTTCGTCGACGTCAACCAGATTCCGGCTGCTGCGATCGACCACATCGAAGTACTGACTGACGGTGCCTCCTCCACCTACGGCTCGGATGCGATCGGTGGCGTCGTCAACTTCATCCTCAAATCCAACTACGAGGGAGTGAATGCCGGCGGCCGCTATGCGTTTGCCCACGGCGATTACAAGGAGCGCTCCGCCTATATCACCGGCGGAACCAAGGTCGGTCCGCTCAGCATCACGGCGACCGGATCATACTCGAAGACGAGCCCCCTGTTTCAGAGTGCCCGCTCTTTCACGAGCCCGCTGTACAACAAGACTTCTTCCATTCCGGGTGTGGTGGGGGCTAACGGCAACAACCCGGGGGCCATCCTGGCGCCCGGCATCAATTCGCCTGGCCAGGTCAATCCGACGGGAGCGGCGGCCACGGCGACGTCCGTGAATCAGCTGATTGCCAATGGCACCTACCTGGCGACGACGCCCGGGGCGGTTGCAGCCGGATTTGACGTATCTCCATACCAGACACTGCTTTTACAGCAGGAGCTCGAGTCCTTCGTCAGCAGCCTGAAGTTGAAGCTCTTCGACGGCCGGGCGGAATTGTTCTCCGACGTCATGCTGTCCGAAAGCCGCAGCTTTACACAGTGGCTGCCGGTCCCGGCTCCGGGCCTGACCGTGCCGGCCAATGCGCCCTCCAATCCACTGACAGGCAATTTTGCGGGCGTCATCTTCGATGACCTGGATGCGCCCAAGCAGTTCTTCAACAATGTGAAGGCTATTCGTCTCACCGCCGGCGCGCGGGGTGACATTGTGCACGACTGGACCTGGGAGACGGGCTTCGTGTTCAGCCAGAGCGACCTCGTACAGCGCCAGGGCAATCTGCTCTACAAACCCAACATTCCGCTCGCCATTGCAGGTGGCTTCGACGCCAACGGCAACGCGGTCGTGGGTGGAGCCTACAGCAAGGTTCATGGCGGGTTTTCGTTGACCGGGCCGCTGGTGCTGCAGCCGGCGCTGAATCCGTTTGCACGCGGGCCAGCCCTGAATCCGGCATCACTCACCAACATCTACGGGACGGAATTCATCAACGCGCGCAGCGCGCTCACCTCCATCGACTTGCAGGTGGTGGGAACACTGTTTGAGCTGCCGGCCGGCAAGGTGGGTCTCGCGGTCGGCGGCAGCCATCGGCGCGAGACGCTTTCGGGTCGTGCCGATCCGAACGGACGGGTCACAGATCCCACCACAGGCCTCGTGACTGGCAATGCTCAGCAATGGCTCGGCGGGACCTACGCCGATCCGTTCGACCGGCATCGGGACATCGATGCTCTGTTTGCCGAGACGCGTGTGCCGATCACGGGTGAGGCCTGGAGTTTGCCGGGTGCGCACGCATTTGACCTGACTGCCGCCGTGCGCGGGGAGAAATACAGCGATGCGGGCAGCTCGACCGTGCCGAAGATCGGCTTCCGCTGGCAGCCATTTGACCGGCAGCTCACGGTGCGGGGCAATTACGCCAAGTCATTCAGCGCACCGCCCCTGTATGCCGAATACGGGCCCACGGACACGCGCACGGTCGGTGCCGGGGTCATCCAGGGCGTGTTTCCAGGCTTTACGGGTATGCCCTTCAATGGCGAGGACGGGAACAACCCGAACCTGCAGCCCGCACGCTCGCAGTCGCGCTCCATCGGTTTCGTGTTCCAGCCGGACTTCATCCGCGGACTGAACGTGTCGGTCGACTACTCCGCGATCACCCTCAATGGTTTCGCGGGGGGGATCGGCTTCAACACCATTCTCGGCAGCATCAACGCCTTCGGAGCAGCCTCGCCATACTTCAACAACCTCGCTGTCGGTAACTTCCCCGGCGCCGCCGGTGCCAGCCAGCCGTTCGTGAATCCGAACGACCTGCAGACATTCCTCACCAATCCCGTCACCAAGCAAGGCGATCCCGCCCAGGCCAACAAGCTGTACGTGATCGATCAGTTCCGCAATCTCGCTACGCTGATCGAGCACTCGTACACGATCGAGGCCTCGTATGTGATCCCGAGCGAGCGGGCCGGCACTTTCACCATTTCGAGCAATGGCGCCATTTTCACCAGCTTCAACTTTCAGGACCTGCCGGGCAAGCCGTTCATACAGTACGCCGGGACGACCAACAATGCCGGGGGGAGTGGAGGGTTCGGTGGTACGTTGCCGAAGTACCGGTTCTTCACCACGTTCGACTGGACCTACAACAACGTCGATCTGACGGTCAGCAATACGTACGTTTCTTCGACGGTGGACACGGGTGTCAATGGAACTTCGACGCCGACGATTCCGGTCGCCTCGTACTACACGTTCGACGCGCGTGCGGCCTACGACTGGCCCATGCCAAACTTTCACGAAGGCACAAAGATTACCGCGGCCATTGGTGTCAACAACATTGCCGACCGGATGCCGCCGCTCGCCCCGCGGGCGTTCCTGGACAACAACGCCGATGTATCGACGTTTTCCCCGATCGGAAGACTCATCTACGGCACACTCTCCGTGACTTTCTAGACCGCTCACATCGAGGATCCCGATTATGCGTAAATACTCGCTCCTTGCGGCTGCTACCGCGGCCGTGCTCTCCTGCGCGACCGCAGCGTATGCGCTAGCCGACCCGGCTCTGGGCAAGGCCGCTGACAATGCGATCTACGCGCAGACGCTCGTCAACGAGCAGATGGCCAAGCACCCCGAGCTGCTCGTGCTCGGAATGCACGCGCCGAAACCCGGCGCCAAGGACTCCCACATGATTGCCGCGAACCTGGACCGCATCGGCAAGGCGGATGATGAGGACGACCTCGCGGTCGCCCAGGAGCGCAAGACGATTCTCGCCCCGAACGTGAAGGAGCCGACCAAGTTCGAAGTGGCGGTTCCCCTGAAGGACGCCAGCGGCAAGGTGATCGGCTCCTTGAGCACCGTATTCAAATACGCAGCAGGCGATGATGAGGTCAAAATGCACACCGCGGCTCTTGCCATCCGCGATGAGATGGCAAAGAAGATTCCGAACGTGGCGGCGCTCTTCAAGCCCGCTCGCTGAAATTCAACACTACTCACGATTGTGAAATCAACTATGAAATCACTACCCCATATCCTGGCAGTTTCCGTCCTCACGGCTTCGGCGGTCGCCTCGGCAACCGGTCAAAACGCGACGGTGCAGCCGCAGGCTTCGATCGAGATACCCGCCTCCAAGGGGAAGTTCGACTTTCTTCGCGTGGATGACAAGCGCCACCGCCTGCTCGCCGCCCATGAGAATGACGGAACGGCGGACTACTTCGACCTCGGCAGCAACAAGTTGATCGGCCGCGTCAAAGTCGGCGGAGCCGTGGACAACGCAGTCGATCCGGACTCGAAGTACTACTATGTCAGCGTGCAGGAGGACCAGCGTGTCGCCGTGCTCGACGCCGCCACGTTGAAGGAGGTCAAGTCGATCAAGGTCGATGGTCCCACAGATGCGATCATCTATGAGCCCAGGAATCACATGGTCTACGTTACGCACGATGAGGGCGCGAACGTCTGGGTCATCGACCCGGCGACAGCCAAAGTCGTGACGTCAATCGAGGTACCTGGCGTACCGGAATTCATGGTCTACGACGAGTCGACCGACCGGATCTATCTCAACATCAAGAGTGCCGATACGGTCGCCGTGATCGATCCGGGCACCAACAAGACCGTCGCCAGGTGGGCCACTGCGCCGGCGACTCAGCCTCATGGCCTCGCGCTGGACAGCGCGCACCACCGGATCTTTTCCGCAGGTGCGAACGGGAAGCTCGCGGTCATCGACACGACCAGCGGCAAGGTGGTGACCTCGGTGCCCATCACGGCCAAGGTCGATCAGATAGCCTTTGACCCCAAGAGCCAGCTGGTCTTCTGCGCAGGTCCCGACAAGATGTCCATGGTGCGCGTGGCCGCAGATGGCGTCGAGGCGGCGGGCGACTTCGCCACCGCGGCTACCGCGCGCAACGTGGCCGTCGATGCGAAGACGGGCGCCGTGTGGAGCACCTATACGGATGGCAAGAGCTCGTTCGCCAGGTCCTGGATGCCGCAGAAATAGCCCGCTTCGGGAAGCCGCCGGCGTTCGCTCGCCGGTGGCTTCCTGGTCTTCCGGGCCGGTGGCGTCCTGGTCCGCCGACGCGGCCCCCCTCCCGCAAAGCCTCTAAGCGTCTGCTAAGTCTTTCTCTGCAAACTGCATCGCATGGTCCTACCATGCTCGACCGGTACACGTTGCGACGTTGGAATACCCGTGCGCCTGCTGCTTGTCGAGGATGACCACATGATCGGGGAGAGCCTCGTAAGGGGGCTCCGTGACGACGGCTATGCGGTCGACTGGGTGCGTGATGGCGCGGCCGCGATGAGCGCTTTGCAGGACCGTCAGGCCGACTTCTCGATCGCAATTCTGGACTGGAATCTGCCCCGTCAGGATGGGCTGTCGGTGTTGAAAGCGGTGCGCGCTTCCGGGAGCGCGCTGCCGATTCTGATGATCACGGCGCGCGACGGACTCACCGACCGCGTCAATGGCCTGGACAGCGGGGCGGATGACTACCTGGTGAAGCCCTTCGAGCTCGCAGAGCTCAAAGCGCGGCTGCGCAGTCTGCTGCGCCGCCAGGGCGGCCGTCCGAGCTCGCAGATCGTGCACGGAGATCTCGTATTGGACCCCGTGACGCACATGGTCCGGCGCGACTCGCAGTCCGTCGCGGTCACTCCACGGGAGTTTGCATTGTTGCGCGCGTTGATGGAGCGTCCCGGTGCGGTCCTGTCACGCGCTCAGATCGAGGAGCGGCTGTATGGCTGGGACGAAAGTGTCCAAAGTAACGCGATCGAATTCGTGATCCACGGCCTGCGCAAGAAGTTGGGTGCCACGATCATCGAAAACGTCCGCGGCGTTGGCTGGCGGATAGGGCAGCCCTCATGAAATCGCTGCAGAGAGGCTTGACGCTGTGGCTGTGGGTCACAGTGGGTGTGGTGGGCGCAGTCTGTGTGGTGATAGGTACGCTGCAGGCACATAGAGAAACCCAAGCCCAGCTCGACTATCAGATGCAGCAGGTCGCCCACATGCTGGCGGGACAGACCTTTGCCACCACCGCCGGCTCGACCGAGCTGACGAATCCACAGATGTTGCCGCGGATCCATATCCACCACGATAATGACGACGAACTGATCGTCACGGTGCGGGACGCTTCAGGTCGGCTGCTGTACGCCTCACGCTCGAATCACCAGATACCCGGCGGCGTGCTTCCGAACCTCGCTTCGCTCGGGTTTCAAACAGTGGACCTGGGCAAAGGCGAGTACCGCGTATTCGCGGCGCAGTCCCGTGACCTGCACATCGAAGTCGCCCAGTCCATGGATATGATCCGCGAGGCCGAAGCGGGCGTAGCCATGGCCACGCTGCTGCCGATTGGATTGCTGTTCCCGATTCTGGCCGTGGTCCTCGGGTTTGCGATCCGCAGACAGCTCAAGCCGTTGGACGGCGCGGCAGCCGCCGTTGCGAATCGTCCGCCACTCTCGCTCGATCTGTTGCCCGAGGAGGGGATGCCCGCCGAGGTGCGACCGCTCGTCGATGAGATCAACCGTTTGTTGCATCGACTGAGCACTGCGGCGGAGCGCGAGCAACGTTTCGTGACGGATGCGGCCCATGCTCTGCGAACGCCGCTGACGGCATTGCAATTGCAGGCAGAGATTTTGGAAGGTGGCAGCAGCTCCGAGGAGCGGGCGGCACGCCTGTCTGAATTGCGGGCGGGCATTCGCCGGGTGATCCGCCTGTCCGAGCAGTTGCTATCGCTCGCGCGCAGCCAATCTGAGACGGGTCCGATCACCGCGACCACGGAATTGGATTCCACGCTGCAGGAAGTCGCTGCGTTCTATGCCGCATCAGCGAGTGCGAAGCAGATCGATTTGGCCGTGGAACCGGGCTCGTCCGCGCGTGTTTACGGCAACGCCCGCCGGCTGACACTGATCTTCGGAAACCTGTTGGACAACTCGTTGCGCTATACGCCCGCGGGTGGACACATTCGTATCCGCGCCTCTGCGGCTGGTGGCGTGGCGCGCGTGGAGGTGTGGGACGAGGGATGTGGATTGCCGCCGTCTGAGCTCGAGCGCGTTTTTGAACGCTTCTACCGGGCACCCGGAAGCGAAGGCAGTGGCAGTGGCCTGGGGCTCGCCACGGTGGATGCATTAGTTGGACAGCTGGGTGGTCAGGTGGTCCTGGAAAACCGTGTAGATCACACGGGGCTGGTGGCTATCGTGACGCTTCCTCTGGCGCCCGGTCAGGAGCCGCCAGCCGAACTCTCTGCGGCTGTGGCCAGCCCCGCGGGTGATGGCTCGTCAGTCTCGTCCGACCACGTGTCGAGGACGGCACCTGTCGCGGAAACTCATGATTCGTGAAGCGAAAGCGGCCCTTGCTCGTTGACGCGCTCTGGCCGCGAACGCTTGCGCTCCACCGGGCGAAAGGCTGTAATCCCGCACCGCTCGCCGCCGGGCACCGGCCCGCACAAATGAACGACCACAAGAACCAGCCTTTCATCCGGCGGCTGCGCTTTGCGCTCACCGGTTTGCTGATCGCCTGGCGTTCGGAGCGGAGTTTCCGCTTTCAGCTGTTCGCCCTGACCGTAGTGGTCCTGGGCTGCGCGTTCGTGGGATTGGAACCCGCCTGGTGGGCCATCGTGTTGCTGACGAGCGCCCTGGTGATTTCCGCCGAGCTCTTCAATACGGCGCTCGAGCATCTGGCCGATCACCTGCACCCCGAAATCCACCCGCAGATCCGCATCGTCAAGGATTGTGCGGCCGCGGCGGTCCTGATGGCTTCGTGCGCCGCCATCGCGGTGGGAGTTGCACTCATTCTTCATGTGATGAGTCGCTGAGGGTCGCGCGCGGGGTACCTCAGCGACCCGCCGTACGGTCGGCCTTGCGGGCCGACCTGCCGATTACTTCACGGGATCCAGGAAGAGCAATTTGAGCGATCCCGGGATGGTCGGTATGCGGCCATTTTTCGCGGAGGGTGCGTTGGGCACGATATCCGCGCTAGCCAGATAGAGCCGGCCAGTCGTGGGATTGATGCTCATCGTGCGAGCCGAAATCGCAGTCTTGATACTGCCGAGCGATGCGTAATGGTTGGGGTCCTTCGCATCGATGACCGAAATGTTGCCGTCCTTGCCGTTGGAGCTGAAGATGAGCTTGCGCTTCGGATCAAACACCACTGCATCCGACCCGCTGCCGATCGGCACCGTGCCGATGATGTGTCCGCTCTGCGAGTCGAGCACCGTCAGCAGCTGATTGAGACAGCTCACGAACAGCCGATGGGAGCCCGCATCGATGGCGAGCCCATGTGGACTCTCACAAGCGGGCACCGGCCAATGTGCGGCGATACTGTTGTTCGACGTGTCGATGCTCAGCACTTCTCGCTTGGCGGCGCCGTTGACAAACAGCTTGCCATTCTCGCCCGGGACGCCGTATTCGAGTTTGCCGCCCACCGTAATCGTCGCGACAGCTGCATCGGCCTTGGGATCAATGACGGTGATCGTGCCCGCGTCACCATTGATGATGAAGACGTGGTTGCTCACGGGGTCGAAGGCGATAGCGTCGGCTCCTTCGGCGGCCTGAATGTGCTTCTCGACTGCGAGGGTCTTCAGATTGAAGGAAGCGGCCTTGCCCGCTTCACCTTCGTCCGTATAGCCGCGGTTGCTGTCCTTGACCAGCGCGATACCGTGCGTGATGCCAGGAAATCCCTTCACGTGGCCTGCGATTGCGCCGCTGTCGCCGTCCACCACGGTCAACTCGTCGCCATGGGCAATGAAAACACGCCCCGAGCCGCCATCGAATACAACATAGTCCCACCGGTCGGGAGCGCCGAGTGCAACCGTTTTTACGGTCCGATACTCCGGCGCCGTTTGTGCCGAACACGGATACGTCATACCCATCGCGAGCATCGCCATACCGGATCCGAGTATTCGCAGAGCTGTTTTCATTGAGTGTTTTTCCGAGTAACTCATGGAGGGGCCGAGGTGTCGCCAGGCGCGGACGCCTCGGGTCGCAGTCTGCATATGCAGACTTAGGAGAGACTTAGACGCTCGCGGTTGCTCCGGGCCGGGGCTGGGACTGTACGCCGCATAGCGTGAAAACCCAAACCGCCTGCTGCGATTGTTCTTGGTATGTGCCCACGTCTAATGAGGCGCAAGATATCTATCGGACGCGTAAGTTATCTCAATCGCTCATGTTGAGAACAAGGGGGCCGGTCCGCAGACACGGATCGCGGGGCACAGTTCGACGCACCGCTGGCTGCAAGCCCTGATCTGCGGAATCATCCTCGAGTATGTTCTGTTCTTCGTACTTTTCTGGCGCAAGGCAGGTCCCGGCGACGCCGATCAGTACCTGGTCTTCCACACGCTGCAATACTGGAACGCCGAGTTGTTCGGGCTCGCGAAGCAATGGACGCCACTGCTGTGTTCGGGTCTGTCGATGGCGGGCGAACCGCAGATCCCATTCATGTCGCTGGCAATGCTGCTCAGCTATGCGATGGGACCCCTGTGGGGGGTCAAGTTATCGCTGGTCATCTACCTCACCCTGGGATGGATCGGCGCATCCCTGTACGCCGGCCTGTGGCTGCCTTTGAAGCTCCAACGTGCGCTCGCCGCTGCCCTGTTCATCGGCAACGGATTTTTCTTCTGCCGCCTGGGGCTCGGGCATTTCGACTTTGCGCCTTTTCTGCTGCTGCCTTTGATGCTCTGGACACTCCATCAGACTGTGCTCTGGAGCCGGGACCACGCGAGCCCGCACGAGCGAGTCCGTCTGTTGCTGGCGGCGGCGCTGGCAGGGGCCGCGATTGCACTCGCCATCGACGGCTCGCCAGTCACGATCATTCACCTGATGCTCTGGGTGGGACTGTACGCGGTCGTGTTGGCATTCAGCGTTCGATCCGCCGCACCCGTCATTTTCTTCGGCTGCGGACTGCTCGTGGCCTCGTTGTTGGACGCGGGCTATCTCTGGCC
>JAQGOF010000200.1 GCA_028293745.1 Gammaproteobacteria bacterium | reverse complement strand
CTGCCAGATGCTGTTGGCGGGAAATGCCAATCCCACAAACGTATGGCGACTGAGAGGGTAGTGTTGAACAACGCTCATCAACACGAACGCGTTGTAAGCGTCGATCCAGAACGCAAGCTGATCGGCGTGGGGCCACCCGGCCAATTCGGCGGGGTCCACGGCTTCCAGGGAGTCGAGGTAAGTGCGAAGCGTGCGCGCTTCTTCGACCAACGCAGGATAGTCCACTCGCCCATTCTCGACATGGCGATGCAAAAGACGGTCCAGGCTGGCGTGAGTGCGATCGAACGCCGCAGCGGCAATGCCAGGCGAGACCAGGGCCACGACAAGGGCCCACAGCCACATCGATGGAGAGACCAGGCCGGCAGCACCGCGCATCGAACACTCCGATCTCAGTTCTCGGGAGCAAGACCGCCCGTCGCAGCCTTTTATTACAAGTCGGATTAATTGGCTTCACATTCCACTCTTGACGCCCCATTTGACCAGCAGCCAGTTGGCCGGATAAGTGGTCAGGAATCCCAGGATCATGCCGACCTGCATCATGAACCAGAAAACACTTCTCGACGGATCCGGGGGATGCTCTGGGAATAGCAGGAAGTACGACACCGCCATCCAAGCGAACATGCCGACTTCGAATGCGATGAGCGACAACGTGTCCGCCTTCACCGCATCGATGATCGCCTCGCGAGGCGGAACTTGTCGCATTTCCCGGATCGGAAAGTACTGAAAAGCGATTCCGAAAAGATAGGCGAGCACGAATTCCACGACGTACTCGGCAAAGAGCGGCTGCCCCCACAGTGTCCAGCGATTGGCGGCGACCATCGGAGCGCCAATGATATCTCCAATGACGCAGCCGCTGGCACAATGAGTGGCCGACAAAAAAATGCTCTTCCAGTGCGGTTGCCGATCGGTTGACTTGGAGCCGAGGACAATCGAGATCCACGACAGTGCGATCAACCGCTGCGGCATCAAAGGCTGCCTCTTTGCTGCCCTCCCGGTAGGATGTAGCGCGGTCGAGGTCTGGGCGCAGCACACGCCGGGTGGGATCTCACGGCCGGAGGTCAAAAAGACCGGGCAATCAGGCCCAGCCGAGCTGTTGCAGGGAGATGTTTGAATTCCAGACCTTCGTCAAGTGACTGATCTTGTCGCCCGTGAAGTGCATCACGTAAACATAGTCGGCGGTGACCTTCTTGCCGGTCGGCGGTACGGGTCCTCCTGGTCCTGTATGCGTACCGATGAACACACCGTAGGCGATCACGTTGTCCCGGGCCTCATCCGTGGCGAACAAGCGGAGCTCATACCTTGCGTCTGGCAGGATCTGCACCAACCCTTTCATCCAATCGGTGTATTGCGCCAGCGTCGAAATTCCGGCTAGCGCTTCAGCTTGCGCCGAAAATGTCGCAGCGGGAGTGCAGTATTGCTGGCAAGCGCTCCAGCCTTTGCCGGTTTCGCAAGCTTCGAAGAATGCCGCAGCAGTCTGTGTGATGTTTTGCATGGATCCCCCCTGTTGGATAGCGAGCTCAGTACCCCCGCACTGGATCTCCGCTGCCGATTATGCTCCGGCACGTGCGGAAATTTACAGCGCTCGCACAGCAGCAAACCACAGTTCGACTTCCTGGGTGTCAGCTCTGTCGGCGTGCGCTCAAGGGCGAAGCTGGAGTGCGCGCTTTGACTTTTCTGCAGCGCGAAAGCGGTGGGCATCCTCCGCGGCACAGCTCAAGATATACGCGGGTGAGATAGTCCCGAGGCTTAGCGCAGTTAGCTTGAGGCACCAGCAATTTGTAGGCGAATGCGCGGGCATGTCCGTGTCATAACGAAGGCCATTAGGGAGGGAGAGGATGGGCGTCTCATTGCCACTGCTGTCGAGGATGCACAGCGAACGCCGAGCGCGATCGTTGCAGGTGGCATTTTTCTGACGCGCACCTACACTCGCCGGCCAGATTGACACATCGTCCCCGGCGTGTCGGCTCTTCGGTACGCCGGGGTCTCCTCAAGCCGCGGCGGCCGTGCGGCAGCAGTACGAGCGTGCTGATGCAGCGGCCAGCCTATTGCCTTCTGGAGGAAGAATTTCCCGCGATCCAAGAGAGTATCAATTTACTATTGATACCCAATACCCAGTACATAGTCGCGCAGCAATACCTCCTCGTCTGTGACCTCATCGAGGAGTGCGCGCGCAACGTCGCGCGCGTGAACCACGCCCTGTGGTCTTCGAGAGTTATCGAGAACCGGGGTACATCGCAAGGACCGTGCGCCCATGGTTGCCCATACGGATTGCAGTGTCTGGTCCACATGGCAAGAATGAACTGGCTTCGTCATTATTGATTCTGCGGTCGTGTTGAACGCATCGCTCCTGGCGCGGCTGAATACTTTGACGATGTCCGTCCTCGATACCACGCCCACCGCGATGCCCTCGCTATCGCACACAACGACGAGCGGCGTGGCCGCGTTCGCTAAAATCTCGGCGGCGTCACAAACTGACGCCTCCCGACTGAGCACCGCTAGCCGTCGTCGCGCATCCTCTAAAATGTGCTTAACCAGGATCACAAATATCTCCCCACATGATTTCGCGCGAACATTTCGTCAGGCCGCATCCTGTGGCCATCATGAGGAATACCTGCGGACCTTTCTTGACCAGACCGGCGGATTTTTGAAAGCAAGGGCGGCGGGTTTAAGGCAGGCCAGCGCGGCAGCGCTGTTAGATTAGCCGCAGGGCTCAGGCTTCGGCGAGTGACAGCAGGAATTCCCTGGCAGCTTTGAGATCACCCGTCTCGAACCCTTCCGTGAATTGGGCGTAGAGAGGCGCAAGCAATTGCCGAGCCTGCTCGCGGTTTCCCTGCCTGGCTCGAACCCGGGCAAGCGTCAGCGCTGTTCGCAGTTCCCAGCTCTTTGCCGACTGACGACGGGCGCAATCCAGCGATTGCACGAGGCAATCTTCGGCGTCTGGTGAGTGTAGGTCGGGTGTCGAGAGCAGGATCGTAGCCTTGATTCGTAAGAGCTCGGGCAGCTCGAGCACCTCACCGTTGTCTGATGCATTGGCGATCGCCTCGCTGATGACGGACAGTGCCTCGTCGTGTTGCCCACTGGCTGCCAGGCTTTCTGCCAATCCGCATGCAGCCCGAGCTACGACAATACTCTGCCGGTCGGCTCTCAGTGATTCGAGTGCTTCACTCAAAAGCGCGGTGCCACGTTCGGTATCGCCTAGATCGATCAGAAGCTCGCCCTTCAATGCAAGCCCTGTCGCACGAAGCGATGGCAACGCATGCCAATTCGGGTGCGCCATCAGCTTTTCGAGCCCGTCACGAGCACTGTCGAGATCCCCGCACCAGAGAAACACAGGGGCAGTGTAGAGCAGAGCAAAGCAAACGTTGAGCGGTTTGCTCGCCAGTGCTGCTTCGCGAATCGCTTCTCGCGCGATCTCCAACGCGCGATCCGGCGATCCGCTGAGCCATAGGACTCTGGCAAACGTGACAAGCGCGCGAACTCGATAGTCGAGACCGAACAGCTGCATGTTGCGAGGGCCTATACGTGCGAACCCTTTCTGGAAGTGATCGCGCGCCGCAGTCTGACTCCCCATGAAATGTTCGGAGGACCCTCGCATCCAGTCCGAAAGTATCTCGTAACACGCATTCGCGTCGTTGCGTGCCGCCGCCTGCAGTTGGTCGGCGATCGCGAGCGAGCCGCGAAAATCGCCAATGCGCACTAGATAGACATGCATTCCGACCAGCAGCCTCAAACGACACGACGCCTCGCCAAGTTCCGTGGCGAGGGCAAGCCCGCGTGTGAGAGCAGCACGCACGTCGTCGCCAGTGCCTCGCGTCCACGCCGAGGCAATCGCCAGCGCTTCCTGGAGCACCAATTCGCACTTTCTTCCCCGCGTAGCATCATCAATCGATGTCAATGCAACCTTGCTCCACTTGTGGCACTCATTCAGGAGAGAGAGCTCCAGAAAGACGGGAACGGATGCGGCTGCCAGTTCGACCCCAAACTTGACCTTCGAGGGGGTGTCGGCTTCAGCAAAGCACCAGGCAAGTGCTGCGCGCACATTCCCGAGATGTTCGGCTGAATTAAGCGCACCGCCGTCGCGATGAGGCTCGATGTCGCCGCCGAACGTAGTGTTCAGAAGGCGCGTGAAATACTTTGCGTGGCGTTCAGCCACTTCCGAGGCCTCACCGCTTTCCTGCAATTTCTCTGTGGCATAGACCCGGGTTGTTTCAAGCAGTCGATAGCGCGTCGCGTTCCCCTCCGCAATCACGGCGTCGACAAGCGATTTCGCTACCAGAGAGTCCACTGTGTCCACTACACGCACTTCGTTCAGCGCACCTGTGCAGGCAATGGCCTGGGCAGCCTCGAGACTGAAGGTGCCGACGAAGATCGTGAGTCTTTGCAGGACGTGCCGCTCGGGTTCAACCAGAAATCCGTAACTCCAGTCGAGCAACGCGCGCAGCGTCTGATGACGGGGAAGCGCCGTGCGCCGACCCTGCCAGTCCAGGCCGAGGCTCCTGTTCAAAAGCTCTTCAGTTCCTGTGATGCCGTGACTGCCAACCCTTCCGGCCGCAAATTCGATCGCGAGCGCGATCCCGTCCAGCCTGCCGCAGATACCCGCAACGATCGGCGCAGTTTGGTCGTTCAGCTCGAAGCGACCGCCGCTTGCGGCCGCGCGCTCCATGAATAGCTTCACCGCGGGGAACGTCAACACATCGGCAGCCTTCAAACTGGACTCCGGCGGCGGACTTGGCAACGGCGGCAGCCAAAAGGCGTGCTCGCCTTCGACTCGCAGTGCCTCGCGACTCGTCGCTAGAATGTGAACACCGGCGGTCTCCTTGAAAGTCAGTTCAGCCAATGTGGCTGTGGCATCGACCACGTGTTCGCAATTGTCGAGCACGAGAAGAATTCTCAGCGTCCGAAGGCACTCCAGCAGCGTCGGTACGACGTCGCCGGTCTGAATCGTAAGACCGAGCGAGGATGCGACGGTCGCGGCGACCAACTTCGAATCCGAGACAGCGCCGAGATCGACGAAGCACACGGCATCAGCGAACTCTTCCAGCATCATATGAGCGACGGCCACGGCAACCGTTGTTTTTCCCATGCCTCCCGGACCTATGATGGTGACGAATCGCTCGGCGATGAGATCAGCGGCGATCGTTCGCACCGTCTCTTCGCGGCCAACCATTCGCGCAAGGACCGGCGGCAACACGAGTCGCTGCCTCGCAGCGCCACACGGGTACTCTGGAGCTCGCGTCGGTGAACTTCCGGTCGTTTCGCGCCTGACGGGCGCTACGAAGCAGTAGCCTTGGCCGGTTACGTTCGCGATATATCTGTCTTTCCCGTCGCGATCGCCAAGTGCTCGGCGTAGACCGGTCATGTGGACCCTGAGGTTGCTCGGGTCTACCACCAGACCGCGCCAGACGCGCGCGGTCAATTCCCGATGGCTGACGACCTCACCCGCGCGCGCGACCAGCACCATCAGAATGTCTAGCGCACGGTTGCCCAACGCGAGCGGTACGCCGTTCTTTTCCAATGCGCGCGCGGCCGGGAACAGCCGTAATGGACCGAACGAAATGACGTCGCCCTGAGGACTCGGCGCGTCGTCGGGCTCTATAAGCGAAGCTGCATCGAGCCCGATGGTCGGACGCTCGTCCTGGGCGGGAGTCGGGCTTCGAGTCACAGCGGCGCTCCAATCTGCGCTGTTGGAAGCTCGAGAATAATCCTATATCCCGCGTACGCAAACCCGGGTACGCGAGCGAGGGGGGCCGACAGCATTCGGACCCGCCCCCGTGCGATCCACAGTGGTTAGGCCGCGCCATGTCGGTGCGGCCTGGTCGTCCTCAGTCCGTCCCCTCGAGCGACACGATTCTCCCGGCACTCGATGCCGCGAAACGCATTTGCATCGCTTCGCGCGCCTTAACACCGCTGAACTCGTCGTCAACCCGGTGTCGCGCGAGAGTGATCCCGGCCCGCAAAGCGCAAACACCCCGATCCACCGAAAGGAACCCACACCGTGAACATGATCAGCAGCAAAGACGGCACCCAGATCTACTACAAAGACTGGGGCAGAGGCCCGGTTGTCACCTTCTGTCACGGCTGGCCGCTCAATTCGGACGCATGGGACGGTCAGATGCATTTCCTCGTCCAGCAGGGCTTCCGCGTGATCGCCCACGACCGGCGAGGTCACGGCCGGTCGGGTCAGGCCTCTTCGGGCAACGACATGAATGGCTACGCTGACGATCTCGCAGCCGTCATCGAAACGCTCGATCTGCGGAACGTCACGCTTGTGGGTCACTCGACCGGCGGTGGTGAGGTTGTGCGCTACATAGGCCGCCACGGCACCAAGCGGGTGGCGAAAGCCGTGCTGATCGCAGCCGTGCCGCCCCTGATGCTGAAGACTGCCGCGAATCCCGAGGGCCTGCCGCTGGAAGTGTTCGATGCAATCCGCGCCGGTGTCGTCAAGGACCGCTCTCAGTTCTACAAGGATCTGGCCGTGCAGTTCTATGGCGCCAACCGGCCCGGAGCGAAAGTCTCGCAGGGCATCCTGGATCAGTTCTGGCTCTGGAGCATGCAGAGCGGACTGAAGAATGCCTACGACAGCATCAAGGCATTCTCCGAAACTGACTTCACCGAAGATCTGAAGAAGATCGAGGTTCCCACTCTCGTCCTGCACGGCGAGGACGATCAGATCGTGCCGGTAAACGACTCCGCAAGAAAATCGGCGCGCCTCATCAACGGCGCCAAAGACATCTACTACCCTGGCGCCCCCCACGGCCTCACGGCTACGCATCAGGACCAGGTGAACGGTGATCTGCTCGCGTTCCTGCGCGGCTAGGGCCATTCGCTCACATCGGCCTCACCAATCGACTTGGAGAGGCCGACGAACCGGAGTGAGTCAGATGTACGAGCACGACCAGATCTCATCGAGCGAGACGAGCCCCCCGGTCAACGCATCGGCGATCGACCTGATGGCCGACAATGCGGGTGGTGGCGTTTCCTTGCAGCGATTGCGCTCCGCCGTCGCCGAGCTCTTCACCGCACTGAACGAGACCCTGCGCGATGAACGCGGCAAGGCTGCAGAGTGCCTGCTGCGCGCGGAAGCCATGCTGGAGATTGTGGAACAACCGGCGGCACCGGCGCCCGCCACAGCGCCCCACGGCCTTGCGCCGTGGCAGATCCGGGGCGTTCTGACTTACGTCGACGCGAGCCTGGACACCCCGATCCGTAACAAGGATCTCGCCGCGGTTGCTCGTCTCAGCGAATTCCACTTCAACGTTGCATTCCGCAAAAGTGTCGGGCACTCCCCGCACGAATACATCATCCGCCGCCGAATGGAGCGGGCGCAGGGCCTCATGCTGTCGACCGATAAGGCCCTGAGCGAGATCGCCGCCGAGTGCGGCCTCGCCGACCAGCCCCATTTCACAAGACTGTTTCGCCGATTTGTCGGAGAGAGTCCGGCCGCCTGGAGGCGGGCTCGCGCGAACCCGCGTCGATGAATTGCCCGTAAACGCCCCGCACGCTAGTGCACACGCTCAGGCACCGCCTTCACGGCCTCGACCTTCGAGTAGAAGGGCATGAGCCAGAAGAACGCGAAGTAGAACACTGTGAAGAGGCGCGCCAGCACGACGTATTTGCCTTCAGCCGGCTGAAGGCCCAGATAGCCTAGCGCGAGGAATGAGATTGAGGCCGCCGAACGTCGGCCCGAAGAACAGGACGACGCGAACAGCACCAGGAACACGCCCACGCTGACGACGTCCTTGACGGTGTAGTACGGGTGAAACGGAATGCCATCGAGCGGCTTGCCATTGGCATTCACTTTCCCCTTGATCTCGATACCGTCAGGAT
>JAQGOF010000195.1 GCA_028293745.1 Gammaproteobacteria bacterium | reverse complement strand
GCACCGCCGGCGCCAGCCGCACCACCAACCTGCGGCGCCGGCACAGCCGCATTCGTCCGCAACATCACACTCCGAGCCTCATACGTCGCCCACGAGTTGGCGGCAGCCAACCGTATCTCCGGCAACGCATGATTCAACTGAGTCCAGTACCCATTACAGATATCCCCACGCAGCGACTCAGGCAGAAATCCAACAAACTGCTCCCAGGCCAGCGGCGCAAACTGCCGCAGCCCGTAGAGGAACCA
This sequence comes from Gammaproteobacteria bacterium, assembly GCA_028293745.1. Taxonomy (GTDB): domain Bacteria; phylum Pseudomonadota; class Gammaproteobacteria; order Steroidobacterales; family Steroidobacteraceae; genus 13-2-20CM-66-19. The sequence continues at coordinate 18,145 of JAQGOF010000195.1, read as the reverse complement.
AGCGACCTCCGAGGCCCGCAACAGGAATATCCCGCGCAACGTCAGGCTCAAACACGGCTGCGGATACGCCTGGGCGTACGCCAGCGCGAGCGTGGATCCCCACGAGCCGCCGAAAACATGCCAGACAGGGATATGCAGCAGGCTGCGCAGCGCCTCGATGTCTCTGACGAGGTGCGCCGTCGTGTTGTTCGTCACCTCGCCGTGGGGAGTCGAGCGGCCGGCGCCGCGCTGATCGAACAGTACGATCCGGTAGTACTTCGGATCGAAAAACCGCCGATGCTCCGGCGAGCACCCCGCTCCGGGTCCCCCATGGAGGAACAACACGGGCGTGCCGTCCGGATTGCCACACTCCTCCCAGTACAGGGTATGGACGTCGTCAACCGCCAGGCGCCCGGTGCGATACGGCTCGATTGAAGGATAGAGGTCGGTCAGACTTTGAGTCCCGCTCGCATCCGCTCATCATACCAGCGGTGGAACATGTCGACCATGAACTCCGTGGCGCTGAGCGGGCCAGGGACGTATTCGGGGCTGGCAGTGCCACGCTGCGTCTCTTCGACGAACTGCGCATCCTGGTTGTTCGTGGCCACCCAGACGCGGGTCAGATTATCGACATCGTAATCCTTCCCCTCCTCCGCATCGGCATGCACCAGCCACGTAGTCCGCACCAGCGTGCGCTCCCGGTCGATAGGCAGGACGCAGAAGGTCAAAATGTGATCACTCAGAAAATGAAACCACGCATTCGGCTGCACATGCAGATGCAAAGTCCCCAGCCGACGCTCAGTGAGTGATCCAAGCAAACGCGTGCAGGCCACCCGTGTATCTGCCGTCATGGACTCACCCGAGCCCTCGAGCACGAGCCTTTCCGCACGAAATCCCGTCTGACGGCCATGTAGCACCTCGATTCGCTCCCAGGGCACCCCGGCCCGCTTCCAACTCGCAAGACTCAGCTCGCGAGCGGCCTCGTAACGGCGGTAGACCGACCGCTCCTCCTGCGACAGCGCATCTTCCGAAATGTCCCCAAGGAAATGAAACAGCGAGTTCAACAGCTCGGGATGGCCGCCACAGTGGAAGCACTCGCGGTTGTTCTCGATGGTCAGTTTCCAGTTGCCGTGCTCGATGAGGTCAATCTGCTTGGCAACACGCGTGCGTGGCAAGGCGTGCGGGTCGAGATAGGGAGTCATCTGCGCGGCCAGGTCAGCGAAATCCTCGGGTGGCTCATCGGCCAGACAGACGAACAGCAGGCCGGCCAGATTTTTCAGGTGCACGCGCTTGAGCTGCAGGCCCCTGGCAAGCGTCACATCTCCCCCGGGCCCGCAATCAATCACTTTCCCCGCGGTGTCATAGGTCCACCGGTGGTAGGGACAAACGATCTTCGCGCCGACGACACCGGTTTCCTGCTGCAGGATCCGCGAGCCCCGGTGCCGGCAGGTGTTGTGAAACGCCGCCAGGGAGCCATCGTCCTGGCGGACGATGAAGATCGGGTACGGGCCGATCTGGTACGTACGATAGTCGCCGGCCTCCGGAATCTCCGCCTCACTGGCCAGGAACAGCCAGTGCCGCGCAAAGATCAGCTCCAGGTCGGCGGCAAACACCCGGGCGTCGCTGAAAAAGGCGCCGGGCAACGCAAACCCAGGCCGGCGCGAACCGAGGAGGGAGCCAATGTATTCCGACAACAAATGGTCCGACATGAGGCAACTCGTTACTGCGGCGGTGCCCGCTGCGCGCAGCGTTTCACAGCCTCCGGATGCGTCCAAGCGGAAAAACCGCATGGCCCTATCGAAAAAAGCGCTGGGCGGGATGCGCCGCGGCTCAGGCGCAAGCCGCCACGCCGCCCGCCTCTGCGCCGCTCGCCCCTGCATTCAATAATAGATCCTGCAGAGGCGCCGGCCGATGCAGCAGAAACCCCTGAGCGTAGTCGATACCCATGGCGTGCAGCTTTGCCAGGACCTCGGGCCGGTCCACGAACTCGGCCACAGTCTTCACCCCGATGATGCGGGCCACTTCCGCGAAGCACCGTACCGCCGCCTCATCCATCGGGTCATCGACCAGATCCCGGACAAATTGGCCGTCGATCTTCAGGTAGTCAACCGGCAGTGTCTTCAGATAGCCGAACGAGGAAGCCCCCGCGCCAAAATCATCCAGCGCCACCTGCACTCCCAGGGCGCGGATCTGCCTGATGAAGACCGCCGCGTCGGCCATGTTGGTCACGGCTGCGGTTTCCGTGATCTCGACGCAAATTTGCGCACACGTCCGCGGCCCCGCCTCGCGGAAGGATTCGATGGCATGCCGATGGAAGGCCCGGTCCCCGATCGACTGCCCAGAGAGGTTGATCGACAGGGTCCGGATGGCCCTTGCATCGGGCAATGCCTGCAGCCAGGCGAGCGCGTGCTGCAGCACCCATCGGTCAATCCTGGATGCCAGGTGGAATCGCTCGGCGGCCGGTAGAAATGCACCCGGCGGTACGAGATCACCCTCATCCTGCATCATGCGCAGCAGGGCTTCCGCCCGGATCCCCTGGGATTTCTTGCCGAGCTCCTCGATGCGCTGGGCATGCAACACGAACTGGTTCTGGTCGAGCGCGTGCTCGATGCGCATGGCCCATTGCATCTCGCCGGCTCGCACGCGGATCGCAGTGTCAGTATCCAACCAGAGGTGTACGCGGTTGCGCCCGGCCTCCTTGGCGGCGTAGCAGGAGGCATCGGCCGCCTGCATGATTGCCGCTGTGGTCGTCCATCGATCGTCCACCGGCACGAGCCCGATGCTCGCACCGACACGAAAACTTCGATCGTCATGCGAGAAGCGGAAGTTGGACATCGCGTCGCAGATCTGTTGCGCCACACGTTGGGCCTGCTCTGTCGGGCAGTGCTCCAGAATGATTGCGAACTCATCGCCGCCCAGGCGGGCCAGCGTGTCGCGCGCGCGGATTGTGGCGGCGAACAGCTTGCCCACCTCCTGCAGCAACTGGTCGCCAATGGCATGACCGCACGAGTCGTTGAACAGCTTGAATTGATCAATGTCGAGGTACAGAAGCGCATGCTCGCTGCGATCCTCACCCACCTTCTGCAGAACGCGCCGCAGCCGCACCTCAAACTCGGAGCGATTCACGAGGCCGGTCAGGGCATCGTGCGTCGCGTGATAGTGCATCTCGCCGGAGGTCTCCCGCAGTTGCTGAATCGCGCGGCGGCCTTCCAGCGCGGCGGCCGCTGCATGGGCGAGATGCCGCAGGATGTCCAACTGCTCTGGTCCCAGCTTGCGCGGCCTGCGGTCGAGGACGCACAGCGCACCTACCCGGGAGCCGTCTTCCAGGCAGATCGGTGCACCGGCATAGAAACGGATTCCGGCCGAGCCGGTGACCAGCGGATTGCCCGCGAACCGCGGATCGCGGCGCGCATCGGGGACCTCGAGCACGTCGTCCTGGAGGATAGTGTGCGCACAGAACGCCACGTCCCGCGCAGTCTCCGTCACGCCCGGCAGGCCGGTGTTGGCCTTGAACCACTGCCGGCCGGTATCGATCAGGCTGAGCAGGCTGACAGGCGTGCCGGTCAGCAATGATGCCGAGCGCACCAGGGTGTTGAATTGTGCCTCCGGGGCACTGTCGAGGACGTCGAGGGCGCGCAACGAAGCCAGGCGGGACTGTTCGTTATCGGGCTTCTGGGCAATGAGCATGACGAGATTTCCTTCCCCTGCGGCAATTTTCGGCTGCTGCTGGCGCAATCGCACTCGATTACGTCACATTGGCGCAGGATCCGGCACTCCTTAAGATGTGCCCGGAAGATGGGACCGACGGGCAACGGGGGATGTCATTGATGAGTCTGGCAGCCGATCCTGCAGCAGAATTTCGGGACAGCGCCCGCTCGGGGGCGCCGCTGCCACCGGGCTCGCTGCTGGGTTTCGTCATCGCCGTGGCTGCGGTCGCATTCATTTCGCTGTTGACCTACCGCTCGCTGCAGACCCGCTCGATTGCGGCGCAACGTGTGACAAGCACGCTCGAGGTGCTGGAGCAATTGCAGTCGATTCTCTCGCTCGTGAAGGATGCGGAGACCGGTCAGCGCGGCTATCTGCTCACAGGCGAGGACCCGTATCTGGAGCCGAATATCAATGCCAAGGCTCAGCTACCGGAAGCCTTCAGGCGGGCCCGACAGCTCATCGGGGAAGATCGGGTGCAACAGCAGCGGCTGGCGGCGCTCGAGCTGGCGGTCAATGAGAAGCTCGCTGAGCTGGACAGGATCATCGCACTGCGGCGCAAGGGAGATGTTGCAGGCGCGATTGCGGCCGTCCGTACCGACCGCGGCCAGGTATCGATGGATCGTATTCGCTCGATGGTTACCACCATGGAAGCGTCTGAGCGGACGGCGCTCGCGACCCGGGAACAACAGTGGGAGCGCGCCGAATTCATCGCCACGTCCGTGACCTTCGGTGGCTCCGCTCTGCTCCTCGTCCTGATCAGCTCAGCCGCGGTCCTCACGTCACGCGACTACAGGTCGCGCCAGACGCAAGTCTGGCTGCGCTCCGGCCAGATGGCATTCAGCCGACAGATACAGGGCGAGCAGCGCCTGGAGCGGCTTGCAGACCACGTACTGGGTTTCCTCGCATCCTTCCTCGGCGCACGGATCGGATCCTTGTACATCGCAGAGGGCGCTGGCGTATTCAGGCGGCTTGCCGGCTATGCGCTGGCATCAGGGTCCGAAGGCAACGTAGTAGTGCGTGCCGGCGAGGGCCTTCTCGGACAGGCGGCTAAAGAGAATCGGACGCTTCGCGTGAAGCAGGTCCCGGAGGGCTATCTGCCGGTGACCTCCGCCCTCGGTCACGGAAGGCCGCGCGAACTGCTGATCTCGCCTGCCGCAGTTGACGGCACGGTACATGCCGTGGTGGAGCTGGGTTTCTTCAGGTCGTTGCGGCCTGAGGACCTGGAGCTGATGGACCGCCTATCCGAGTCCCTGGGCGTCGCCATGCGCGCTTCGAAGGATCGGACCCGGCTCGAAGAGCTGCTCGACGAAACGCAGCGCCAGGGCCAGGAGCTGCAGACGCAGCAGGAGGAGCTGCGCGTCAGCAACGAGGAGCTGGAGGTCCAGACGCACTCTCTCAAGGAATCGCAAGCGCAGCTCGAGTCCCAGCAGGCAGAGCTCGAACAGACCAACGCACAGCTCCAAGAGCAGGCCCAGCTCCTGGGGCACCAACGCGACGAGCTCGCCACCGCTCAGTCCGTGCTCGCCGACAGAGCCGCCGAGCTCGAGCGTGCCAATCAATACAAGAGTGAGTTCCTGGCCAACATGAGCCACGAGCTGCGCACGCCACTCAACTCGTCACTGATCCTTGCCAAGATCCTCGCAGACAACCGCAGCGGCAATCTTACTGACGAACAGGTCAAGTTCGCGCAGACGATCTCCTCTGCGGGCAACGACCTGCTGGCGATCATCAACGACATCCTGGACTTGTCGAAGATCGAAGCTGGCAAGGTCGAGCTGGCGCCGCAGACGGTGGTGATCAGGCGGATCCTGGACGACCTGGTCGGCACCTTTCAGCCGGTTGCGCAGATCAAAGGGATCGGGTTCCAGGCGGGTGCGGCGCCGAACGCACCGGACCGCATTGAAACGGACCCGCAGCGATTGGGTCAGATACTCAAGAACCTGCTCTCCAATGCGCTGAAATTCACCGAGGCCGGTGCAGTGTCGTTGCATGTACAGCCAGGCGCCGGCCCAGGCGTCGACGATACCGTGCGCTTTGACGTCCAGGACACCGGTATCGGAATCTCCGAGCACCAGCAGGAGATCATTTTCGATGCTTTCCGGCAGGCGGATGGCAGCACGCATCGCAAGTACGGGGGAACGGGACTCGGCCTGACTATTTCGCGCGACCTTGCGCGTCTGCTCGGGGGCGACATCAGCGTCGCGAGCACGCCCGGGCAAGGCAGCACCTTCACTCTTACCCTGCCGCTGGTGTACCGGCCGGGTACGCAGCAACGAGTCGATCCAACGACACACGCCACGGTGCTACCATTTCGCCAGGCGAGCACGGCCATACCAACACAACTTCCGCACAGGGAACCGCCGTCCCGGCAACCCCGGATCGCAGATGATTCGCAGCAGCTCAAAGCCGATTCGCGGCTGATCCTCATCGTCGAGGACGACCTGCCCTTTGCTGCCATCCTGCGCGACATAGCCCACGAGCAGGGCTTTCAGTGCATCGTCACGCACACGGCGAACGATGGGCTGGCAGCCGTCGCGACCTATCGGCCGAAAGCGATACTGCTCGACATGAATCTGCCGGATTATTCCGGGCTCGGAGTGTTGGACCAGCTCAAACGCAACCCGCAGATGCGCCACATCCCCGTCCACGTCGTGTCGGTCGCTGACTACTCGCAGGAAGCGCTCGCGATGGGCGCCGTCGGCTATGCCATGAAACCTGTGAAGCGCGAGGAGCTCGCGGAAGCGCTGCAGCGGCTCGAAGCGAAGTTCTCGCAGGGCGTACGCAACGTGCTCGTCGTGGAAGACGACGAGCGACAGCGGGAAAGCATCCGTCAGCTCCTGGAGAACGAAGACGTTCACATCACCGCAGTATCCAGTGCTGCGGATGCGTTCGGGCAACTGCGCAACATGACCTTCGACTGCATGGTCATGGATCTCAACCTGCCTGATTTCAGCGGCTACGAGCTGCTGACGAAAATGGCGGAAGCGGACGAAGTCTCTTTTCCGCCGGTCATTGTCTACACAGGACGCACTCTGACCGGCGACGAAGAGCAGCGACTGCGGCGCTTCTCGAAGTCCATCATCATCAAGGATGCGCGCTCCCCCGAGCGGCTGCTGGATGAGGTGACCCTGTTTCTGCATCAAGTGGAATCTAAGCTGCCGCCCGAACGGCAGCGCATGCTGCAAGTCGCCCGCGACCGCGATGCCGCCCTCGAAGGTCGCCGCATCCTCGTCGTGGAGGACGATGTCCGCAACATCTTTGCACTGTCGAGCCTGCTGGAGCCCAAAGGGGCGACGATCGAAATCGCGCGCAACGGCCGCGAAGCCATCGAGGCGCTCACGCGCAGCTGCCTGCCCGGTGCGAAACCCATCGACCTCGTCCTGATGGACATGATGATGCCCGAGATGGACGGACTCACCGCCATGCGCGAGATCCGCAAGCAGCCCGAATGGAAGAAACTCCCCATCATCGCGCTCACCGCAAAGGCGATGAAGGACGACCACGAGAGGTGTCTGTCGGCCGGCGCCAACGACTACATCGCGAAGCCCCTGGACATCGAGAAGCTCATGTCCCTGGTGCGTGTGTGGATACCCAAGTAGACATAGAGCTGCACCTGTTGGTCGATGCCATTTATCTGAAGTACCACTATGACTTCAGGCGTTATGCGCCGGCGTCATTGAAGCGGCGGCTGACCGCCGCGCTGGCGCCTTTCAACTGCCATAGCTTTTCCCAACTGCAGGACAGGGTGTTGCACGAGCCCGGTATCTTTCCGGCGCTCCTCGACTTTCTCACCGTACCGGTCAGCGAGATGTTCCGCGACCCGGGTTACTTCCGCTCGTTGCGCCAGACAGTAGTTCCCATGCTGCGCACGTACCCATCGCTCAAGGTATGGGTAGCCGGCTGCGGTACCGGCGAAGAGGTCTATTCGCTGGCAATACTGCTGCGCGAAGAAGGACTTCTGCCGCGAACGCTGATCTATGCCACCGACATCAACCCGCATACCCTTCAGAAAGCTTCCGCGGGTGTATATGACGTAGAGCGGATTGCGGGATTCACCGAGGCTCACCGCAAGTCCGGTGGTAACTCATCCCTCTCGGATTACTACACGGCTGCGTACGGCCGCGCCGTGTTTGACAGGTCGCTGCGGGAGCACATCGTTTTCTCGGATCACAGCCTGGCCACTGACAGCGTATTTGCGGAAGTCCAGCTCATCTCCTGCCGCAACGTGCTCATCTACTTCAATGGCGACCTGCAGGACCGCGCGGTAGGGCTGTTTCGGGAGTCGCTGTGCCGCAAGGGCTTCCTAGGCATCGGCTCGAAGGAAACGCTGCGCTTCTCGTCGCACTCGGATTCGTTTGGGGAACTGGCTCGCGACGAGCGCATCTACCAGAAGCTGCCATGATTCCATCTGACAGGAAGCGCCGATGATCTATCAGCAAGCGATTGCCCCGGAAGCGCTGCGGGCCCGGATTGAGTGCGTGGTCATCGGTGCATCGGCCGGCGGTGTCGAAGCGTTGGCAGAGCTTCTGCCTGCCCTGCCTGCTACTTTTCGTCCCTCCCTGCTCATCGTTCTGCATCTGCCACGGGATCGGCCGAGCCTGCTCGTAGATATCTTTGCGAAACGCTGCGCCAGGCCGGTTCGGGAAGCCGACGACAAGGAGCCGCTCGAACCGGGCACTGTCTATTTCGCTCCGCCGGACTACCACATGCTGGTGGAGAAAGACCGCCAGATAGCGTTGTCCGCCGACGCGCCGGTGCATTTCTCGCGGCCCTCCATCGATGTGCTGTTCGAATCCGCTGCCGATGTCTATGGCGAGCGCCTGCTCGGCATCATTCTCACTGGAGGCAACGAGGATGGTGCCGCTGGACTGTATGGCATCCACCAGGCTGGCGGCGTCACCGTCGTTCAGCAGCCGGACAGCGCCAAAGTGCCTCTCATGGTAGTGTCCGCCTTGCAGCGCGGCCCAGCCGATTTCGTACTGACGCTCCCTGAGATAGCGCAACTGCTCGGCGCCCTGGCATAGACGGATGGAGAAGTTAGTGAAGTGTCTGCTCGTCGATGATCTGGAGGAGAACCTGCTGGCGTTGTCGGCATTGCTGCGGCGGCAGGACGTGGAGATCCTGACGGCTCGCTCCGGCTCCGAGGCGCTGGAGCTGCTGCTGGTCCACGACGTCGCCCTCGCCCTCCTGGATGTGCAGATGCCGGAAATGGATGGGTTCGAGCTGGCGGAGCTCATGCGCGGAAGCGAGCGCACCCGCCAGGTTCCGATCATCTTCGTCACGGCCGGTACCCGCGATCAGCATCGTGTGTTCAAGGGATACGAAAGCGGCGCTGTGGATTTCCTCTTCAAACCCATCGAGCCGCACATTCTCCAGAACAAGGCGGACGTCTTCTTCCAGCTGCATCGCCACAAACTGCGGCTGGCACAAGAGCTGCGCGAGAAGACCGAGACGCTGCGCCTCAACGAAATGCTGACCGCCGTTCTGAGTCACGATCTACGCAGCCCGTTGAACGCGGTTCTAACCTCCGCGCTGCTGATCCAACGCCGCTCGACCGAGGAGCCGGTGAAGGAAACCGCAGGCCGCATTCTGTCGAGCGGCAGACGGATGAGCCGCATGATCGAGGACATGCTGGACATGGCCCGGGCGCGCCTCGCGGGCGGCATCCCTCTCAAACGCGAGCCGGCCGACCTGGGAGCGCTGGTCGATCGAGTCATAAGTGAAATCCAGGCGGCATATCCGGAGCGAAAGATCGAGGTCGCGCAGGCAGGCCATCTCGGCGGCAACTGGGATGGAGAGCGCCTGGCACAGGTCGCATCCAACTTATTGGGTAACGCCCTTCAACACGGCGACCCGGCAGGTGTCGTGCGGGTCACAGTGGACGGCGGCCGACCGGATGCAGTGGTGATCAAAGTAGAGAATTCGGGAACGATTCCGCCTGACCTGCTGCCGCAGTTGTTCGATCCTTTCAGAGGGGCGCGGCGCCAAACGGGGCGCACCGAAGGCCTCGGCCTGGGTCTTTACATCGTGCAGCAGATTGTTCTCGCGCATGGCGGGAGCGTTGACGTTCAGTCAGGAAACGACAACCACACGGCGTTTGTCGTCCGAATCCATCGCTAGAGATCACCCAACACCTCACCGAGCCGATGTATCTCGGCCGCAGTGTTGTAGTGCACGAGCGAAACACGGACTGCTCCGGTCTCCTTGGCCAGCCCTAAACGCTTCATCAGACGTGGCGAGTACATGTGCCCATCGCGGATGCCAATGCCCGCGCGGGCCGCGGCCTCGGTCACGTCCTGCGGCAGCACGCCAGGCATGTTGAAGCAGACTGTCGGCACGCGCTCGGAGATTCGCGCCTCCGTGTCGATGCCGTAGATCTGCGCTCTGTTGTCTTTCAACATGCGCAGCAGGTCCAGGGAAAGACCTCGCTCATAAGCGCGAATCGCCTTCATTGCAACACGCGCGTCTTCGCCTAGCGACTGCGCATCCGGCGCGCCGGGCTTGCCACCCAGCGTGCGGCCTACCTGGGCCAGGTAGTGGATCGCCGCATCCATACCCGCAACATTCTCATAGATGAATGTACCAGCCTCGATCTTGCCCGGTGGCTCGTCCGGGATGAAGTCTTCGCGGAAAGTGGGTAGCGCCTCCAGAAGCTCATAACGGCCCCAGAGGAAGCCCATGTGTGGCGCAAATATCTTGTACCCGGAAGCCACGAGGTAGTCGCAGTCAAAGGCCTGCACATCGATCGGGGCATGCGGACCGTAGTGCACACTGTCGAGAAAAACCTCTGCGCCCGCTGCATGCGCGAGATCCGCCGCGGCCCGTACATCAACAATGGACCCAAGCGCATTCGAGGCCAGAGTGCATGCGACCAGGCGGGTACGAGATGACAGCAATGGCTGCAGATCTTCGGTATGCAGGCAGCCGTCAGCGCGGAACTTCCACCACACGAACTTTGCGCCCATCTTCTCGAGTACGAGCCAGGTAGCGATGTTGGCTTCGTGGTCGAGATCCGTGACAACGATCTCGTTGCGCTCCGCGAGTGTCTGGCCCACAGCGAGACTGATCAGGCGGATGAAGGAAGTAGCGTTCATGCCGAACGCGATTTCCTCGGTTCGCCGGGCATTGATGAACGCGGCAACGCTGGCCCGCGAGCGGGCGATCGTGTCGTCCACCGCCATACTCTGCGAGTAGCGCCCTCCACGCTGCACGTTATGCTCGACCAGGTGACGATTCACCGCATCCAACACAACCTGCGGCACTTGTGCACCTGCGGCGTTGTCGAAAAAAATGGAGCCGCCGGCACGTGTCAGTGCGGGGAACTGTTCGCGCAGGGCTTGCGCAGGAAAGCTCATCATCATATGTCCCGGAACTCGGCCCGGTGACCCAGCAAGGCCTGGATCAGCGCATCCACGTCCTGTTCGCAGTTGTAGAAATGAAATGTCGCGCGCAGATTGTCGTCCCGGAAGGACGTGACGATATCCTGCTGCGTCAGCTTGCCGAAGAGCTGCGCAACCTGCTTCGCCCTGACACACACCATCGGCCCGCGCCGCTCATCCTGCCGTGGCGTGATACCCGGCCAGCCGATCTCCTCCAGCCGGTCCATATACAAGCGGGTGAGGTATCGGACGCGCTCCTCGATAGTATCCGTACCCAACTCGAGAATGATCTTCAAGCCAGCCTCCACGGCGTAGCAGTTGACCACCGCCGGCGTGCCGGCTTCGAAACGCCGGGCCGTCGGCGACGGCCGGTTGGCCGTGATGTCCATCGCCGTGATGTCCGCCTGCGCGAACCACCCTGACTGTGTGGGTGTCATGCTGGAGATCAGCTCGTTGCGAACGTACAGGAATCCCATACCGGCCGTTCCCAGCAGGTACTTCAACATTCCGCCGACCGCGAAGTCGACATCGAGCTTCTTGACATCCACCGTCAGCGCGCCGACCGCCTGGTAACAGTCCAGCATCACCTTTGCGCCCCTGGCGTGTGCGAGTTTGACGATGCCAGGAATGTCGAGCCTGGCACCATTGCGGAAGCAAACGTGCGTGACGGCCACGAGCTGAGTTTCTTCGTCGATCAGCTTTTCGAAGTTTTCGAGCGGAATGTAGCCGTCGGCAGCACGCGGAACGTGCACCACGCGTGCGCCTCGCAGCTCCTGCGCATGCCATATCTGCGCGTTGGTAGGAAATTCAAAATCGCTGACCACGACCTTGTTGCGGCGCTTCGTGAAATCGAACGCACTGGCAAGCGCATTGATGCCTGCCGAGGCAGACGCGGTAACGGCAATCTCGTCGGGCTGCGCGCGCAGCACCTGCGCCATCAAGGAGCGTACCGCCTCGTTCTTCATCACCCACACGTCCCAGTTCGCTCCGACGAGCAACCGGTCGTCCATGTAGTTGTTGATCGCCTCTTTCACGCTGTCAGCCAGCGCACAGTAAGAGCCGCTGTTCAGATAGGTTTTTCGCGCCAGGACCGGAAACCGGCCGCGCAATGAGTTGAAATCCGTAACCATCCCATCCTCGTCAAGTAAAAAGGCTCATCAAGTCAAAACGCTCGTCACCTGCGGACCGTGCTTCGACTTCCATACGAAGTAGGCGCCCGAGATCAGCAAGACCCACGGAATGCCGACGAGCCAGGAGACGTAGAAGAACTTCATGTCGAGTCCCATGGTGACCAGGATTGCCGCCAGCATGGTGAGGCCGGCGTATTGCATCCATGGAAAGAACGGCATGCGCACCGGCAGACTGAGAGGATCGTGGTGCCGCCGGAAGCTGAGGTGGCTCACCAGGATCATCATCCACACCAGGATGGCTGCGAACAGCGCGACGCCCAGCAGGTAGTTATAGGCATAGGGCGTGAGCTTCGAAATGCCCGCGGCGATCAGAATACACGCGCCCGATGTCAGAATGGCCGCAACTGGACTGCCGTTCCTGCTCAGTCTGCCCAGGAACTGAGGGGCATACCGCCCGCGCGACAGCGAGAAGAGCATTCTCGAGCATAGATACACGTTGGTATTCATGCTGGACAGCGCCGCGCTGATGACGACGAAGTTCATGATTCCCGCCGCGTGCGTCACACCGGAATGAGCAAATACGCTGACGAACGGGCTTTGCGAGACGACTTTGACGCCGGTCGCCGTCCACGGGACCGTCGTGACAATGATCGTCAACGCGAGCAGGTAAAAGGCAAACAGGCGGAACACCATTGTTCGCAATGCCGCAGGAATCGCGACCCGGGGGTTCTGAGCCTCGCCGGAAGTGACCGCGATCACCTCGATGCCATTGAACGAGAAGATGCCCACAATGACAGCCATCCACAGTCCGCCGAAACCGTTCGGCAGGAATCCTCCCGGCAGGCCGGTCAGGTTGTGGAAGCCGGTACCCGGCACCCCGAAGCCGAAAATAGTCGCCGCTCCCAGGATGATGAACAGCACGATGGCCGTCACCTTGATGAGCGCGAACCAGAACTCCACGGTGCCGAAGTTATTCACCGAGCGCGAGTTGAAATACAGCAGCACCAGGCAGAAGCCCAGCGACCACATCCAGACGGGTACCTCCGGAAACCAGTACGTCATGTACAGGCCCGCCGCAACGGCCTCCCCTCCGATGGCGATCACCTGGGAGATCCAATACGTGTAGCGCACGACGAACCCCGCCCAGGGGTTCAGATAGGTCTCCGCATATGTGCCGAACGAGCCCGCCGTCGGGTGCATCACGGCCATTTCCGAGAGGCTGAACACCATGACGAGGGCGACGAAGCCCGCCAGCGCGAAGCTGAGGATGACAGCCGGACCCGCGTAGCCAATGGCGAGCCCGCTACCCATGAACAAGCCCGTGCCGATCGCACCTCCCAACCCGATCATCACGATTTGAGTCCGGGTGAGACCGCGGTGAAGGCCGCCTTCGCGTTCGCTGATCGAGGTGGGTTGCATGGTCCTTCGGGGCAGCATAGCAGGCCGGATGACGGCACCGTGCTTAGAACCTGCGAGTAACTTGCAGCCCCACCGTGCGTGGCCGTACGGTGATATAGGCAAGGGGATCCTGGCTCGAGGAAATCGCATCGACCTGTGCGCGCTTGTCGGTTGCGTTCTTCACGAACACCGTCGCGTTCCACTCGTTCCAGTCGACGCCCGCGCGCAGGTTCAGGAGCGTGTAGGGCGCGAGTGGCACGTTGTATGGGCTGAGCGGGTTGGTCTGACTCTTGGTGGCATCGCGGTATTGCACATCCGCGCGGAAATTCGCGGTGAGCACGGCCGAGACCGGAATGGAATACGACAGGGCCGCGTCCGCGAGGAACTTGGGAACTTCCGGGAGCTGGTTGCCGTTGTAGGCGACGTTCGGATTGCAGGGAGAGCCGTCCTTGTTGAAGCATGTGTTGGGTTGATCCGAAGTCAAGCGCGCATTCTCGTACGTGCCGGTCAGATCGAGCTCCAGGCCCGGGGCCAGCAGCATCTGTGACTCGAGCTCGAAGCCATCGACGCTCGCCGTTCCGCCATTCGTCACGAACGGAAACGCACCGGTGGCATCCAGGCTCGCAATCTGGATGTTGGACCAGCGGATCGCATAGGCGGCGGCATTCACGCGCAGCCGCTTGTCCCAGAAATCCGACTTGAGGCCCAGCTCATAGTTGCGCAACTGATCAGGATCATAGGTACGCGGAATGTTGCTCGCGAACGGCAGGTTCGCCGCATTGGTGCCGCCCACCCGGAAGCCTTCGGAGACCGTGGCATAGATCAGGCCGAAGTCCGCCTTGTAGGACAGGTTCGCCTTGAAGGTCGTCTTGTTGCCGGCGAAGCTGTTCGTCTGCTCGCCCACCGGGCTGCCGCTGAAGCCGCCAAACGGGTGTGTCTGAGCCTGGAAGGATTCCTGCGACGAATGGAAATAGCGCACGCCCACGAGGGCTGCCAGCCGGTCCGTTGCCGTCCAGGTGACTTCACCAAAGGCCGCGTACTGCTTGATGATGTTGTTGTCGTAGCGCCCGAAGAACGTATTGCCGGTCGCCGGGTTGTTCAGCGCATCATCACTGTTCAGGCCGCTGAAGGGTCCATTGGGCAGACCCAGCAGATTCGATTTCACGACGTGGACGGTAAAATCGTTGTGCTCGCGCTGCGAGAACCCGCCGGCCACGAAGTTCACCGGGAAGTCGAATTTCGAGGCGTAGCGCAGCTCGCTCGAGATAATTCGCCGGTTCTGCGGCTCCTGGGTGATGGCGGCCACCGGCACGTCGAACGAGATCAGGATGGGTGTCGAATCGAAGTTGAAATCGACGCGGCGGTTGAAGTAGTTGGTGGTCGCGGTGACCACGCCGGTGGGCATCGTATAGGTGGCAGTCAGCCCGAAGATCTGCATGGTCTCATCCCAAGGGCTGAGAGTCAGGTCCGTGTTCTTCAGGTCACCGCCGAGAACTCGTGGATACTGGGGTGCGGGATGCTTCGGCGTGTCACCGAAGGAGAGCACACCCGGTGGCGTGTAGCGCGACGAGCCGCCGCTCTTCAGTGTCTGTACCGTCGCGCTGGCCACGATATCCAGATCGTCCGTGGCTGCCCAGCGCAACAGAGCGCGCCCGCCTTCGGTTTTATCCCAGTTCGCGTTGTCCACCGGGCCGGCAGGAATGCGGATGTCATCGATGAAGCCGCTGTTCTGCACAGTCCAGCCGACGAGACGGGCCGCGAGCGCGCCGTCCACGATCGGCAGGTTCAGAGCGCCATTGAAGTTGTAGTTCCCACCGCCCTGCGACGTGTTGGAGCCTTCGGCCTGAACATAGCCTTCGAGCTTGTCCAGCACGGGCTTGCGCGTGATGTAACGGATGGTGCCGCTCATCGAGCTGGCGCCATACAGCGTGCCCTGCGGTCCCTTCAGCACTTCGATACGGTCCAGATCGAACAGGCGGATGTCCGGCTGGCGCCCGCCGCCGTCGTTCGAGTTGGAACCGGTAATGACCGCCTCGTCGTAGTAAACCCCGACCGTCGCCGGTCCGGTCGAGGTCACGCCGCGGATGACGTATTTCTTGTCGCCGGGACCGAGATCATCGTACGAGAGTCCGGCCACCTGACTCGAGAAGTCCGAGAATTCAACCGCGCCCCGGTGCTCGAGCGTCTCGCCCGAGATCGCCTGGATGGTGGTCGGGATGCTCTGGATCGATTCCTCGCCGCGCTTGTCGGCAGTGACCACGACTTCCGACAGAGTCGCGGGCGCCGGGTTGTCGGCGGGTGCGGCTTCCGCGGCTGCTGCGAGGCCAGGCAGCGTGCCGAGGCAGACCAGGCTGGTCAGACAGAGTGTGACGGTTCGTGAGTCGTTATTTTTTTGGTTAGTCATAGTAATTGATGCTGGGATTGTCGCCGGGGCAGATCACACCGACGACGTCGATGCCGTCCGCGGATGTTGCCTCCAGCGAGTGGAGCTGCTTGCGCGGCAGGAAAATCACGTCACCTGCCGCGACACGCGCCTTCTTCTCTTCCGTCCACATGTAACCCTCGCCGGACAGCACGATGATCGCCTCTTCGTAGAGGTGACGATGCGGAGCAGCCTTGGAGCGAGGTATGTGGCCGATGAATTGTGTGATGACCTTGGATCCGATCCGCTTGTCCACGAGGACCTGGAAGTATCGCGGGCCCATCGCGGTACGCTGGTCCGGATCCACCGGCACCACACGCTGCCCGTACTGCGAGTCAAAGTTGGTGAGCATTTCGTCCAGCCAGGTTATCTCGCCCAACGGGCAGGCAAGAACAAACACCTTCAGCGTCTGACCAACATCGGCAGACAGTTGAATCGCTTCGGACGGCCGGATGTACACCCCGTCGGTGGCCTTCACCGGGAAGGCGCGGCCCGAGATCGTCACCGTGCCGGCGCCTGCGCCGACAAACAGGATCACGTCGCAGGAACCGAGGCTCATGACCGGAGAAGTCGCGCCGGAGACTTCCATCAGCAACTGCGCCTGATACAGCGATCCCATCTCGGCCGAGACCATGTAGCAGTAGCGCAATGAACCACGGGGCTGCATCGCCGCAAGACGCGGCGAGAATACGTAGCAGCTACCGTTCAGGAGCGCGCGCGGGCCATCGCGTTCGGTGACTACTGGGATGTCCCGGTTTTGCGGACTCAGCGGATCGTCGAGAGGCGAGCCGCCGGGAAGGTTCGTGTGGGCACCGTCACAGAAGGGCCCGCTGCGTGTATGTTTGCAGCCACAGAGGAGCAGCTCCTCATCCTGGGCGCCAGCGGTGAACTCGATCGGGGCAAAGCCCGTCCCTTTGTGGGAGCCGTCGCAAAAAGGCTGTTTCGCTGAACGGCCGCAGCTGCACCAGAAATACGTCCGGCCCGGCTTGACGTTCACCAGGCATGGTTTCGGGCGCGCAACAACGGGGCTGCTCATCGGCCGGTACTCTCCCGAACAGCTTCGGGGTTGTACAGACCCGCTTTAGGCTGACCGGCCTAATTCCCGGCGGCGGCGGAGCGCGCTACTGCCTCAGCCGATGACTGCGTCGCGAGGCGCTCGATGGTGAGGTAGGACTCCTGCGTAATCTGCTGAGGATCCGCACACAGATAGGGCCGCAGGACCTCCAGTATCTCTGCGTAGCCCTCCAGCATCGCTTCGACCGTCACCTGCCGGTCGTGATAGTCCATGTAGTTCAGCCAGTTCTCGTTCACGATCCACGTAACATCGACGATGGAGCGCAGCCGCCGTGGATCGGGTGGAAAGCGCATCAGTCCACGGGCCTGCAGGGTCAACATGAATCGTTCCAGGTCGCGCATCCGGCGCTCGCGGTTATCGGCGAAGCGCTTGCGCAACTGCGGGTCCTGCCGCAGCAAGTCGGCCATCTCCCGGTAGAAGAACCGGTACTTGAGGATGAGCTGGAGCTGACGCACGAACATTGCGGCCATGTGCTCCAGTGTCGGTGCCAGGTGGTCCCGATACCAACCCGCATCCATCTCGCCGATCGCCTGTTGGAATACGGCGTAGATGATTTCCCGCTTGTTGCCAAAGTGATATTGCAGGTTGCCCTTGCTGATCCCGCAGCGATCGGCAATGCGATTGGAGGACACGGCGGCAGTCCCGTGCTCGTTGAAGAGCTCCAGTGCCGCCTGCAGGATGCGCAACTGCGTGGCGCGAGTAGCCATACCTCATTGTCTCCGCCGGCTGGTAGCCCGTGCAAGCCGTGTGATAATCTTTAGATCTAAACTATTGGCCCCCTCTTATTAGGAATATGAAGTGCCTACTTCCCGCCTGAACCCCCTGGACCTGTTCGACGTTCGCAGCGCGCTCACCGACGAGGAGCGCATGGTGCAGGACTCCGTGGCCCGGCTGGTGGACGAGAAGGTGCTGCCGATCATCCAGCAGTGCTTCGAGGAGCACCGCTTCCCCCAGGAGCTGGTCCCCGAGCTGGCCGCCCTGGGGCTGCTGGGCTCCTCCCTCCACGGCTATGAGTGCGCCGGCCTGAACAGCATCGCCTACGGGCTGATCTGCC
>JAQGOF010000187.1 GCA_028293745.1 Gammaproteobacteria bacterium | reverse complement strand
TACGACAAGATCCACCTTTTCGACGTCAACATTCCCGGACGTACCGAGCATTACCGGGAATCGGCACACGTAGCTCCTGGGTCCGAGACGGTGGTCATTGATACGCCCGTCGGGCGTCTCGGCCTGTCCGTTTGTTATGACGTCAGGTTCCCGGAGTTGTTTCGCGATCTGAGCGCAGCCGGAGCACAAATCCTGACAGTGCCGTCTGCCTTCACGAGTCCGACCGGGCGCGCGCACTGGGAAACCCTGCTGTGCGCCCGGGCGATCGAAAATCTCTGTTATGTTGTCGCCCCGGCACAGTCGGGATTTCACCCCAACGGCCGTGAAACCTACGGCGACAGCATGATTGTTGACTATTGGGGCCGCGTCGTGCAGCGCTTGCCGCGCGGCCGAGGTTGTATCACGGCGCAGATCGATCTGCAGCAGCAGGCGGAAGTCCGACAGAGCTTCCCGGCGCTGCAGCATCGTGTTCTGCAGGAGTCTCGACACTAATGATGGACAGATCCGCAATGAACGTCCCCACAGCCCCCGTCCCTTCCAACATCGATGCGCTCGGCATTGCGCGCAACCTGATACTGCGGCCGAGCGGCCTCGATGACGGCCGTCTCGATCGGATCTTCGCGGGCGTGCTCACGCATTCCGTTGACTTCGCTGATTTGTATTTTCAGCTCTCGCACGAAGAGGCCTGGTCGCTGGAAGACGGTATCGTCAAGGACGGCAGCGCCAGTATCGAACAGGGTGTAGGTGTGCGGGCGCTGGCCGGCGAGAAGACTGGCTTCGCGTACTCGGATGAGATCATCCTGCCCGCTCTCGAGGAGGCTTCGCGTGCGGCGCGGGCAATCGCCGTTCACGGGGGCAACAAACAGCTGCGCGCCTGGCAGTCGAAGATTGGACACGAGCTGTACCTGCCTGCCGACCCCAGCGCTGGCTTGACTGATCAGGAGAAGGTTGCGTGGCTCGAGCGCGTGGACCGCGAAACGCGCCGCCTCGACCCTCGCATCGTGCATGTGACCGCAAGCGTCACCGCTGTTCATGAAGTCGTGCTCATCGCCACGAGCGACGGCGAGCTCGCGGCAGATGTCCGGCCGCTCGTGCGTTTCAACGTCTCGGTGCTGGTCGAGCAGAACGGCCGCCGAGAGCAGGGTTACGCAGGCACGGGTGGCCGCTTCTCCCTGGCAGACCTCGTCGCAGACGACAAGCCGCTGGCGCTCGGCCGCGAAGCCGTGCGGCAGGCACTCGTGAACCTGGAAGCCGTCCCTGCGCCGGCCGGGTCGATGACCGTAGTGCTCGGCCCCGGTTGGCCGGGCATTCTGCTGCACGAGGCAATCGGGCACGGCCTGGAAGGCGACTTCAACCGCAAAGGCACCTCTGCGTTTGCGAACCGGATCGGCGAGCGCGTGGCCTCCCCTGGATGCACGATCGTTGACGATGGGACTCTTTCGCGGCGCCGCGGGTCATTGAACATCGACGATGAAGGCACGCCGACCCAGTGCACGACCCTGATCGAGGACGGCGTGCTGCGTGGCTACATCCAGGACAAGCTGAACGCGCGCCTCATGGGGGCGCAGCCGACCGGCAACGGCCGGCGTGAATCTTTTGCACACCTGACGCTGCCCCGAATGACCAACACTTACATGCGCCCGGGTCCGCATGATCCGCAGGAAATCATCCGTTCCGTGGAGCGTGGCATCTATGCAGTCAACTTCGGCGGCGGCCAGGTCGATATCACGTCCGGCAAGTTCGTGTTCTCGGCAAGCGAGGCCTATACAATCGAAAATGGCAAGCTCGGGGCGCCGCTCAAGGGTGCAACGCTCATCGGCAATGGCCCGGATGTGCTCACGAGAGTGAGCATGGTGGGGAACGACCTGAAGCTCGACGATGGTGTTGGTACCTGCGGCAAGGACGGGCAGAGTGTTCCGGTCGGCGTGGGCCAGCCCACGCTGCGAATCGATGGGCTCACGGTGGGCGGCACCGGCTGAAACGCCGTATTTTCAGGCAAAAAGCCCGGCATTTGAGCTTGTGTCCGCGTTTCTCGCCGCAACCGGCAGGAATGCAGTCTGCCCCGATTCAACATGTTGGCTCATAGTGGGCGCGCGGATGGAGCAGGATGCTCCCCGCGAGGGATTGCGCCGTTGCGCCCGCAATCAACTCGTGGTGCGCAGGCACGCGCAGTCCGTGCGCCGGACAGACGGCGAGTGGTCTTCCGCTTCCTCACCACTCGCCGTCTGCGAGGGCAGCGCAGCCATGACACTACGCGTCCATTGTTGAGCATTTGTGTCAGCAAGATGCCGAGTGTGTGCATACGGCGACGGACATAATTTTTTCATCGCGTGAACGTGCATCCGATTCCGATGTCTGCAGTGGGGAACGTAGCGAAGCTGTGACGGCCTGCACGCCGCGCCGATCGTTGGGCCCGTAGCTTGCTCGCTCGTATTTGTTCCACTTCAGTTGAGGATTGAATGATGCACGCCGAGCCCGCACTCGCCGACACTCAGAAACTCGAGATCCCCACGGAGCTGATGAGGGCCCTCAACAGCGGCGCGCACAAACCGAAAACGGACTACGGTATCGAGGCGTTGAAGCCCTCGCTGCTGGGACGGCTGATCGAGAAGCTGCTCGGGCCCAAGAACTGAAGCTCAGCGTCGCTGAGGCCCAAGGGCCAGCCCAAACGGGCCGGCCCAAATGGGCCACCCTCAACGGAACGGGAATAACCGCTCCCGTTAGGGTCAAGGTGCCCTTGCGCCGCTGGGGTTAGCGCCGGGGCGTAGGTCAGGCTAGGATGGCCGCATGACGCGTACCGGAAAGCGCCTGTCCAGGCCTCTGTACGAGGTGCTGCCATGGATATACGTGGCGGGCGGCGCCGCTGCGCTGTTCGGCAGCTATGTCAGCCCATACAGAGCTGTCAGCATCCCGATCGGCTTATTGGGCCTCGTGGGCGTTCTGGGAGGCATCGTAGTTCTGTTGCGCCGCCGCGATTTCCGCGAAATGCAATCGCAATATGGCAAACCGGACGCCCTGGGCGACTTGGACAAGGACTAGTTGGACGAGGACCCGCTCGAGCTTTATTCGAGCTGCTCCTCGTCCACCACGCCTGTATCCACCACACCGGTCTGGATGTGAACGCCGGGCACCGTGTCGGTCATCGCGGCGCGCGTCCGCGCCATCCGCTCATCGACATAGATCAGCTCATGCTTGCCGATCACTACGACGTCGCCGTCATTCAGGTAGTGGCGGCGAACTCTCTTGGATTTCACGTAGATGCCGTTGGTGCTGTTCAGATCTTCGATCACACTCGAGTGCATCGTAGTGACGATCTGGCAGTGATGTCGGCTTACGAAGCGGCTATCGATCTGTAAATCATTATCGGGCGTACGGCCCACGATGATGCGACCAACGCGGAGCATGCGCTCTTCAACCGTGCGTCCATCGGTCGCGACGAGCAGGCGGCCATGAATGGGTTGGCCGTCGTCACCGGGAACGGCGCCGCTGGCTGACCCTGACTCGGACATTCGCGGCTCGGATGGCGCCTTCGTCTGCAGCGCGTTGCGCGCCGCATATTCGACCCACTGCAGCTCTTCGATGGCCTGATGAATGTCGGCAAGCGTGACCGTATCGCGGTCCGCGGTGAATGCAGCCATCATCGCTGTGTCACACAGAGTGTTGACCAGCCGCGGCACGCCGCCGGTATAACGGAAGATGTCCGAGTAAGCCTCCTCGGCAAAGATCTGGCGATCGCCGCCGCCTGCAACTTCCAGGCGGTGCTGGATGTACGCGCGCATCTCCGGCGCCGACAACGTGGTCAGATGGAATCGAAGGCGTATGCGCTGTGTAAGCTGTATCAGCTCGGGCGCGTCGAGCTTCTCATTGAGCTCAGGCTGTCCCGCCAGGATGATCCGCAACACCTTCTCCTTGGTGGTCTCCACGCCGGAGAGCAGGCGAATCTCCTCGAGAACGCGCATCGACAGGTTCTGCGCCTCGTCCACGATGAGCAGCACCTTGCGGCCGGCCGCGTACTGCTCGATCAGAAAGTTGTTGAGCGTCGCAATCAGCTCGGCCTTCTTCATCTTGAAGGGCGAGA
>JAQGOF010000158.1 GCA_028293745.1 Gammaproteobacteria bacterium | reverse complement strand
CGCAGATGAAGGACCACGAGCAGCTGCCGCCGATCCCGATCCGGCGCGGGCAGGGAGCGTGGCTGGAGGATTTTGACGGCCGGCGCTACCTGGACTGTATCAGCTCCTGGTGGGTCAACCTGTTTGGCCACTGCAACCCTCGTATCAACGCCGCGGTGCGCAAGCAGCTGGACAAGCTGGAGCACGTCATCCTCGCCGGCTTCACACACGAGCCGGTCATCGAGCTTTCCGAAGCGCTCGTCAGGGTCTTGCCTGCCGGCCTGACGCATTGCTTCTACGCCGACAACGGCTCGTCGGCGGTCGAAGTTGCAGTGAAGATGAGCTTCCACTATTGGCGCAACATCGGGCGCCCGGCCAAGCGTCGTTTCATCACCCTGTCCAACAGCTATCACGGCGAGACACTAGGTGCACTCGCCGTCGGCAATGTCGAGCTCTACAAGGAGATCTACAAGCCGCTGCTGATGGAGGTGATCACCGTGCCCTCACCCGACTGTTTCGAGCGTGAGGCAGGCGAAAGCTGGGCTGACCATTCCCGGCGCAAGTTTGCAGACATGGAAGCGGCGTTGGCGAGGCATGCCGACGAGACCGCTGCCGTCATTGTAGAACCTCTGGTGCAGTGCGCAGCCGGCATGCGCATGTACGATCCGGTGTATCTGCAGTTGCTGCGCGAGGCTTGTGATCGCTACGGCGTTCATCTCATTGCCGATGAGATCGCAGTTGGGTTCGGACGGACGGGCACCCTGTTCGCTTGTGAACAGGCCCACATCCGGCCGGATTTCGTTTGCCTGTCGAAAGGCCTGACAGGGGCTACCTGCCGCTCTCCGCGGTCGTGACGACCGAGGACGTCTACACCGCCTTTTACGACGAGTATGTAAAGCTGAACGCGTTTCTCCATTCGCACAGTTTCACAGGCAATCCGCTCGCCTGCGCGGCTGCGGTGGAGACCCTCAGGATTTTCGCTGACGACGATGTGCTGGTACGCAACCGTTCGCTGGCAGAACACATGGGAAGGCTCGCGCGCGAGCTGGAAGACCATCCGCATGTGGCTGAAGTCCGCCAGCGAGGAATGATCGTTGCGATCGAGCTGGTTCGCGACAAGGCGCGTCGCCAGCCCTACGCGTGGCAGGAACGCCGCGGAATGCGCGTGTACCGCCATGCGCTGGAGCGTGGACTGCTGCTTCGTCCAGTTGGAAGCGTGATTTATTTCATGCCGCCCTACGTCGTATCTCATGATGAGATCGAACTGATGGTCACGGTCGCCCGCGAAGGAATCGAGCTCGCGACATGCGATTGACACGAGTCTATGTCGATGCAGAGCTACAAACCGGGCGACGCCTGACGGTCGAGGCAAGCGCGGGAAACCATATTGTGCGGGTATTGAGACTGCGGGTAGGAGATGCGCTCACACTATTCAACGGACAGGGTGGTGAGTACGCAGGCACAATCGAGGAAATACGCCGCGATACTGTCGTTGTCAGTGTGCTGGAACGCCGGGAAGTTGACCGGGAGTCGCCTTGCCAGCTGACACTTGCTCAAGGCATCTCGCGCGCAGAGAGAATGGACTGGGTCGTGCAGAAGGCGACCGAGCTCGGTGTCTGGCGAATAGCGCCCCTCTTCACTGAGCGCAGTGTCGTCCAGCTCGATGAGAAGCAGGCGCTCAGGAAGGTCCAACACTGGCGCGCGATCGCAGTTGCTGCGTGCGAGCAAAGCGGGCGCAATCGGGTACCGCAGATCACGGAGCCTGTCGGCCTGTATGAGCTGCTCGAACACCGTACATCGACTGGGACTGCGCTGCTGCTCTCGCCTGGCGCGCCGCTGCGCATTGCAGACATTGCCAATGCTGCCGTGGACACCACGGTGTTGATCGGACCGGAGGGCGGACTCGCCGATGTCGAGCAGGAAGCGGCGATCAGATCCGGCTTTACGCCCGTTCGATTGGGCCCGCGCGTGCTGCGCACGGAAACAGCCGCGGTGTGCGCTCTGACTCTGCTGCAGCAGAAATTCGGGGACCTTTGAAGCCATGAAATACGTCGTCATCGCCTTGCTGGCGCTCGTCCTCGGCGGCCTGATCGGTCATGCGATCTGGAGCGAGAAGAAAGAGCCGACTGTCGATCCGGTCCAGGTAATCGTCACCCAGCTCAAAACGCATGCCATCGTTGCGCACGAGCGTCAGCTCGCGATCTGGTACCGGGCCTGCCCATCCGTGTGGGGGAAGACGCCGCAGATCTTCATCGCCTGGCCGGTCAAACTCACCTACGAGCTCGAGTTGAATGACGTGCAGGTCACGCGCGTAGGGACAGTGATCAAGGTACGTACGGCCGCGATTCATCCCAACGAGCCGGCCGTGCCAACCGACTTCATGGACTACCTGTCCACCACTTCCCTGTTCACATTCGCGAACGAGCAGGAGCTCGTCAATCACGAGATCGGCAAGGCCTCGCCGATCGCCCGCTACCTGACAACCTACTTCCTGGCGCGGGATCCCTCCTTGCAGGGTGATTTTTCGGAAGAGCTGCAGCGGCTGGTCGAGCACCTGGCCTCGGCGCTGGGTGTGCCGGTCACTCAAGTGGAGGTGGACGTTCCAAAGCCGCAGATCACGTGGCCGAAGCTACCGAAGCTCGAGTTGTGCGAGGGCACGATGGCCTCGGTGAATGGGCTGCCGTTCGCGAAAGTGGAATCGGGCTTCACAATTCCGGTTGGATTCCGGCCACCCCAGCCGTTTCATGCCCGCAGCACGCCGACGAGCGCGGACGCGCCGAAGGGAATTGCCTCGATCTACGGCGGTGCGCCCGTCACGCAGCACTGACGCGGGTTTCGTCCGCGATCATTTCCTCCAGGCGCTCGAGATCGGGCACCATCGGAGTCTCGTTCACCATTCTGACCTGGCAGATGATGGGCGCGCGATCGGGGAAGACACGCGAGTTGTCCGGCCGAACCACGTCTGAGCTGACGCGCACGAGTTGCGGAAAGCCCTGCGACACGATCCCGAAATTGCCGCCTTCGACGCGCGTGCCCAGCGCATGGAAAATCACGACGCGGGTCCGGCCCGAGGCGGGCGGAATCATCTGGCCGCAAGCCCCCTCAAAGGACACGAGCGGAATCGCTTTGCCATTCCAGGGCACTGTGCCGATATACCAGGGCGGTGCTCCGGTCATCTCGGACGGGACCTGAAAGCCGACGACCTCCGCGACGCAAGCGCGAGGGACGATGAGACGCCCGTCAGTAATAGGAACCAACAGGCTGTAGATTTCGGTGACTCGCTCAGCCATAGCAACTAAATCCTTGCATCGCTGACGCGGTCGAATGTCCCGGTACCCTGCGGTCCCCGACGGCGTTCAACGAGCGGTGCTATTGCATCCAGCAACTGCGCTTCTTGGTACGGCTTACCCAGGTAGTCGTCTACACCGAGTTCGATGGCGCGAGCGCGATGCTTTTCGCCCACGCGTGATGTGATCATGATGATCGGCACGTCCTTGAGGCGCGGATCGTTGCGTACGTGAGCTGCAACTTCGTAGCCATCCATGCGCGGCATTTCGATATCGAGCAGGATGACATCAGGAATGTTGTCCTGAAGTAGCGTAACCGCATCCATGCCGTCGCGCGCGGTAAGTACGCGCATCCCGTTGCGTTCCAACAGACGCTGCGTCACGCGGCGAACGGTAATGGAATCGTCCACAACCATTGCGAATGTGCGCTTGTCGCTCTTGTCTTTGGGCGCGACCGGGATTGGCTGCGCGCGTCCGCGCCACTCGGCACGCACCAGGGCACCGATATCGAGAATGATTACGATCCGACCGTCGCCCAGGATGGTCGCGCCGGAGATGCCGCGGATGCTGGAGATCTGAGGACCCACAGACTTCACGACGATTTCCCGGCTTCCAACCAACTCGTCGGCAACGAGGCCCGTCGAGTGCTCGCCAGCCCGCACCAACACGACCGGAATCGTCACGTCCTGCTCCGGCAACGCAGAGGGTTCGAGCCCAACGAACGTAGCGAGATGTTGGAAACGGTACTTTTGGCCGCCATAGTCAAAGGCGGAAGCGTCTTTTCCGAGATGTGCCAGCACCTCGGCCTTCGAAAGGCGCAGCACGCCTTCCACGGTGGGTAGCGGCAATGCGTAGAACTCGTCCCCTGTCCGCACGACCAGCGCATGACTGATAGCGAGCGTGAAGGGCAGTCGAATCGTGAAGACGGTGCCTTGACCCGGCTTCGTCTCCATATGGAGCGCGCCACCGAGACGCTTGATCTCGGTTGCCACAACGTCCATGCCGACGCCGCGGCCAGCCTGTTGGGTGATCGTGCCTGCAGTCGAGAACCCAGGCTCGAGGATGAGCTGCATCGCATCCTCATCGCTAAGGGTCTTTCCGGGAGGGATGAGCCCGAGAGCCGCGCCCTTGTCGCGGATGGCTTTCAGGTTCATGCCGCCGCCGTCATCCGTCAGGCGGACCATGACTTCGGCGCCTTCGCGATGCAGTTCGAGGACGATCCGTCCCGCCTCGGGCTTCCCGGCTGCGACCCGGTCGCGGGGCTTTTCTATGCCGTGCACGACAGCGTTGCGAAGCATGTGCTCGAAAGGGGGCAGCATCCGTTCCAGAACCTGACGATCGAGTTCGCCCGAAGCGCCCTCAACGGTCAGGTCGGCACGTTTGCCGGTGTCACTCGCAGCCTGACGAACGATACGCGCGAGACGCTGAACATGGCGCTGGAATGGCACCATGCGCGTACGCATCAGACCGTTCTGCAGCTCAGTGATCGTCCGCGCCTGCTGCTGCAGCAGGTTTTGGGTTTCCTTGCCCAGGTTCTCGAGAAGCTGTTGGATGCTGCCCACGTCGTTGGCGGTTTCCGCCAGCGCGCGCGAGAACTGTTGGATTGAGGAGTAGCGGTCCAGCTCGAGCGGATCGAAGTCGCCGCGGTGACTGGATTCGTCCTCGTGGCGGTGCAGGATCTGCGCTTCGGTTTCGATTTCGAGGTTGCGGAGCTGCTCTTTCAGGCGCGTAACGGTGCGCGACAGCTCACCGAGGTTGAAGTCGATCGAGCCGAGCTGCTGCTCCAGGCGAGAGCGGGCGATGCTGGCTTCGCCGGCGATGTTGAGCAGCTGATCGAGAAGCTCTGCGTCGACGCGAGCCATTTCCTGCCGCTCGGCGGGGGCCACGGGCTCGCGGCCCGGAGGTACGGCTTGCGGCGGCAGCAATCCTTCCTCAGGGGTACGAGATTCGCTGGGGCGACCGAGAGACACGGACCCTGATTTCGCCACAAATGCAACGGCGGCTGGCTGCTGCGCTACTGGCGCGGCTATCGGCTCTCGTTCCAACGACGCTGGTGACTCAACTGGCGTAGAGGCGTCTTGGGGGTGATTGGCGAACGCAGCTTCTGAGTCAGAGGGTTCGCCGAGGGCGGGCTGCGACTGTGTCGGCTCCGGCGTCCATGGCTGGGCGCTTGCGATCTCTTCGTTGGCGGCCGAGTCGCGTGCCGTCATGTAGTCAGATGCGATGTGGTCAGCAGCGGAGTCCGCGTTATTTTCGGTCCCGCCGTAAGCTGCGGTTTCGTCGTGGGCTGCGGGCTCACCGCGGGCTGTGGAATCGCCGTGCGCCGCGGCGTCGCCGTCAGCCGCTTGCTCACCGAAGTCTGCTTGCTCGCCGTAGGCTGGCGGCTCATTGCGGGCAGCCGACCCCCCGTGGCCTGCCATGTCGCCCTCAGCCGGGCCGCCGAATGCCCCGCGGGCCGCGAATTGCCCGTGAGCTGCGAATCCCTCGTGGGATGCCGACTGGCCGTGCGCTACTTGCTCGTCTTGGGCTGCGGATCCGGCGCCGACTGCAGATTCGCCGTTTGCTACGAATCCCCCGTGGGCTCCGGCATCGGCGTAGTCAGCCGGCTCGGCGAGAGCTCCGCGCTCGCGTGCGCCACCGAACCCCAACTCGTGATTCGCTTCCGACGCATGATCGACCTGCAGGTCGGCGACCTCGTCGCCGCTCAGATCATAGGTCCCGGCGTCGCCAACGGAACGGCCGTGCGACTCACCATTCCCGTGCGCTTCGTCTGTGTGATCCGGCGTAACTGGGTAGCTCGCGAGCAACTCTGCCGCGAGGTCGCCGCTCATGGGATCCGTGCCGCCCACCTCATCGAACGAGAACGGCGGCACCGGCGCAATCAACGTATCCGGAAGATCCGAGCGACGGGGGGACTCGAGCGCGCGGGCGACTTGGGTCTCAGAGTCGGAGGTGACCTGCGATTCTGAGTCAGAGGTCAACGGCCGATCCGCATCGGAGCTCATCGCCGGCTGTGAATCGGGCGCAGCTTCCACTTGTGGTTCGCTGGTTGCGTCCGTTTGCGGTTCCTGCTCCGCCGGCGTCAGCGCGGGCGGCGGCGGAGCAAAGGACTGTGGGGTGGGGGGTGCCGCCGGCGCTTGTCGTGCTGCCGCCTCTGGTGGCGCACCGGGAGCAGCTCCTCCACGGGGTCTGGACAAACTGTTGATGCGCGCGATCATTGCGCGAGCAGCTGAAACACGGCGGCCGTTCGCAACTGCCTCTCGCATGCGCGCCAGCTCGTCGAGACTGGCCTGGATGACGTCGAACATCGCGTCATCGGTGGGCACAGACCCGTTGTCGACCTGCATGACGAGCGTTTCCAACTCGTGGCTCAGATCGCCCATGGCCGTGATGCCCGCCATGCGGGCGCCACCTTTGAGCGTATGCAGCGGGCGCTTCAGGGCTGACCGGTATTCCGCGCTCCCTGGATCCGAGCGCCAATCAGTCAATGCGCTTTCGGAGAACTCGATGAGCTCCATGGCCTCTTCGGTGAAAATGGCCGCGACTTCCGGATCGAAATCACCGGCGTCCTCCGCCAGCTCGTCTTCTTCGCCCAGCAGTGACGAGTCGTTCTGCTGCTGCGCAGCCTCGCCGATACGATGATCGAGGATCTTCTCTGCCTGGCCGATCCGCTCCTGCAGCACGACATGAGTGTGGAAGTAGCCGGTGACCTCATCCAGGTGAGAGACCACGGCCTCCATGGCGACCATGCAATCGGCCAGCAGCGCCATGTCCTGGTTCAACAAGCCCAGTCCGCTGTTGAAAACACGGCGCAGCCAATGATCGAGCGGCTCGGCGAGCCGCGTTCCATGGCGGGCCTGTGCCATCTTCGAGCTGCCGGACAGCGTATGGCAGGCGCGATAGACCTCTTCGGGAATGGCGTGAGGCTCGGACATCCCCTCTTCGCGTTCGAGGTACGCGCGGACGGTGGCGACGTGTGTAGCCGTCTCACGGGTGTAAATGTCACGAAGTACGTCATCCGGGCCGGGTTGCCCTGACTCGAAGGACGGCGGTGTCGATGATTCGTGCAAGGGCGAGGAGCCCAACACCAGGGGCTCGCCAATGGCCGCACCCTCTTCCTCTTCGGCTCCGCCGAGCGACTCCTCCTGCTGCGCCACGAGCGGCTCTGTGGCTACAGGCTCCTCCGGAAGGAGCAGGTCCAGGTTGTCGAGCCCCGCGGCCAACTCCCGGGAATCCCATTCGGAGCCGGCCAGCTGCGGCGCGGCCGGCTCGGCGCCCGGCTGCTCGGAATTGCCCCGCTCGGCAGTGTCCGGCGCCCCCTCAACCTCAGGGATGTTGAGGTCGGAAGAAAAGGCCTCCGCAGAAGCGGCCTGCGATGACGCAAGGTCCGGCGCAGAGGCCCGGCGGGCGAGGTCAGGCTCCTTCAACACGGACTGCGCGGCGATCTCAACATTGCCGTCCGACCGCGGATGTCCCGCGAAGGCCGAAAAGCCCAACCCGGACCTGGCTACAGTCCCCGCGGCAGGATGCACAGTGACTACAGTCTGCGTGTGCGAGTTGCGATCCGGGGCAAACGTTGGACCCGGCTGTGTTGAGGTTGCGCTGTGCGCAAAGGTCGGACGCTCGGGAGATTTCGAAGTTGAAATTGGAACTACGCTGGGGATCGCAACCGTACCGGTCTGCGAGCTGCCGGAAGGGGCACCCGCGGGCGGCTCAACCGGCGAGGCCGCGGCGCGGGCAGCCGCGGCCGGTACGGGACGGCCAGCAGCAAGGGCCTGCGCACGCGCGGCGATCGATCCAGCATCTACACGCGGTGCACGACCCGTCTCGAGCTGCTCCACGAGCTCGGGCAGGGCGTTCACTGAGTCGCGTAACACTTCAACAATCTGCGGCGAACGCGTCAGCGTGTTGTCGAGGATCCGGTTCAACAGGTTCTCGATCGACCAGGCGAACTCGCCCAGCTCGCGAGCACCGACCATGCGTCCACTGCCCTTGAGGGTGTGGAACGAGCGCCGGACCGTGATGAGCGAATCGCGCTCCATCGGGTTCTGATCCCAGGCGGGGAAGAACTTCCTGATCTTCGCAAGCTCTTCGTGCGCCTCTTCGATGAAGAGTTTCACGAGCTCGGGATCGGCGGTTTCCGCTAACGGAGGAACGTTGCTGCGCGTCGTGATCGGAGGCGCAGAGGCGCCCACGAGGGTCGAGCTCGGATCGGCGTCTGCCCCAAACACCGCTGCCGGCGAAATCTGCAATGTGCGAGCGTACGCAGACGGTTCGACCGGAGGCAAGGTGGGTAGGACCGGAGTCTGCTGATGCTCGAGCGCCTGTACGCAGGCCTGAGCGTTGTCCAGCATGTACCAAGGATCGCTACGGCCCGCCTGCAGCGTCTCCATGTAGTACTCAACACTGACGATCGCATCGGCCAGGCGATCCATGAACCCCGGCGGCAGACCCTGGCCGCCCGGCTGCATGACTCGTTTGAGCTGACCGGTGACACCCTCGATGACTTCGACCGCCCGCGCCTTGCCGAGCATGAGCAAGCCGGCCTTGAGTCCCCGCATCAGCTCCTGCCAGCTATCCAGTCCGGCAGCGTCCAGCGTGCCGCCGACGTTCTGCGTGATGTCTTCCTTGATGCGCGCGAGGTTCAGGTTGCTCTCGCGCAGAACTGCTGCCTGCACCTGTTGGAATTCGTTGTCTTCTTCCTCTTCCGGCTCGGTAACGTTCTTGGGACGAATCAGCCCGACGAGCTGGCCATCGAGGCGATCCTCGACACC
>JAQGOF010000146.1 GCA_028293745.1 Gammaproteobacteria bacterium | reverse complement strand
GTCGCTCGCCTCACTGATCGGCACGGCATGATTTACAGGTGGAACCGTCGGCGCGGCGCGTCCTTCCTGAATCACGCGCAGACGTTCTCGTTGCCGACGAGCAGTCTTACTTGACGCGATCGCCTCTTCGGCAATCTTGCGCATGTGCTCGACGGTGCGAAATATCGCCGCCTCGTCAACCAGGGCGCGCCCCTCATCGCGCAGACGTTTCAATGCCAGGCGATGCTCCCAAAGACTGATCGGCGGGCGACGCACGTCTCGATATCCGACGTCGTAGTAATGACCGTCGGGCGCAAGCAAGTAGATGCGGCTCAAGTCGCGCGGGTCATAGCGCAAGATCATCTTCTCAGGCCGGCCGATCCAGATCGACAGCGCATCGGACCAGTAGTGAATCGAGTTAAGTAATATGCCATCGCGGCGCACGAGACGCCGCTCAATCGGAAGGAAGTCGATGAGAAACCGCCGAGGGTCAGAGACCGCCACCGGCCTGCCGCGACCCGAAGTCGGGTTGTCACCCACGATTCCCCGCTCCCACGCAGCAAGTGGTGGCATGTTGAGCGCGCTGTGGATATTGCGATGGTAGTCACCGGCGATCGCGTGGGCGAGCCAGGACTCCAGGTCCTGCAGCGTCATGACGGCATACTTCTGTGGGTCAAGATCGCCTTTCACGCGCACATCTGAGAAGGTGGTACCTGGTAACAGATGCACCTTGCCCATCATTGTGCCGATCAGGCGCTCGATGTGGCCGCCGTAGTGCGGCATACGTACGGGCCGATAGTGGATCCCGATGCCATACTGCTCGCAGCCTCGCCGAAGTGCCTCAGAGCGAAACTCGCGCGCATTATCCAAATGTAGTCGCCCAGGGACACCAGAGACCGGCCACACCTCCTCAACTCCGCGAGCCGCAAGCCATCCCTCCTTGGGAAGGGCGGACTGAGTGATGCACAACGCAACCGAAGTCGCGGATGGCGGCTCAAGCGACAAATAGAACCCCGGCACACAGCGCGAACACACATCGATACTCAACGTCAACCACGGCCTTTGAATCGGCGCGCGGGTCACCGAATCAACTACGATCACGTCGACCAACGTGTGATCGATCTGCACGAGCGAGAGCGGCCAAGGCGCTTCGAGGCGACCGATGGCCGGCGCGAATCGGTCGCGAGCAGCCTTGCGTCCCTCACGACGAGCAACCACATGTGCAACAGGTCGAGCAGTCAGCCGAAGTCGGACTGCATTGCGGCTGGGACTCGGCAGGTCGAGCGATCTGCATCGTCTACGAATCTCAGCAATGAGCGCGGTCAGAGACGCCTTTTGCCGCGTGAGATACATCTCATCGGTCGCGGCCTGAATGATCTCTTCGACCATTTCGGGTAGTCGACGGTGTCCGTGCTTGCGTCCACGCCGAGCTGGCAACAGACTCGTCAGACGCGGATCCGCCTGATAGCGGTCCATCAGACGATAGGCATGCGTGACACTCAGCTGTAACTGCTTCGCGGCAACTTGGACACATGAGCGTGTTCGTTCGGGCATCGCCGCGAGCCGTTGAATGATTGTGAGTCGTCGGTGTGCTTCCTGCCACTCATGGTCACTGACAACAGTGAGGTCTGCCCCGCTGCTTTCCCGTTTCATAGCACGGCGGCGCACGAGTTCACATGGATCGGCATGATCAAGTCGGGCACCCTGGTTCTACTGAGCGCCAAGGTGCTCTTGCCGATGCTGCACACATCGATCCGGCTGGCGGACATCGGTCGCGAATCTCTCGAGCATCCATCAGGGATGCTCACACGCATCCAGGTTCGGTGGAGTGGGAATTTCTGGCCGGTGGCCGGAAACTCACAGTCACGCGTCTGGATCGGCGAGGACGCCCAGCGCGTGCGTGAATCGTCTCGAATGGGAGGCGCCCGGACGGAAAGCCGTCAGGTCCACCCGGAACCTGATCGCTGTTTAGAAATATTACAGTCTGTCGGTCAGTGCCCTCATTAAGGGTCCAGTCCCATTTTTTGGAGATACAGACAAAAACACTAAGTGCATGTTCCGATGCGAGACCTGGACTTCGGCCGGTCCCCCAATTAAAGGAAATCGACAGCGACTTTCCCGATCCGGTGGCCACCGAATGAATCCGTATCCATCCCTGGCGAGCAAAAAAAGGGAGAGAGTGCCGAAGCACCCTCTCCCGTCAGTGACGATCTCAGTGTGTTTCCGCGAGCGCGGTCGCCATATCCCAGAGAGCCGTGTTGAGACGAACGTCTTCCCGGATGGCAGTGATTCGCCGGGTCTGGGTCGGCCGATTGGAGGCTGACCGCCTGGTCAATCCGCCCTTCAGAACGTTCTCCTGAATGACGTTGTACGTGCGCCAGAGATCAGTCCCTACGTCCTCGGGACGGCGCACTGCCAGAAGCTGCGACGCGTGCATACCGCCTCGCCGGTGTCCCGGAAAGCGCAGTTCGAGCGCTTCCTCCGCGAAGGCCAGACGCTGCGGCTCCTCAAGCCGAGTTCGCTCCATACGTTCGACGTACGCACCGACCTGGGCGAACAGCTCACTTTGCGCCAGCACGGCGGCGACCACGTCATCCAGCACGTCGCTGCGGTGGGGAAACCGCCACACCGGGATGGCACCAATGGAGACGATCAGACCATTCGTGCAGACGACGCGGAATAGCCCCAACCGGAACTGAGTCGCCGTGCGGCCGTCGTGTCCGTTGATGAACACGATTTCCGGGATGCTGTCGGTGAGTTGCACGGTCTCGTACCGGCGCCGCAAGCGGATGACGTGCCGCGCAGCGTATCGCCTGTCCGGGCTCGTCCGCGTCTGCGCGGCCCCAACCGGGACAAAGCCGGCCTGGCCCAACGCCTGGAGCACCCGCTGGGTCGGCAAAAACGCATAGGTCGGACTCGTCGTTGCATGGGCCGCCGAGGCGAACGCGGCCGGCGTACGGTCGTGGAGTTCCGATGAAGCAAGGGCATCCACAAAGGCACTGCCGCGAGCCGTCGTGCTGTCAACCAAAGCGTCAAGGGTCTTCATGATGGAATTCTCGAAGGTCATATCGGGCGGATTGCCCGCGACCGCCGGCGCCACGCCGCAGCGCAGCGGTCAACGATCGGCAGACCGCCGCTTCGGCGGCGAGCGCTCCCAGCGCTCGTCGTTGACGGCGAGAACGGCGTGGTACCCTTCGCGACCCAGGCAAGCCCCCCTCTCCTTCAGGCGCGCTGCAGCAGAGATAAAGGCCCGAACGCGACCGCCGCATCCGGGCCTGAAGCGGACTCCAGCTCACGCGGTGCCGATCAGTCGATTGCCCCGAAAATGGCAGTCGCCTCGGCATGCTCGAGGGCGAAGTC
>JAQGOF010000065.1 GCA_028293745.1 Gammaproteobacteria bacterium | reverse complement strand
CACGACCGCTGGTCCGCCGTGACCTGGACCGCTGACATAGATCAGGTCGAGGTCATACTTTTTGATGACCCGGTTCAAGTGGACGTAGATGAAGTTCTGTCCGGGGGTCGTGCCCCAGTGTCCGAGCAACATCGGCTTCACATGCTCCAGCTTCAGGGGCTGCTTCAACAACGGATTGTCGTAAAGATAGATCTGCCCGACAGACAGGTAGTTCGCGGCTCGCCAGTAGGCGTCCATCTTCTGAAGCAGGTCAGGGGATAGGGTTTGTGTGTCCATGACATTCTCTTACGGTTGTTTGCTGTGAGCCGCATGTGTCGCGAGCGCGTTGAAGCCTGTCATCTCTGTCAGCAATACGGTCTTGCCCACGCCGGCCCCGCCAAACAGGCCCGCCTTACCGCCACGCTCGAGCGGCATGAGCACATCGATCACCTTGATCCCGGTTTCGAAAATCTCCGATTTGGTCGCGCGCTCGGCCAGCGGGGGCGGTGCCCGGTGCACCGAGCGCCACTCAACGCTTTTCAACTCAGGTCCTCGATCGATCGTTCGGCCGAAGACGTCGAACATTCGGGAGCGTATCGACTTTCCGACGGGCGCCTGCAGCGGCCCGCCAGTGTCCTGAACGAGCATGCCGCGAGCGAGACCTTGAGTAGGCGTCATGGCGATCCCGCGCACTTTCCGGGCGCTAAGTTGTGCCAAGACCTCGATCACAACTCGTGCGTCCTTCCCGGCTCGCAGCAGCGAGGTGATGGGCGGCAAGCTTGTATCGAATTCTATGTCCACGATACTGCCGCGCACGGACACTATCGTGCCCACTCTGGCGGGCGCGGTTGAGTCGGGCATGTGCTTCAGTGATGAGGCAAGCACGGCCGGCAGGATACTCGTTCCAAACGGCTGCCTCTGTACGGAACAGTACATAGAGTCAATGTGGGTGCATCGATGCTTTGGATCACAGGGCTGATCGTCGCCATCGGCGTGTTGGCGGTTACGGCACTCGGCCTCACGACATATGGAAACGCGCGCTGGGCTGAAGCCACCCGGACGCTGGTGGGTCGCCTGGAAGCCGCGCGTCTACCGCCGACCGCATCGGTCTACGACGTGCGTGAACTCGAAGGTTTGCCCGCTCCGGTGCAGCGCTACTTCCTTACCGTGTTGAAGGATGGGCAGCGCATCATCACCGCTGCGATAGTGGAACACACGGGCACCTTCAACCTGAGTCAGACCGGCGAGCAGTGGAAGCCGTTCACGTCGCAGCAGCGGGTCGTGACGCGCAGGCCGGGATTCGTATGGAACGGGCGCATCGCGATGATGCCTGGCATCGCCGTGCATGTTCATGATGCCTACCTCGCTGGCGAGGGCATCCTGAATCCGGCGGTGCTGGGTCTGTTTTCGCTGGGCGATCAGCATGGAAACGGCGAACTCGCTCGGGGCGAGTTGGTGCGATTCTTTGCAGAGAGTGCGTGGTATCCGACCGCGTTGCTGCCAAGCCAGGGTGTGTGTTGGGATGCGGTGAATGATCGCTCCGCAAACGCCACCCTGGTGGATGGCACGCTCAGCGTGACGATGCTGTTCAGCTTCAACGACGCGGGTCTGATCGAATCAGCACGAGTCGACGCGCGCGGTGCCATCGTCGGCAAGATGATCGTCTTGACTCCCTGGGAAGGACGCTTTTCGGACTACCAGGTGCGAAACGGCATGCGTGTACCGCTCACCGCGGAGGCGTCGTGGCTGTCACCGCAGGGGCGCAGGCCCTACTGGCGTGGGACCATTGCTTCGCTGGCGTATGAGTTCACCGACGAGCCGCAGGGTAGCAGTCGGTCGGTTTCGGTCTTGACCACGCCTTAGCGCTGCGGGCTGTGCTTCTGGTTCAACCTCGTAGTGAACCTAGGTGCGCCTCGCTGCAGCGTCTGTATGGAAACGCATGGCGCAGTGCTGTGCACCTGAGTGAGCACCTCGAATGCGAGCCTCTGTGTTCGTCCGCGCACGCAGCTGCGCTGGGCACGCGCCTAGGCTGGGCGTCAGGTGAGTCGTGCAAAGTCGCCGGGTTGTGCGCAAACGTCTTGCTGCGGCCCGTAGTTCAACCTTTCATTCAGGAGGATTCCGGGGGTTCCGTTCGATGCGCTTATCACGCGGACGGACCACAAGGCTGACGACAGTCATCAATGCAGCGCCGACGGCGCCGGCGATCACCAGCGACTTGATCGGCACGCTTTTGATGTACTTCGATGCGCTCGTGGAGGCGCGTTGGGCATTGTCGCGTGCTTGGTGAATTCCGGCTCGAACGGCATCCGCGCCACGCTCAGCTAGGGTACCGGCGTCATTGGCCGACCGCGCCGCCTGGTCAGCAAGGTTGTTGGTGCGTTCCGGAGAAGGTGTCTGGGTAGTCATGAAAAGTTCCTTTGAAGCGGTGTGAGATTGAATGCAGATCGCATCGTTCCGCCAGCGGTCTGCAGCTAATGATCGCGCTTGGGTCTTCACGCAAGAGTGAGTCAACTGGGTGTTCAATCTAGGCGCGTTGGTCGTTGAAGTCGGTGCGGCATCGAACCGAGCAGATCATCGAACCGAGCCGTCGCGGCTCGCGACGGACCGACCGAAGGTGCTGAGATCAGACCGAGCGGCTCTCGCGCGCAAACGATCTGACGGTCGCCGGTGTCCCGGGGATATCCATCCTGGCATACGTTCGGTAGCGTACCGACGAGTTTTTGCTGCGTGGGTCATGTTCACGCGCCAGTTCACGCAAGCGGCCCGCAACTCTCAGGGTCGCTGGACTTTCGAGGTCGAAATGGATACACCCCGCCAAGCCAACGTGCGCATGATGCGTATCCGCAGACAAGAGCAGATGCGAGATTCCGAACGTCCGAAATCCGCGCCTGGCTTGAGCTGCGCTGCTCCCACATCAGGTCTGAAAGCAGCAGCTCAGAACGCCACCGATCAGGTCTCTTCCAAATGATCGCTCGCCGAGGCCATACCGACCTCAGCGGTGCTGGGCCTCGGCTTGACTGAGGCACTCCGGCGACGAAGCCGTGGCTTTTGCATGAGTCGACATCGCGGCCCGTTTACGATCGCCTTCAACTCGTCTCTCGCTCCATCGCCAATGCGAGCTTTTTCAGCGGGCTGTTAGGCTGTTCACCGCGTAAGTGCAGCGGATGCAGCGGCAGCAGGCGGTCCGTTTCTTTCTTCACGACGCCGTAGCACTCGCAGCAGAGCTGTTCCAGCCGCGGCCGGTCAAGCACCGTAATCTGACCAC